>NZ_JAVIXS010000007.1:0-63629 GCF_031324065.1 Chryseobacterium metallicongregator
GTCTATGGTTACTAATAAACCAAGTGCTTTATGCGCAGTGAAGGTTTTGTCTTTGTGAAAGTTTTTATCGCTTAAAAACGCAATAAGCTTCAGGCTTCAGTCCTAATGCTTAAAGCTATATACAACCTTTAGGGTGGTTTTAGCGGTGGGGCTCACCTGTTCCCATTCCGAACACAGAAGTTAAGCCCACCAGCGCCGATGGTACTGCTAACGCGGGAGAGTAGGCCGCCGCCAGTTTTTATTTTATTTTTAAAAAACCTTTATCTTTACGATAAAGGTTTTTTTGTTGTATACCTACACCAACAGACACATAAGTAATGAGTAATGAGTAATGAGTAATGAGTAATAGATAATAAGTCACTATGACTAATCTCCGTTGTCTTTATGCCTCCAGCTTCCTGCTTCCTGCTTCCAGCCCTCTTTTTTCTATTCTTTAACTAACAATTGGTCTTTACCTTCAATACTATCTTTAATGTAATCCAGTCTGCCACTCCGTAGGAGTCTAAACAATCCATTTGAAATTCTGTAGTTTATCCTTTGAGTTCTTTAGACTCTAATAAATGTGGCTAGATTCCTACGGAATGACATAATCGGAACTATTAAATCTCACGATATAAAACTTATCATTCTTAAATCGGATCCCCCCAACTTATAATTCATAACTTATATTTGAAAACATCGATTGACGATCCCTACCTAATCCTGCAATTCGAAGCTCCCAACCAAATTCTTCATCATTAGTTATTCACAAAACTATTTCCCTCAATTACCCCATTTTCCTCGAATAAATTCAATAAGTTTGTACTAGTTTTCCAAAAATAATTATAATGTCAGGAAATATTCTGATCATCGATGATGAGATCAAACTCCTTAAATTGTTAGGAATGATCCTTTCCCAAGAAAATTTTAATGTAAAAGAAGCTTCTACGGCACGTTCAGCAATGACGATGCTGGAGCAACATGAATTTGATGTTGTTTTGAGCGATGTGCGTCTGCCTGATGCGTTTGGAGTAGAACTGGTAAAGTCTATCAAGAATAAATATCCTCAAATTGAAATTATCTTGATGACGGCATTCGGTAATATTACGGATGCAGTGCAGGCCATGAAGAATGGAGCGTATGATTACCTGGTGAAAGGAGATGATAATGAGAAAATAATCCCATTGGTATATAAAGCTCTTGATAAGGTGAAAGATAATAAATCAAGAGTTGTTCAACAGGTTGTGACGAAAGGGTTTAATCAGATTATAGGTAAATCACCATTAATTTTACAGGCTAAGAAATTGGCTGAAAAAGTGGCTTTAACGGATGCTGCTGTCCTTCTTACAGGAGAGACAGGAACAGGTAAAGAAGTTTTTGCCAGTGCTATTCATGAAGGGAGTGACAGAAAGAAAAACAGCTTTGTAGCCATCAACTGTTCAGCATTCAGTAAGGAGATACTTGAAAGTGAGCTTTTTGGTCATAAACAAGGTGCTTTTACCGGTGCAGTTAAAGATAAAAAAGGATTGATTGAAGAAGCTAATGGAGGAACTCTGTTTCTGGATGAAATTGGTGAGATGCCTATAGAACTTCAGGCGAAGCTACTCAGGGTTTTGGAAACCAGGGAATTTATCAAAATGGGGGAAACTAAAGTTTCAAAGTCAGACTTCAGACTGATTGCTGCAACCAACAGGGATTTAGAAGATGAAATAAAGCAGGGTAATTTCAGAGAAGATCTCTATTTCCGACTAAATGTATTTGAGATCACTCTTCCGGCATTAAGAGAAAGAAAAGAAGACCTTAAAGCTCTTGCAAAAAACTTTGTAGATATTTTTTCAAATAAACTTCACTTGTCCTCTGTTCAGGTTGATCCGGAATATTATAAAGTTTTAGAGAGAAATGATTGGAAAGGAAATATCCGTGAGTTGAGAAACGCAGTAGAGCGTAGTTTAATTTTAATGGATAATAATATTCTTGATGCTGAAAGTCTTCCTCATTATTCTGAAAAAACAGTTCCTGAAAGTGATTCTTTGAGTATCCGGTCATTGGAAAAAATACATATCCAAAAAGTATTACAGTACACAAAAGGAAATAAAGCAGAAGCAGCCAGATTACTGGAAATCGGTATCGCTACACTTTACCGTAAACTGGAAGAATACGGATTGAAATAAATCTTTTATCATTTTAATAAAGAGCCTATCATTTTGATAGGCTTTTCTGTTTTTATATAGTTTGGTTTTTAGATTTAATTTATTGTTATTCAATGCTTTAAATATTGTTTTTTCAAAATGGACTTTCTTTTGGCATATAGTCTCTGAATAAAATATTTAAAAATGACAATTTCAAGAAAAACGTTTAAAAAACGGGAGCATTCTACTTTTAGTTTGCTGATTGTATCGTATGTATTGTTGACTCTTTTAACCCTAATGATTAAGATATGATGCTCATAAGTTTAATTCTGCTTTTTGCAGTGTTGTTTTGGCTTTTATGTAAATCAGTTGAATTTTTTGATAGAATATAAATTATGTGGAGTTTATTTTTCCTCTCAATACTTGCCTTTGTGTATATCTGTTATGTTTTAATTAAACCTGAAAAATTTTAAACGATCATGAATACAGAAATTTTAGGCATTATAGCAATGTTTGCTATTACATTAGTTATCGGAATATTTTTAGGGAAATATATAGCTAATGTCTATGGATACAAAAAGACTTTTCTGGATCCGGTTTTTGAACCTATTGAAAAGTTAATTTATAAAGTTTCGGGAATTAATCCTGCCCGCCAGATGAACTGGAAGCAGAATATGTATGCCATGCTGGCGATCAACCTGATTTGGTTCATCATTGGTTTTCTTCTTTTGCTGAATCAGGCTTGGCTTCCTTTAAATCCTGATGGAAACCCGAATATGTCACCTGATCTGGCTTTTAATACAACCATTTCATTTTTAGTGAACTGTAATTTACAGCATTATTCGGGAGAAACAGGAGTCAGTTATCTGAGCCAGCTTTACCTGATGTTTTTACAGTTTGTTACGGCTGCAACGGGAATGGCAGCAATGGCTGTTCTCTTCAAAGCTTTTAAAGAAAAAACAAGTACTGAACTTGGGAACTTCTATGTTTTTTTCACCAAATCAATGATCAGAATCCTGGTTCCAATAAGTATAATTGTTGCTTTAATTCTTTCCATCAACGGAAGCCCGATGACTTTCGAAGGGAAAGATCATGTTATAACATTGGAAGGCCAGAAGGCTGATGTTTCCAGAGGTCCTGTATCTGCATTTGTTGCGATCAAGCATTTGGGAACTAATGGAGGTGGATTTTTCGGGGCAAACTCTGCGCATCCGCTTGAAAACCCTAATTATATCACCAATATGACAGAGATGATCACTCAGATGATTATTCCGTTTGCATTGGTATTTGCACTAGGTTTTTATCTGAATAAAAGAAAACTTTCATGGGTAATCTTTACGGTAATGACGGTCGGTTTTCTGGCACTTACCATTCCGAATATCGTGAATGAAACCGGAGGAAATCCTTTGATTACACAAATGGGAGCAGATAACAGTCTGGGAGCAATGGAAGGAAAGGAAATCCGATTTGGTAGTGCTGCATCCGGCTATTGGAGTATTGCCACTACGGTGATTTCTACGGGCTCTGTAAATGCCATGCATGACAGTACGATGCCACTTTCCGGAATGAATGAACTGCTTGCGATGATGATCAACTGTTTCTACGGAGGTTGTGGAGTCGGAATTCTGAACTATTTCATCTTTATTATTCTGGCAGTATTCATCAGTGGTCTGATGGTAGGAAGGACTCCTGAATTTATGGGTAAAAAGATTGAAGCCAAAGAGATGAAGATTGCGATGATTGTGGCTTTATTCCATCCTTTCTTAATTCTTGCAGGAACAGCTTTAACAGCCTACTTACCTGAGTTTGGAGCAAAAACACTGAACAATCCTGGCTTCCATGGTTTTAGTGAAATGCTGTACGAATTTACTTCTTCAGCAGCCAATAACGGCTCCGGATTCGAAGGACTTGGAGATAATACACCTTGGTGGAATATTTCAACGGGAATTGTATTGCTACTCTCAAGATTCATCCCGATTATAGGACCGGTAGCAATTGCAGGACTACTAGCACAGAAGAAATACATCCCTGAAAGTTCCGGAACCTTAAAAACAGATACAGCTACTTTCGGATTTATGACACTAGCAGTGATTCTACTGATTGCAGCACTGTCTTTCTTCCCTGCATTGACATTAGGACCTATCGCAGAGCAGATCCAGTATTTCTCAAAATAAATGTGAACATTAAAAATTACAATCAATATTCAACCATTAAGGAAGCCGAAAAGTTAGGAAGCTAGTCTGACACTTACGAAACGTTCACTTAATATTATCCATATCTATCCTTATTATTGGGCAGACCTTAATGGTGATTATTGATTCACAATGATATAAACTCTTTCAAAAAATGAAAAATCAGTCACAAACATTGTTTCAAAGAGATTTGGTAAACGAAGCGATAAAACAGTCTTTCGTAAAGCTGAATCCGAAAATTATGTTTAAAAATCCAGTAATGTTTCTGGTGGAGATCGGAACCATTGTCATGTTTATCGTAAGCATGTTCAGTCTTACTGGTGATAAATCACAAGGAAGCTTTTCCTATAACTTTTTAGTATTTATTATTTTATTTTTTACCGTTCTGTTTGCCAATTTTGCAGAAGCTATTGCAGAGGCAAGAGGAAAAGCACAGGCTGATACTCTAAGAAAAACAAGGGAAGAAACGCCGGCCAAACTGGTACTTGATAACAAACCCGGATTCCAGGTAGAAACAAGACTAAAGATGTCTGCTGAAATGACATTAGGCGATATTTTCCTTTGTGAAGCCGGAGATCAGATTCCAATGGATGGTGAGATCATTGAAGGTCTGGCTACCATTGATGAATCTGCAATTACCGGTGAAAGTGCTCCTGTAATCCGTGAAGCCGGAGGAGATAAAAGCTCTGTAACAGGCGGTACAAAAGTACTTTCAGACAGAATAAAAGTGAAAGTAACTACAAAACCCGGAGAATCCTTCTTAGATAAAATGATTGCCCTTGTAGAAGGAGCGTCAAGACAGAAAACACCAAACGAAATCGCATTAACCATACTTTTAGCAGGATTCACGCTTACATTTATTATTGTTACCCTCACCTTAAAGCCTTTTGCAGACTATGCGCAGACTCCGATTACCATAGCGGCATTTATATCTCTTTTCGTTTGTCTTATTCCGACAACAATCGGAGGTCTGCTTTCTGCAATCGGGATTGCAGGGATGGACAGAGCATTGAGAGCGAATGTGATTACCAAAAGCGGAAAAGCTGTAGAAACTGCCGGAGATATTGATGTGCTTTTGCTTGATAAAACCGGAACAATTACCATCGGAAATCGTAAGGCAACACAGTTTCATCCTGCTCATGGAATTATGATTGAAAAATTTATTAAAGCGTCTGCACTAAGTTCTGTAGCCGATGAAACACCGGAAGGAAAATCAATTATTGAGCTGAGTGCTTTGAAATCTGAAGATTTATTGGTTGCTAATCCTACTTATATTGATTTTACAGCTGAAACAAGAACTTCAGGAATTGATTTTGACGAAACAAGAATCCGTAAAGGAGCTTATGATACCATAAAAAAACTGACTGAAAAAGCCGGAAATATCTTCCCACAGGAAACCCAGGATGCGGTAACCAAAATTTCCGAAAATGGCGGAACCCCTCTTGTAGTTGCTGTTAATGAAAAAGTATGGGGCGTTATTGAACTTCAGGATATCATCAAAACAGGAATTCAGGAGCGTTTCCAGAGACTGAGAAAAATGGGGGTGAAAACGGTAATGGTAACCGGAGATAATCCCCTGACCGCAAAATTCATTGCAGAAAAAGCGGGAGTAGATGATTTTATTGCTGAAGCCAAGCCTGAAGATAAAATGAATTACATCAAAAAAGAACAGCAGGAAGGTAAGCTGGTAGCCATGATGGGTGACGGTACCAATGATGCGCCGGCACTGGCTCAGGCCGATGTAGGTGTAGCAATGAACAGTGGAACTCAAGCCGCAAAAGAAGCTGGTAATATGGTAGACCTTGATAATGACCCTACAAAACTGATCGAAATTGTGGAAATCGGGAAGCAGTTGCTGATGACCAGAGGAACATTGACCACTTTCAGTATTGCGAATGACGTAGCGAAGTATTTTGCTATTATTCCGGCACTGTTCATCACTTTTATTCCTTCTCTTCAGAAGCTGAATATTATGAATCTTCATAGCCCGGAAACGGCCATATTATCTGCGGTTATTTTCAATGCGATAATTATTCCGTTCCTGATTCCGCTGGCCTTGAAAGGAGTGGCTTACAAACCAATCGGTGCAAGTGCATTATTGAGAAGAAACCTTTTGATCTACGGTCTGGGCGGGGTAATTGTTCCGTTCATAGGGATCAAAATCATTGATCTGGTAATCAGTTTATTCTATTAAAATTTAAAAAATGAAAAATCATATTGTTTCAGCATTCAGATTAACTCTTGTAATGTTGGTCGTTACAGGTATTTATCTGGCTGTTGTATACGGAGGTTCTAAAATACTTCCCAACAAAGGAAACGGAGAAATTGTGTACGATAAAGGGCAGAAGTTTTATGCCAATATCGGACAGGAATTTAAATCTGAAAATTACTTTCATGGCCGACCTTCCTCAGTCAATTATAATGCTGCAGGAAGTGGAGGAAGCAACAAAGGTCCAAGTAACGATGAATATCTGGAAACAGTACAGAAAAGAATTGACACTTTAAAAATGGAGAATCCTGAAATGAATGGTGTTAAAGTTCCTGTAGAACTAGTGACGGCAAGTGGAAGCGGTCTGGATCCGGATATTTCTGAAGAAGGAGCATTATATCAGGTAAAGAGAATTGCAAAAGTGAGAAATGTTTCAGAAGAACAGATCAAAAACTTGGTTTATACCCAAATTGAAAAGCCTTTCTTAGGTCTTTTCGGACCATCAAAAGTAAATGTGCTGAAGCTTAATATTGCTTTAGACCAATTAAAATAGTAATTTAATAATCAATAATCATGTCAAGGTTTAAAACATTGACATGATTCACATACCTTAAAAATAAAAGTGAAAAAATATCTAGCTATAAGTGCACTATTAGGATTATTTTTAACAAAAGCACAGTCATCAGATTCATTGAAAACAGGGAATAAAGTTACATTTTCCGCCTATGCAGAATTGTTTTATACCTATGATTTTAATGAACCGGGAAATCATATCCGTCAGAATTTCTTATACTCCTATAACAGGCATAATGAAATGAACCTCAATCTGGGATTGGTCAAAGCCAATTATCAAAGTGAAAATATCCGCGCCAATGTAGCTTTAATGGCCGGAACTTATGCCCAGGATAATATGGCTGCTGAACAAAATGCACTGCGCTATGTAAACGAAGCCAATGTAGGAATCAAAATATCGAAAAATAAAAATTTATGGATTGATGCAGGGATCATGCCTTCTCATATTGGCTGGGAAAGTGCTATAGGAAAGGATAATATCAATCTGACCAGAAGTTTTGCAGCAGAAAATTCTCCTTATTTTGAAACAGGTGCTAAAATTTCTTATACCTCAGATAACGGGAAATGGTTTTTAAGCGGATTAGTCCTGAATGGCTGGCAACGTATCGCTAAACCGGAAGGAAACCAAAGTATTTCTTTCGGACATCAGGTTACTTACAAACCTAATGAGAAAATTACTTTGAACAGCAGCTCGTTCATCGGAAATGATAAAGCAAAGGATGATAAAAGAATGCGTTATTTTCATGATTTGTACGGAAGTTTTCAGCTGACAGACCAGTTTTCCGCTGTATTGGGATTTGATATAGGGGCAGAGCAGAAATCAAAAGGAAGTGAGCAGTATAACATCTGGTACAGCCCGAATGTTCTTATGAAATATCAGTTTGATGGCAAATGGGCACTGGCTGGAAGATTAGAATATTACAATGATAAAAATGGGGTCATTATCAACACCGGAACTCCAAATGGATTTCAGACCTTTGGATATTCTCTCAACGTAGATTATGCGATCTTTAAAAATGTGGTTTTCCGTACAGAGGCAAGAGGTTTTACTGCGAAAGATGCCATTTTTGCAAAAAATGATGAATTTAAAAAAGGAAATTTCTTCATTACAACAAGCCTTGCAGCCTGGTTTTAGAAACCAGTTTAACCACGATTAAAGGTGTTTAAAGTAAAATTAAAAAGAATAAAATCAATGTCATCAACAAAAGATTTTTTAGAACTTATCCAGAAATCCCGTAAAGGAAAATTCAAAATTTATATTGGGATGAGTGCAGGTGTAGGAAAGAGTTTTCGTATGCTTCAGGAAGCACATTCTCTTTTGCGAAATGGCATTGATGTAAAGATTGGGTATATTGAAACCCATGGCCGTGAAGAAACCGAAGCTCTGGTAGAAGGGCTTCCTCAAATTGAAAGAAAATCAGTTTTTTATAAAGGAAAGAACCTTGAAGAAATGGATCTTCAGGCTATTATCAATGAGCATCCTGAGGTTGTTCTGGTAGACGAGCTGGCTCATACCAATGTGGAAGGTTCTAAAAATAAAAAAAGATGGCAGGATGTACTTGAAATCCTGGATAACGGGATCAATGTCATCAGTGCCATGAATATCCAGCACATTGAAAGTCTGAATGAAGAGGTAAAGAAAATTACAGGAGTAGAAGTAGCAGAGAGAATTCCGGATAAAATACTGGCACTCGCCGATGAAGTGGTGAATATTGACCTTACGGCTGATGAACTGCTGACCCGTTTAAAAGAAGGAAAAATTTACAAAAAGGAAAAAATTCAAACGGCTCTCAGTAATTTTTTCCAGAGCGGACATATTCTTCAGCTTCGTGAGCTGGCTTTAAAAGAAGTAGCTACCCATGTTGAAAGGAAGGTAGAGACAGAGATTAAAACTGAAAATTTTAAACCGATAAAATTCCTGGCCTGTATCAGCAGTAATGAGAAGATTGCCAAAACAATTATTCGTAAAACTGCAAGATTAGCCAGCTATTATAACAGTCCGTGGACTGTTTTGTACGTTCAGAAGCCTTCTGAAAATCCGGAAAAAATTGCGCTGGATAAACAACGGTATTTAATTAATAATTTTAATTTAGCACAGGAATTAGGTGCCAAAGTAGTCCGCATCAAAGAAAGCAGTGTTCATAACGGAATTTTGGAATATGTGATTGCTCATAACATCACTACGGTCTGTATTGGAAAACCTCACGCCAGTTTCTGGCAGCGAATGTTGGGGTACAGTTGGATCTATACTCTCATGAACAGGCTGAATGAAAGACAGATAGATATTATTATTTTATCATAAAAATAATGAAACTTAAAACAAAACTTACCTTAGGCGTTGGCCTTTTATTTCTACTGATCGTTCTGCTTTCAGTGATAGGTTCAGTATACATCAACAAATTAAAATCTGATACTGAAAAGATCCTTACGGCCAATTACAACAGTCTGGAGTTTTCCAAAAATATGCTTCTGGCATTGGATAACATCAGCACAGACAGTACCGTTGCCATAGCAGATTTTCAGAAAAACAATAAACTTCAGGAAAAGAACCTTACAGAATTTGGAGAAAAAGAAGCGACACAAAATCTGAATCTTCATTTCAATAGCTACCTGAAAGCTCCCGATATCAATAAGGAAAAACTAATCCGTGAAGATCTTTCGAAGATCATGTCTTTGAATATGAAAGGGATAGAACGGAAAAGTGATATTGCGATTATTACAGCAGAAAATGCCACTTTTTGGATCGTAAGTTTAGGAACAGTATGTTTTCTGATCGCTTTTATCCTGCTTTTTAATTTACCACAAACCATTGCAGAACCTATCAATCAGCTTACTTTCAGTATCAAACAGATTGCTGATAAAAACTATAGTGAAAGAGTTCATTTCAAAGGAAGTGAAGAGTTCAACAGTTTGGCAGATTCATTCAACAGTATGGCGGAAAAACTTCAGGAGTACGAAAGCAGTACACTTTCCAAGCAACTGATGGATAAAAAACGGATCGAAACATTGGTCAATAATATGCACGATGCGGTGATTGGTCTGGATGAAAATCATTTTATCTACATGATCAATGATGAAGCGCTGAAAATCACCAATCTCCATAAAGAAGATATTATCGGAAAAACAGCTCATGAAGTTGCTATTAACAACGATCTGATGCGTGAACTGCTGAAAAATATTGACCATCCGGTAAAAGATCCGATTAAAATTGTTCGTGATAACAAAGAAAACTATTTCGAGCAGGATATTATTCCCATCAATATAGTAAAGACAGGCGAAAAAGAGAAAAAATATATCGGAAAGGTAATCTTGTTAAGAAATATTACGCCTTTTAAAGAACTTGATTTCGCCAAAACCAATTTCATAGCAACGATCTCTCATGAACTGAAAACTCCGATTTCAGCGATCAAAATGGGCGTTCAGCTTCTTGGAAACCAAAAGTTCGGAGAACTGAACGAGCAGCAGCAGGAATTGTTGAAGAGTATCAATGAAGACGGACAGCGTTTACTGGATATCACAGGAGAATTGCTGAATCTTTCTCAGGTAGAATCCGGAAATATCAGACTTACTGTTGAGAAATGTTCCCCTAAAGAAATTGTACAGACTGCTGTGAAAAATGTTGAAAAGCTTGCGGAACAGAAAAATATCTCCATCAGTACAGAATACCTGCTGGAAGATAGTGATGCCGTGACAGCAGATTTTGATAAAACAGTCTGGGTAATGAATAACTTTTTAACCAATGCTGTAAAACACTCTTATCAGGATGAAAATATTAAGATTGTGGTAGAAAAACTGAACTCGTTCATTCAGTTCAGTATTATTGATACCGGGAGCGGAATTGATGAAAAATACCATCGTCAGATCTTTGACCGCTATTTCCAGGTTCCCGGAGAACATCAGAATGGGACAGGCTTAGGTTTGGCTATTTCAAAAAACTTTATTGAAAAACAACACGGAGAAATAGGAGTGAAGAGTTCCCTGAATAATGGAAGTACGTTTTACTTCAGGCTGCCGGTTTCATAAGGATTATTGTTCTGCTTTGATTGGATAATTTCCGATCTCCTCAGTTCAAAAACTTATATTCCTATTCTTTATATTTGCGATAAAAATAACAATGAGAAAAACGTTAGGACTCCTATTATTTTCAGTTGTAATGAGTATCCAGATTTCTGCACAGACATTCACAGTAGAACAGCTTAAAGGTTTCAATAAACTTACAATGGATGAGTTTAAAAAGGAAATGAAACAGCAAAAGTTCAAGTTTTATGACAGAACTGAAGGGATGGGTTTCGCTTTAACCGAATATGAAGCTCCTGATTACACCTCAAAAATTGGGAAGTTTGAATATGCTGAAGAAAAATCTGAAGACAGAATTGAATTTGAGTTTAAAACAAAGAAAGAATATGATCAGTACCTTACACTGATTTTAGCAGACGGATATAAACCAACAGAAAAAGGAAAAATTATCACCAAAGAGCCATATGTGGATTACTACAAGGATAAAGAACATATCAGGCTTATTCTGCCAAAGACAGGAGAAAGTTCTCCATATACTATTATTGCTTTTAAGTGAAATATGAATTTTGAGACAGATTCGAAAACAAAAAAGGGCTGCGAATAATTTTTGCAGCCCTTTTTTATAACATTTACAAGTCTACTCTTTAATAAACTTCTGTACAATTACATTCTCTTTCGTGAAAGCTTTTAGAATATAGTTTCCTTTAGTAATTTCAGAAACAGAAATTGAGTTTCCTGTTACACTTAATGAGCTGATAATTCTTCCAGTCGCATCATAGATTTCAGCTTTGATGATTTCCTGCTTGGATCTGATATTTAAAACATCTTTTGCAGGATTAGGATAAACAGAAATACTCT
This sequence comes from Chryseobacterium metallicongregator, assembly GCF_031324065.1. NCBI lineage: Bacteria > Pseudomonadati > Bacteroidota > Flavobacteriia > Flavobacteriales > Weeksellaceae > Chryseobacterium > Chryseobacterium metallicongregator. Next base: position 11,958 of record NZ_JAVIXS010000007.1, read on the forward strand.
GGTTTTCCTTATGGGTTTCTGCTGTTGCTAATACATTTTGAACACTTGTTGTGTAAGTATTGGTAACAATCGGGCTGTTGTAATCAAAATAAATTTTTGCAGTATTGCTGAAGCTGTCCCCAAGATTTAAGGTAGACTTTGTTTTAATTTTAAACGAAACATATCCGTCATTATTCGCATTATTAAAAGGAAGCTGAATATTTTCAAAGATAAATTCAATGATATTCGGATTGCTGATTTTAGTAACAAAATTATGGCTTCCACTTAACGCAACAAGCGAAGAAATATCAAATTTATTAATGTCAATTTCATCCTTTACCACAATATTCTGTGCATTGGCTGTCCCAGTATTTTCAAACCGGATCAGGTAATGAACATAGTCTCCCACCTGAGTTTGAGTGATAGAAGTTCCTTCCAGACAGGTTTTATCATTGGGATCAAAAGAGTTGACAACAGTTTGGTTTAAAGTAAAACTATTGTCAGCAGGCGTTTCATCAGTTGCACCATTGATCTGTGCCGTGTAATGCAGAATATCACCTCCATTGACTGGCGGAGTTTGTGTTGGAGTATTTAATTTCAGAGTTACGGTAATTTCTTTGGTTTCAAAAGGGAGAAGATTCGTGAAATTCCAGTTCAACATTCCGATAGATTGAGAGCTTGGAGATGTCGTTGCACTCAGATAGTTCACCAGGTTATTATTGAAATTAAAAACTATATTTCCCGACTGAGCTGCAGTACCTTTGTTTTTATAGATGATTTTATATTTTGATTCAAAACCAGGTGAAGCTGCTGTCACAGGGATAATAGCTGTTTCTAAATCATTGTGAATCCCGTTGGGAGTTATACAGAAATTTTGAATGAAAGGACTTACCTGTTGAGGAAAATTAGCCGTAAAGTTTGCCGGAGAAATATTGAAATAAGTAGGATTTTCCAGAACCGGAGTTACCGTATGACTACCTGCCTGTACCGGAATACTGTAATTTCCGGAATTATTGGCAATCATACTTCCCGTTATTCCGCCTCCTGCAATTGTGAATTTCTGAAAAGCTTTGTTGGGATCATTGGGATCGCATCCGTTATTGTTGATGTCAGCTTTTGTATTCCCTTGAATAGTATAGAATGTGCCTCCCGGGGTGAATGAGCAATAGGAATTGACCATAGTAGTGGGTAACAATGAAGTGATATTGGGAATTTCAAAATCGTCTGCACAGATATAAACAAGATTGGGAGTCCCTGAAAATGTTGAAGTATTATTCTGTGTAAAGTTATTGACCCCATTTTTAATAAACAAATACTTAAGATTCGGATTCATATCACATCCGAAAATTTGAAGTTTTTCATTTTGGGAGAGATCAATACTTGTAAATTTATTGTAGGTACAATTTAGGGATTCAATTTTTGGAAAAGCACTGAAATCGAGTGATGTAAACTTATTACCGGGGATACCTAGAAATTTCAGATTAGGAGTCTGGTTTAAAGGAAGTGTCTGAAGATTATTGGAAACCAGTGATAAGTTGGTCAGATTCGTGTTGTTATTTAAAAAGATATTAGCAAGCTGGCACTGGGTCATATTCACATCATATAAATTTGTCAATCCTGATAGATCAATCGAAAGGACTTTAGTAAAGAAAATATCCAGATCATGCAACTGGCTGCAACCCTGAAGATTGACTGATGACAAAACATAGCATCTGCTGATATCCAGTTTATATAATACTGTATTATTACTAAGATCTATACTTTGTAGTAGGGGAAAATTGTCAATATTAAAATGTGTCAGATTCGTAAAGCTTTTTATCCCTTCTATTGAAATCACATTATTAGAAAATGAGGTATAATTTTGTAAAGTAGTAGTGTCAAAGTTTAATTTACTGATGTTGGCGGCTTCAGATAACTGGATTTCTCCATCATGGTTGGTATCAATAATCGTACTGTTACCCATAATATTTGTAGCCAGATAAGGTATATTGGCTACCAGCAGGCTTTTAAAATGAGCATCAGGAATATTGACAATCTGCGACTGGAGTACAGAAAATATAGCCAGCAGAATAGCTGAGTAAAGTTTTTTCATGGTTGAGTTGGTTACGTTTTAGTTTTTTAGTATTTGATTACAAATCAAAAGCAAATGTAAACTTTTAAGTGAATACTTTATTATTTTTTTTATCTCTGAATTCAAAGCACTTATGTCAAAATGAAAATAAAAAAGACTGTGATAGATTTCACAGTCTTATATAAATGATTAAATCATTATTCTTTATTGCTTTTCAATCAAATCCAGGAATTGTTGTTCGTCCAGGATTTCAATGGTTCCGATATCCTGAGCTTTTTTCAGCTTGCTTCCTGCCTTTTCCCCTACCACTAGGTAATTGAGGTTCTTTGATACGGCAGAAATGTTTTTTCCGCCATGTTTTTCTACCATTTCCTCAGCAGATTCTCTTGTGAATAAAGACAATTTTCCGGTGAATAAGAAGGTTTTTCCTTCCAGTACATTGGATAATACTTCATTCGTGCTTTCTCCTTTTTCAAGCTGTACTCCGTAAGATTTTAAACGCTCGATCATCAATACGTTTTCAGAATTCTGGAAAAATTCAACGATGCTTACTGCAATTTTAGCCCCAATATCTTCTACCTGGCAAAGCTCCTCTACGGTTGCATTTTTCAATTCTTCAATGGTTGGGAAGTTCTTTACCAGTTTCTTGGCAACCGTTTCCCCCACATGCTTGATCCCGATTCCGTACAGTACTTTCTCAAAAGGAATTTCTTTAGATTTTTCAATTCCTGTAATAATATTCTGAGCAGATTTCTCAGCCATTCTTTCCAAAGGAAGAAGCTGTTCTTTCGTTAAAACATAAAAGTCAGCAGGATTTTCAATTAATTTTTCTCTGTAAAGCTGTTCAATAGTTTCGCTCCCCAGATTATCAATATTCAAAGCTTTTCTGGAAACATAGTGAATCATTCTTCCCACTACCTGTGGCGGACAGTGAAGTTCATTCGGACAGAAATGAATAGCCTGGTCTTCAATCTTTACCAGCTCAGTACCACATTCAGGACAATGTTTGATGTATTCTATTTCCTTGCTTTCTTCCGTTCTTTTATCTGTGTTTACGCCTACAATTTTCGGAATAATTTCTCCCCCTTTTTCCACATAAACAAAGTCGTTTTCATGAAGATCCAGTTTCTTGATGATATCCTCATTATGGAGAGAGGCTCTTTTTACAATTGTTCCTGCCAGTAAAACAGGCTTAAGGTTGGCGACAGGAGTAATAGCTCCGGTTCTTCCTACCTGATAAGAAACGCTCTGAAGTTCTGTTTCTACCTTTTCTGCTTTAAATTTATAAGCCATTGCCCAACGGGGAGATTTTGCTGTATAACCAAGCTGTCTCTGCTGCTGTAATGAATTAACTTTCAATACAATCCCGTCAATTTCAAAAGGCAGATTATGGCGTTCAGTATCCCAGAATGTAATAAATTCCTGTACCTCAGCCATCGTTTTACATAATTTGGCCTGCTGAGAAGTTTTGAATCCCCAGCTCTGAGCTTTTTGAAGCAGTTCCCAATGGGTTTCTGCCGGAATATCTTCAGAGATAAACTGATACAGTACCGAAGAAAGTCCACGCTTTCTTACCTCAGCGCTGTCCTGCATTTTCAGGCTTCCACTGGCTGTATTTCTAGGATTCATGAAAGGATCAAGACCTTCTTCCTCACGCAGTACATTAAGCTTGTCAAAGTTTTTTCTGGTCAGATAAATTTCTCCACGCATAAAAAATTGTGCTGGGAAATCACCTTTTAAAGTCAAAGGAATATCTGAAATGGTCCGTACATTCGGAGTAATTTCATCCCCCTGGAAACCATCTCCACGGGTAACTGCCTGTGACAGTTTTCCGTTTTCATAAAGAATAGAAATGGAAGCACCGTCATATTTCAGTTCGGCAACAAATTCTACAGGGTCTTCAATGGTTTTGATAATTCTCTTTTCCCAATCTTCAAGATCATCAAAATCATAAGAATTATCCAGAGAGTACATTCTGAATTTATGCTGAATGGTAGGGAAAACCTTAGTGACACCACCACCTACACGTACTGTAGGAGAGTTTTCATCATAAAATTCAGGATATTGAGCTTCCAGATTCTGTAGTTCCTGCAGAAGCATGTCGAATTCAAAATCTGTAATGGTGGGAGTATCCAGTTGATAATAGTTGTCGTTATGCTGGTGAAGCTCTTTGCGGAGCTGTTCTATCTTTTGTTGAATGTTTTCAGACATTGCTTTTCTATCTTTTGAGCAAAAATAACCAAAGTAATTGCATTTAAAAAATAACAGAATAAAATAGTACAGGAAAATTAAAAATATGTAACATGCTTTAACAGGTTGATTGTGTTGTAAATAAAACACGTGTTTAAAGTAATTTAACATAACGTTTTGATTTAATTAAAAAAATGTTAAAACTTTCTTAAACATCCCGCTGTTAAAGTCAAAATACCTTTGCACATCTGATTGAAAGAAACCTCAACATGATCTATTAACATGAAAATCAAAGAGGTTTCCTGGCGAACATCAAAAAATTAATCATAAAGATCTTCGGAAGAAATGAAAAAAGTAAAGATTGTACTGGGATTATTGTTTTTAGGGCTTGGGACAATGGCTTATGCACAGACCACACAGGCTTCTATTGTAGGGAAAGTTACCGGACCGGGAAGTACGGCTCAGGAAAAAGTGAAAGTGACAATTGTGAATGAGTCTACCGGATTCAGAACGGAAACGGAAACCAACTCAAAAGGGGAATATATTTTTAAAGAAATTCCTTTGGGTGGGCCTTATACTGTCATTGTAAACGATGATAAAAAAGAAGGTTACAGTGTCAACTTCGGAGATCAGGTTACCGTAAATATGGATCTGGGGAATGAAAAGACTATTGAAGAAGTAAAGATTACGGGAAATCTTAAAAACAAGATCGGAAACCTTGGAGCTGCTACTGCAATTTCTGCTAAAAATATCAGTATACTTCCGGTAAACGGACGAAACTTTGCAAATCTTGCCGAATTATCCCCATTAAGCGGAAAAGGCGGAAACCTTTCCGGACAGCTTGGATCTTCCACGAACTTTACTATTGATGGAATGACGGCGAAAAACCCTACTTCTGCAGGAGCCACTACCAGCCGAAGTGGTGCCCCTTTCTCCATTTCCATTGAAGCGGTACGTGAATTCAAAATTACAACCAACCAATATGATGTGACATTGGGAAGAAGTGGAGGAGGAACTGTAAGTGCCGTTACCAAATCAGGAACCAATAAATTTTCAGGAAGTGCCTGGGAATATTTAAGAACCAACTGGCTTTCCAGTCCGTATGATATCAGAGGGAACAAAAGAGATAATGATTTCTCTACTTCTCAGTTCGGATTTTCATTGGGAGGTCCCATCATTAAAAATAAATTGCATTTCTTCGTAGCCTGGGATCACCAGCTGGATTCAAGACCTTTGATCATTGCTGATATCAAATCTCCGGATGATGAGAAGAGATTCAACACAACCACGCAGACGCTTAACCAGTTTTTGGATATTGCAAGAGCAAAATATGGGGTAGGAAGCAGCCCGCAATTCGGAACGTTTGATAAAGTAAGGAATTCTGATGCAGGATTTTTACGTTTAGACTGGCAGATCAATGAAAAACATTTATTAACACTTAGGAATAACTTCACCTACGATCTTAATAAAAACGGGTTGGGTGATAATACCAATATCAACTTCTTTGAATCTTACGGAAATGATAAGAACCTTGACAACAGTTTATTATTGACTTTAAGATCAAATCTGCAACCTAATTTAACCAATGAATTAAAGGCGCAGTACCTTTACACCTTCCAGGACAGTTACCAGAACAATCAGCTGGGAAAACCTGTACCAAGAGCGATTGTTGAAGGAATAGCTTCAAGTGCCGGATCTACCAATATTCAGATCGGAGGACACCGTTTTGCACAGGAAAGCTTTAGAAATAATGTATTCCAGATAGTTGACAACCTATATTACAATACCGATAAGGTAAAATATACTTTTGGTGCTGATTTAATGTATACAACAGCAAAATCGGTATACGGAAGTGAGGTGAACGGAAAGTTCTATTTCCAGGGAATGAGCAACTTTGACACTATGACTCCTTACCGATTCTACAGAGAAGTTCCTTTGGTGGATGATCCATCTGTTAGATCAAACATATGGAACATTGGTCTGTATGGACAGTTTCAGACCAAAGTAGCAAAAGGCTTGGATTTAATGGCTGGTTTAAGATTAGATTACGGTGGTTACCCAAAAGCAAAATTCAACCAGAAATTGTTTGATGAAATGGGAATCAGAACAGATAATCAGCTCAAATCATTTGTTATTCAACCAAGATTCCAGTTTGATTGGAACATCAATGAAGAAAATAAAGACTTCCTTAAGTTTGGTGCCGGAATTTTCTCTTCCGATATCAACAATTATATGATCATCAACAACCTTGTATTTGACGGTAATCATCTAGCTACCGTAGATGTAACGGGTAAAGATGTTCCATTCCCGGATTTTAACAGTTATAGAGATAATTATAATACGATTCCTACACTTTCTCAGAAGCAGATGCCAACCATCAACTATACGGGGAAAGACACAAAAATTCCAATCGTTTATAAAGCGAATATCTCTTATACGCACTTCTTCAATGAAAGGTTCAGAGCAGGAATTGCAGGATACATGGCTTTAGGTAGAAATAATTACTATTACTACGACAGAAACATGGTAGCCAATCCTTTCTTTACTTTAGCTAATGAAGGCGGAAGGGGAGTGTTCATTCCTACAGGAGCTATTACCAACAATACCAATAACAGTGTAAGTTTCGACTGGAAACAGGGAAGAATCAATAATAATTTCGGAAGAGTACTGGAATTGGTAAGTGATGGTAAAGTAAACCAGTTCTCATTCGTATTGGATACAAGTTACCGTTACTGGAAAGATGGAGAAATCACAGCAAGTTATACATGGTCTGATATTAAAGACAATACCTCTTACAACGGAAACGTAGCCAACTCTGCGACATTGTCCACCATGATTCAGAGTGATCCGAGAGATTTAAGAATGACGTATTCTGATAACCAATTTAGAAATAAAGTCGTGATCTATGGAAACTCTCCTACGATTGCAGGATTTACATTAGGAATCAGGTATTCAGGGATTGGAGGAACGCGTTTCTCAGCAACAACCGGAGGAAATATTAATGGTGATTTCGTAGATTCCAATGACCTTGCTTTTATCTTCCCGAACCTTACCAAAGCCATTCTGGATGATCCACAGGTGGGACAGGCTCTGAAAGATTATATCAACGAATATAATGGTAAAATAGCAGAACGTAACGGAGGAAAAAATGGTTTCTATGGCGTTTGGGATGTACGTGTAGCTAAGAAAATAAAATTTGATAAAGTAGGTGCTTTCGAACTTTCTGTAGATATTTTCAACGTAGCCAACCTTCTTAACAAAGAATGGGGTGTAAACAAATCATATAATAATACATCTTTGTATAAAGTAACCAAGTTCAATAAAGACACCATGCAGTACGAATACACTAAAAACGTAAGTGGAGGTGGACTGGTTCCTCTATCCGGAAATCCATATCAGATTCAGATCGGAGCGAAGTACTCCTTCTAATATCTGTTTTTAAACTACTAAAGACATAAAAGAAATTAAAACGGCAGATTAATAGGTATTGAAACCTTAGTTTTAGCCAGAAAATCTTTTATGTCTTTGTGGTTTCCATTTTTTAATAACTACCTTTATCAGAAGTTTCAGGACTTTCTTTTTAATAATCTAAATTATATTATGAAAAATTTTATCTTAGGGTTAGCAGTTTTAAGTACAGTTATGATGAAAGCACAAACCCAGATCATTGCCCATAGAGGATATTTCCAGGCTCAGCCTCCTACAACGGAGAATTCACTTCAATCACTGGAGAATGCCCAGAAATTAAAAGTATATGGGTCTGAATTTGATGTAAGAATGACAAAAGATGGTGTATTGGTCATCAACCATGATGAGCACCACGGTAAAATGGAAATTTCAGAAATGAACTTCAAAGAATTGGAAGCATTGAAATTATCCAACGGAGAAAACTTTCCTACTTTAAAAGATTATTTAAAACAAGGAAAAAAAGACAAATCTCTGAAGCTTATTGTTGAAATCAAACCAGCCAAGACTCCTGAAATTGAAAATGAGATCACTCAGAAAACAATTAAAATGATCAAAGATATGAAGCTGGAATCTCAGAGTGAGTTTATTTCATTCAGCCTTAATATCTGTAAAGAGATCAAAAAACTAGCTCCATCATTCAAAGTTCAGTACCTGAACGGAGAATTGTCTCCCGAGCAGATTAAAAAAGAAGGATTAGACGGAATGGATTATCATTACAGTGTTTTCCAGAAAAATCCTACCTGGATTGCGGATGCAAAAGCATTAGGATTAATTACCAATGCCTGGACAGTGAATGACGTTGCTGTATACAATGAACTGAAAAAGCAGGGAATCGGATTTGTAACCACCAATATTCCTGATCAGCTAAAGAATAAATAACAGTTGGAAATTTCTCACAAAGAATACAACCTAAGGACAAAATATTCCCCTCCTCGGAGGGGTGGCAAAAATTCAAAGAATTTTTGACGGGGTGGTTTAACGAAATTTTTTAATCATCTCAACAGATAACCAATAATTTATACAGTCTGCCTCTTTTAAGGGGCAGACTGTTTCTTTTTACGGGCTAAGCTCTTCTTTTTAGTGATCGTAAAATAAAGAGTATCACTAAGGTTATTTTTATTTTGCTGTAAATCAGTTAATTGTATTTGTTTTGCAGTATTATCTCAAGGAAAGACAATAAAGATACATAAATACCGCTGGAGACAGGTATTAAAAATAATTAATTGATTAATTTCTTGATAATTAGTTATTTGTGTAATGTTATTAAGGCTGGATTAATATATGGTTTAATTATTTTTTAAGAAACGTTAAAATTGTGTTAAGACCATCCTTGTAATGTCGTTTTAATTTTGCGCAAACAAAAAGAAATGCGTAAAGAGACACAAAAACTGTTGGTTTTGTCGCTGTTAGGATGTATCAGTGTCAACCTGGCAGCTCAGCAGAAAGTAAAAAAAGATACCGTTAAAGGTCTTGATGAGGTAGTGGTTACTGCTTTGGGGATTAAAAGGCATGACAGAGCTTTAGGATATGTTGCAGAAAAAGTAGATGCCAAAACATTTGAAGAAACCCAGAATAATAACTGGGCACAGTCCATGGAAGGGAAAGTGGCAGGTCTTAAAATTCAGACCGCAGGAGCAGGACCGCTTGGAACTTCCAGAATTACTTTGAGAGGAGAAAAATCCATTATGATGGATCATAACTATGCTCTGATTGTCGTAGATGGAGTACCATTGGGTAATTCTACAACAGGTACTGATACTGCAGCTTATGGAGCAGGTTCCGGAGGAGATGTTCCGATTGATCTTGGAAATGGACTGAACAGCATTAATCCGGATGATATTGAATCTGTAACGGTATTAAAAGGTGCTTCTGCTGCCGCATTATACGGATCACGCGCTGCCAACGGAGCCTTAATGATAACCACAAAATCCGGAAAAACAAAAAACGGAAAACTGAGAGTAACCTTCAATTCTTCCTCCAGCTTTGATTCCGTATTGAAGTGGCCGGACTGGCAATATGAATATGGACAGGGAACACTGGCAACCAATAATGGTAATTTTTATTACTCTTATGGTCTTTCTCCTGATGGGCCAAGTACAGGTGGAACAAGTAGCGCTTTCGGACCTAAATTTGCTGGCCAGTATTACTTTCAATACGATCCTAATGTGATGGGACAAAGTAAAGAAAGACAATTGTGGAGACCTTATGAAAACAATATCAAAGGCTTCTGGAGAACTGGCTCTAACTACTCTAACAGTATTTCTGTAGAAAGTTCTAACGAGAAAACTAGCTTCCGAACTTCACTTACTTACCTTAATAATGAGTGGATGATGCCGAATACAGGCTTTGACCGGTTCAATTTTGCTTTATCTTTTGCGCATCAGCTTACCCAAAAATTAAAAATTTCTACAAAATTTGCTTATAACACGACGACCAGTGATAACCTTCCTGCGACGGGATATAACAATCAGTCGATTTCCTATTTCATGATCTTCCAGAATCCCAATGTAGATCTTGAATGGTATAAACCGATCTGGAAACCCGGACAGGAGCAGGTTGATCAAATCCATCCGTTCAGTTCATATATTGATAATCCTTACATGATTGCTTACGAAATGCTGAATGGTGTCAGAAAGAAAACCATTACAGGAAATATCACGGCAGATTATCAGTTTAATAAAAATTTCAGCTTAATGTTGAGGTCAGGAATTGAAATTCTGAATGAAAAAAGAACAACCAAAAGACCATGGAGCTCTGCCAACTATCTGAAAGGGTTCTACAGAGAGCAGTTTATTAAAAATCAGGAATATAATAACGACCTTTTATTTTCTTACAAAGCAGATTGGAATAAATTCAGTATTTCTGCATCAGCAGGAGGAAGTATCCGCTATAATGAATATCTGCAGAACGATTATCAGGCCATAGGATTGAAAACTGCCGGCGAATACAGCCTTACCAATGCTCTTAATATTCCGGTTAAATATCCCGCTCCAAGAGATAAACATGTAGACAGTGTCTATGGGTTGCTCACATTGGGATATGATAATAAAATATTTGTAGATGTCACCGGAAGAAATGACTGGAGTTCCACACTTCCCAAGCAAAACAGATCTTTCTTTTATCCTTCAGTAAGTACCAGTTTCATTCTTTCGGATATCTTTAATCTGAAAAGTAATAACCTGAACTTATGGAAACTGAGAGCTTCATGGGCGAAAGTAGGAATAGACAGTGATCCTTATCTTTTGGATAACTATTATACAGCCAGTAACATTACAGGAAGTGTAGTAGCGCCCACCATTTTTAATAATCCTTCCCTTAAACCTGAAAAAAATACCAATATAGAAGCCGGTATGGATTTCAGCCTTTTCAAAAACAGATTGAATCTTAATCTTACTGCTTACCAGAATTTTAGTGAAAATCAGATTATCCCTGTATCGTTGCCCACAGAAACCGGATATTCCAAAAGAATCATTAATGCAGGTAAAATCAGAAACAGAGGCCTTGAACTTTCAGCCGATATCTTAGCGGTAAAAGGCAAAGACTTCTCCTGGAAAGTAGGGGGAAACTGGTCTACCAACGAAAACAGAGTAATGACCCTGCCTGAAGGATTTGACGGAATCGTTTCCAACGTAGGAGATGTGGTCTTCTATAAAATGGAAGTAGGAGGTTCGCTGGGAGATATGTATGGATTTAAATTATTAAGAACTCCTGACGGGAAAGTAATTTATGGAGATAACGGGCTTCCTGCCAGACCTGCAGATATTGAAAAAGTAGGAAATGCATTCCCGAAATGGAGAGCCGGTCTTCAGAATGATTTCAAGATTAAAAACTTTACAATTAGTTTCTCTTTTGATGGACAATATGGTGGTATTGCTTATTCACAGTCACATCATAAAATGTCTGAACAAGGTAAGCTGAAATCTACCCTTCCGGGCAGAGACAACCCTGGAGGAATGATTGTTGGGGATGGAGTTGTTCAAAATCCTGACGGATCATTCAGTCCAAATACAAAAGGAGTACTGGTATCTTCTTATTACGGAGATTACTACCGAAGAGCGAATGTAGAAACCAACAGCTTCAGTACAGATTTTATCAAGCTGAGAGATGCCAGAATTGCCTATTCTTTCCCGAAAGAAACCATCAAATCTATAGGTCTGGATGATCTTACTATTGCCATTTTCGGGAAAAATCTGTGGATGTGGACGAAGTTCCCGCTGTTTGATCCTGAAGTAGCCACATTGGATAACGCCACCATCACTCCGGGAGTGGAAATGGGACAACTTCCATCGGCAAGAACAGTCGGTTTCCAGTTAAATCTTAAATTCTAAAATCTTAAAAAATGAAAAAAATAATCATACATCTGGCATTGGCTGCTTCTGTTTTCATGCTTCAATCCTGCGACAGAACATTCGAGGAAATTAATACAGATACCAGTAAAGTCAAAGATCCGTCAGTAGGAAGCCTTCTTGCTCCTATTCAATATGAAATGGGAAGCTACGGATATAACAAGGCCGACGATTTTACTTTTGATATCATGCAGATTGCTTTAGACTTTCCCAATGAAGGAAACTCATACAGCAGATATTATATGGATGAAAAAAGTGGTAACGGTTACTGGAATACTTCCTACAGATGGCTTAAGCAGGTAAGTGACTTAAGAAAATATGCCACAAAAGAACAGAACAATAATTACCTTGCCATTTCAATGGTTCTGAATGCCTGGATTGCCTCCAATCTTACTGATGCTTTCGGTGATATACCTTTATCTGAGGCAGTGAGGGTTGAAGAAAATATTTTAAAACCAAAATATGATAAGCAGAAGGATATCTACATCCAGCTTTTGAACGATCTGAAAACAGCCAATTCACTATTCAACACCACTCAGGCATTAACGGAAACAGATTTGCTTTATAATGCCAATACGAATAGTCAGACTGGTATTTTAGGATGGAAAAAATTCTGTAATTCACTGTCATTAAGATTGCTCACCAGAATTCTGAGCAGAAACGGAGAAGTAAATGTACATGAAAGAATTCAGGAAATTGTGAATAACCCTGCTCAATATCCTGTTTTCCAAAATAATACAGATAGTGCGGTGCTTCCGATTTCGGGCATTTCTCCATACTTACCTCCCATAGCCCGTCCACAGGATTTTACAGCTTACAGATCAGCAGGCGAATTCTTTGTAAATGCTATGAAAGATAATAATGATCCAAGGCTTAGCATGTTTTTTACTAAAGCTAAAGCAACATCAGGAGAAGATCTTGGCTATAAAGGAGCTCCGTCAGGATATGCTCTGGGAACATCTTTCAACTATCAGCCCTCTAACCTTAATCAAAATCTTGCGAAAGCACCTTTAAAGATTTTAATTATGACCTATTCTGAAGTTCAGTTTATTCTGGCAGAGCTTGTCAACAAAGGAATTATTACAGGTAATCAGCAAACTTATTATGAAACAGGTGTAAAATCTATTATTGAACAGTGGGGAGCAACAGTTCCGGCTAACTATTTCAGTAATACAAAAGTAGCATATGACGGCTCCTTGGAAAAAATAATGCTCCAAAAGTACATTTCCCTGTTTTTTGTAGACCATCAGCAATGGTATGAATTCCGACGTACGAAGCTTCCGGTACTTCCTAATAATGGAGGACTTCAGAACGGTGGACAGATGCCGGTAAGATTTATGTATCCTACTGCTACAAAAGTGATGAATACAGACAATTATAATGCAGCTGTACAATCGATGGGTGGAGATAATATCAATGTGAAAATGTGGTGGAATAAATAATATCCTTAATTGAAAAATTAAAAAATAATTTAAAGATTTAAAAAACTATGAGTATCAATATAAAATTTTTAATGCCATGTATGCTGGTTTCAGCAATGGCTTTCTCACAAACTTCTGTTGCCGGATATGTATTCGAAGACAACAACAAAAACCAAAAGAAAGAAAATCGCGAAAAAGGAATAGAAGGCGTAGCTGTTTCCAATGGTGTTCAGGTAGTTCTTACCGATAAAAACGGAAGATACAGCCTGCCGGTTCAAGAAGATCAGACTATTTTTGTTATTAAACCTTCAGGATATCAAACGGCTTTAAATGCTAATAATCTTCCCCAGTTTTATTATCACCATAAACCAAAAGGTTCTCCCGCAGATTTTAAATATCAGGGAGTTGCTCCCACAGGAGATCTTCCCAAAGAACTGAACTTCCCGCTTTATAAGCAAAATGAAGACAAGAACTTTGATATTCTGGTTTTTGGTGATCCACAACCTTACACAGAAAAAGAGCTGGATTATTTCAAAAGAGGCATTGTGAACGAAGTAAAAAACACCAAGAAAAATGCCGTGCTGGGAATTAGTTTGGGAGATTTGGTGGGTGACAATCTAAGCCTTCAGAAACCGTATGCAGACGTCATGAAAGAAGTAGGATTGCCATGGTACAATGTAATGGGAAATCATGATATGAATTATGATGCAAAGGAAGATAAGTTTTCCGATGAAACATTTGAGTCAAATTTTGGTCCTGCCAATTATTCTTTCAACTACGGTAATGTACATTTCATTATTCTGGATGATATTCTTTATCCCGATCCGAGAGACAACAAAGGATACTGGGGAGGTTTCCGTGAAGACCAGCTTCAGTTCATAGAAAATGACCTGAAACTGGTTGACAAGAATAAACTGATTGTCATTTCTTTCCATATTCCGTTGGAACATAATAATGAAGACAACTTCAGGAATGCAGACCGTCAGAAATTATTTGATTTCTTAAATCCTTTCCAGAATGTATTGCTTTTATCAGCACATACTCACATCCAGCAGCAGATTTTCTACGGCAAAAAAGCAGGTTGGAACGGAATCAAAGAACTTCATGAATATAACGTAGGAACCACCTGCGGGGATTGGTACTCAGGAACTCCTGATGATGCCGGACTTCCTACCTCAACCATGAGAGACGGAACAGCAAAAGGATATTCATTCATCAGCTTTGCAGACAATCAGTATAAAGTTAAGTACAGAACAGCCGGAAAACCGGAAGACTATCAGATCAAATTATATGTTCCAAAAGTGATTTCTTCTTCAAGAACCTCAGCAAAAGTGCTGGCTAATTTTTTCATGGGAAGCAAAAAAGACAAAGTAGAATACCGAATAGACGGAGGAAAATGGGAAGAAATGAAGTACGATGAAACCATCGACCCGAATTTTGCCCTTTCTGTTTTCAAATGGGATTCTACAGAAAAAATTCTACCAGGAAGAAGACCTTCCAATCCTGAATTGTCAAAACATATCTGGGAAGCAGATTTTCCTAAGAAATTATCATTAGGAAAACACAAAGTTGAGGTGAAAGCTGTTGATATGTATGGAAATGAATTCTCCAATTCAGAAGAATTTGAAGTTCAGAACGCCATCCAGATTCCTTAAGCATTTTATTTTTTTTACTATACCTTTTTTTAGATTTTAAAACCGGTTCTTACGAGCCGGTTTTAATTTTTTGCTCAGGATTAGATTAACCACGAAAGTCACAAAAGTTTTTTTAAGCTATAACTTTGGAGATAAGAAGTACGCTTAAGTTTTATAAAAATCTGCGTTTTTCATCCTATGTGAACTTTTATACAGGATGATTATAACTTTCAAATATTTTCAATGTTAATCATCTTTTGTGACTTTTGTGGTTCATGAAATATAAGTTAAATCCCTGTTTTCACCCCTTCATAAAAATGTTCTTTCGTAACTTTGTACAAAGAAAAGTATCATTACTATGAATATAAACGGAAAAAATGCCATCGTAACAGGTGGAGGAAGAGGATTAGGGAAAGCTGTAGCGTTAGCTTTAGCCAATGAAGGAGTAAACGTTGCCATTACAGGAAGAAACGAGGAAAACCTTAAAATGACGGTTGAGGAAATCAAAAAATTAGGAGTAAACTCAGCCTACGCTGTATTTTCTGTAGACAATGAGATTCAGGTAAAAGCTGGAATAGAATCTTTAGCAGAACAATTGGGAGGAATTGATATTTTGATCAATAACGCAGGAATCGGAGACTTTGGTTCTATCGAAGAAATGCCTTCTGAAACTTGGGAGCAAGTTATTAAAACCAATTTATTCGGAGTATATTATGCAGCCAAAGCAGCTCATCCATTCATGAAAGCAAAAGGAGAAGGTGATATTGTCAACGTAGCCTCTACTGCAGGTCTTAAAGGTGGCCCGAATATGTCTGCATATGCCGCTTCAAAAGCAGCAGTTGTATCTCTGTCTCAATCCATGATGGCAGAATGGAGAAAACAAAATATTCGTGTAATCACTTTAACTCCAAGTACCATTGCTTCTGATATGAGTATCCAGGGAGGACTTACAGATGGAAATCCTGCTAAAGTATTACAGCCGGAAGATTTTGCAGAATGGGTAAGGGATATCCTGAAAATGAACAGAAGAGCATTAATTGCAAATGGTTCTATCTTTTCCACGAATCCATAAGAGAGTTAAAATTTAAAGTCCAAGGTTTTGGGTTTAAAGTTTTCAGCAAAGAACTCTTCTTTTTCCTTGGATCATAAAATTCTATAGGAGCGGGCTTTAGCCCGCTTTTTCTTTTTTCATACTTTTGAGGCTTTAGCCAAAACCTGGAATTTCTTGCATTTCAAAAAATCTGTGAATTTATTTCCATGTCTTTTATAATAAGTTTTAGCTAAAACCAATGGTATTGTATTAATTTTGAAGATGGGCTAAAGCCCGTCCCTATTGAATATATTGTATGCAGTCATTTGCGTAATCAGGGCAATCTGCAGGATAAAAAATCATAAAAATCCCCGGTTTCAGCCAAAAATTCCTCCATCATTTTTTTAACCGTAATAACATTAGTATTTTTGCAGCAAATTAGTCACATGCAAAATTATTTAGAATTCAATTTCAAGATTTCTCCATTGCAACCTTGGAACGAGATATTAATGGCAGAACTTATAGAAATAGGTTTTGACAGCTTTACAGAAGAAATTGACGGAATTTTAGGATATATTCAGACAGAACTGTTTCACGAAGATCAGTTGAAAGCACTTCCAATCTTCGAAAACGAAAATGTAAAAATCGAATACACTTTTGAAGAAATGCCAAACATCAATTGGAATGAAGAATGGGAAAAGAACTTCTCTCCAATCAATATTGATGATAAAGTATTGATCAGAGCAGAATTCCATGAATCTGTACCGGGAATGCATGAAATTATCATTCAGCCTAAAATGTCTTTTGGAACAGGACATCACCCTACAACCCACTTGATGATCCAGCAAATGATGGACATTGATTTCAATGGTAAAAAAGTATTGGATATAGGATGCGGAACTTCTGTATTAGCTATTTATGCAAAACAACAGGGAGCTGGAGATACAAAAGCTATTGATATTGACGAATGGTCAGTGGAAAACTCAAAAGAAAATGCAGTAAGAAACAATGTAGAACTGGATATTGAACAAGGAACTGCCGAAAACCTGGGCAAAGAGAATTATGATATCATTTTAGCTAATATCAACAGAAATATCCTGATTTCAGATATCCCGACTTACGTTTCAGTATTGAATGAAGGAGGAAAATTATTGCTTTCAGGACTATGCTTCTTTGATGTAGATGATATTCTGGAAGTATGCAAAGAAAGCGGTCTGGAGCTTAAAAAGAAATTACAGCGTGAAGAATGGGTAAGCCTTCTGCTTGAAAAATAACACACCAAAAAACAAAATACGAATATGAAAACTTTATGGACAGCTTTATTTTTACTGATGCTGCAGTTTTTTACAGCACAGGAAAATGAAGTATATGCAGACGGTATCTTTAGCTTTGAAGAAAATAAAACTCAAAAAATCTTTACGGATTGGACCCGCGTGAGGTTAGATCCCGGAATGAATGCTCAGATTGTAGATTCACTGCAGGCGAACCAACAGGTTATGATTCTTAAAAAAGAAAATGCAGTCCTGAAACTGGGAGAAAGAAATGCCAATTGGTATAAAATCTCTTATCAGAAAGGAGGAAATACATTGGAAGGATATATCTGGGGTGGTAATCTTTGTGTAGGCTACCGTAACAAAAATGGGTATGATTTTCTCTTTGGGCTTTCTAAAACAATTGAACGGAAGAATAAAGAATACAATCAGATCGAAAAACAAAATATTGCGGGAATAAAAGCAATAGAAGGAAATACACTTATTGATGAGGTGTATTTTGATACTGGAAGAGGAGAAGAATTGAGTTCCACATCATTCAATATAGAAAGCAGCCACAAGTTGCAAAATGTAGAATTTACACTCAAAGCAATGGTTTCCGGAGAGGCTTGTGGAATAGCAAGTTATGATCAGTATGTTCTTTTTAAGGACAAAAAGCTCATTGCCCTTCCACAATTGATGAATGTGGGGGATGCCGGTGCTTTTTACCATAGTGAAGAATTTATTTTTCCAAATGATAAAGGAGGAATTTCCAATGCATTTATCTTAAAAGTGGAAGATATGGAAGTAGATGAACAAGATAGGGAGAAGAAAAAGCATTCTTCCAAAACTTATCTTTGGAATGGAAATACCTACAAACTGAAATAAAGTCAGTACATATTAAAATTAAAATAATCCCTCAATTATAGTTGAGGGGTTTTTACGTATAATATCGGGGTAAAATCATTTATTACTTTTGAATATAATCACAATCATATTCATTAAGTTCATAAAAATAACATCATCAAAATTATTGAACCTCAGATATTGATTTAATAAATTGATAGAGATCAGTCTCTGTTTCAAGGTGTAGTTTTTTACGTAAACGATATTTCTTTGTTTGTACAGATCTGTGCTCCATAGAAGAATATTGCGCAATCTCTTTTGAAGAGAACCCCAAGCATATCATAGCACAGAAAGATAGATCAGAGAGGGAAAGATGAGGGTTGATTTTTAAAAGTTGCTGGCAGACTTCAGGATAAGTTTCCTGAAATAATGCTAAAAAACCAACACTATTTTTCTTTGCCAATTGGATGATCTGCTCATGATTTTCACTGAGTTTTCTTTTTAGAATTTTTGCTTCTTCTTCCTGCTGTAAAATAATTGTTTTGCTCTCGATAAGCCTTTTTTTCTTTCTTTTAAACTGCAGATAAAAATAAAGAGACAGTAAAAAAACAAGTACAAATAAAATCCCTCCATACCATAAAGCTGTCTGAAATTTAGTTTTTTGTTTTTCTTCTTCTTTCTTTGATATTTTATTAAAAGCTAATGTGATCGCTTGGCTTTGGTCGGTATCTATGCTGTCTTTTAGTGTGGTTGCCTTGTTTAAATATTCAACTTCTTTATCTGCTTTTTTAAGTTCTTTATACAATAAGGCAAGTAATTTGTAGTTATTTAAAACCAGCTGAGGTCTGTTGATTTCTTTTGCCAGTTTAATCGACTCTATAAGGGCATCGATAGCCTCATTATTTTTTTTCTGAACCTGCAAAAAATTACTATAATCATATAAGACTACTGCTTTTTGGTACTTATTATGCTTAAATCTTTTGGTTTCTAACAGATCAAAGACTTTTTTAAAATAATAGTTGGCTGAATCTAAATTCCAGTTGTATTTTGTATAATGGTAGGCTACATGTGAGATGTCTAAAGGGTTAGGATCTATTTTTATTGCCTTGCGAAGATAGACGAGTGATGAATCGGGGCATTCAATTCCGTTGAAATAAACTGCTCGGGTAGAATAGACATACCGTAAAAAAAATCGGCAATCCTGATTATCTTTTTTCAATCTTAAAGCAGATTTCATTGCTTTTAAATTATAATCTAAAGCCATTTTAGGGAGATTCATTCTGTTGTAGACTTGTGAATACTCCTGATTAATTTTACCAGCAAGAAAGTCATCATTAATCTTTTTTGATTTTTCCTCAGCATCGTTCAGATATTCTATAGCCTTTTTGAATTCTCCAGTCAGCCACAGGCGATTGGCAATATTGGCATATCCCCAGGCTTCCCCTTTAGGATAATTATTTTGAATAGCTTCTTTTATAACTTTTTGATTCCAAATGATCAGATCTTTGTTAGATATTCTGGTTCTAAGCTCTTCATTTGTTTTTATAAGTAAAGTATCTATCTGCTGTGTACTGTAGTGTTGTGGAAATAGTTTTGAACAGCAAAATGTAAAAATCAGGCAATAGATTACTCTATTAAAGTTTTTCAAAGAGTTCGTGGTCATAGAATAAATACTGTATTGAAGATAGTACAAGAATAATACAATGGAAGATGAAAATGGATTTCATTATAATATAAGCTGCAGTTTATTAATTCTTGTAATTAAGGCTAATGTTGATAAAAAACAGATGGGATTATTAACCCCACCTGTAAGCATCAATAAACGTATTTGATCATTTGTGTGTTTTAGATCGAAAATCTGACTGCAATTTCAAAAAAAAAAGAAAAGGAAAGAATAACAGGGTACATCACTCATACATCATTTTGTTTTGCCCGTTAGATATACCTATCGTGACACGTGAAGTATGTGTGGTGTATGTTGATTTTATAAGGAGGGTGCGGTTGTGTTTACTTTTGCAGATTAAATCAAAAAATGAAAAAAATAATTTTATGCTCTGGTATAGTATTCTCGATACCAGTATTTTCGCAGGTAGGAATTAATACCTCAAATCCTACCAATACTTTAGATGTAAATGGAACAACAAGAGTTAGGAATCTGGGAACATTGACAAGCTCAACAGTTTCGGCTTTGTTCGCAGATGAAAATGGCGTGTTAGGAAAAGCTAATATGGCTCCCCAGTCTCAGATTGCATTTTATGCGTTTAAAAATGATATGCCATATACAGCTGCAAGTTATAATGCAGGAACAGACCAGGTGGTCCAAATTCAGAATTCCCAAGTAGTGCTTAATACTATAGGAACAACGGTTCCTTCAACAGGAAATGTCAGAATCAGTCAATCTGGAGTTTATATGATATCTGGATCAATATCTCCATCATTGGGAATAAATAATATGGGGACGGATATGCTTATATGGCTGTTAATCTAGATATAAGTACTGATGGAGGAGCTTCATGGCAATCTATTTCAGGAGGACGCCCTATGTTTCCCAGAGTTGTTGTTGGAGTAGGGAGAAGTTATGGTTTTGCAATCCCGTCAGTACTTCAGCAATTAAATGCTGGTGATTTCGTTAGACTCAATTTTTACAGAACAAAAGATGGTGCTGGTACTTTACAGGGATCTTCTTTAAGTTCAGTAAAGCTTGCAGATTCTTATGGAGCTCCTGTTTATACATTATCGCTTACAAAATTATGATTACTTAATGGTTAAAAATCAATTGAGAATATTCTGATAAGGTTAATGGATGTTTAGAGAAAGGTATCTAAAACTGAAATTACTTGAGCATGCAATTTAAATTTCAGTTGATTTAAATTAATGCGTGTCCTCAAAAGGGAGGAATGCCGTAATTAATTGATTGTAAAAAAATACATTTTTAAACGCACCTTTAGTAAAAAGTTATGTGTAAATAAAAAGAGCCTCTCAATTTTTATTGTGAGGCTTTTTGTATAATCAAAAGGATTCGAAGAAATCGGATACTCTATTCAAACTGATTAATTAGTGATTGTTTAAGAGTAAATAAAAACAAAAAAGACTCACTGTTTTCCAGTAAGTCTTTAAGTGAGCGCGAAAGGATTCGAACCTTTGACCGTCCCGATTGAAATCGGGATGGTCTATCCAATTTGATTAATCATTGGTTGTTTGGGGGTAAATAAAAAGCAAAAAAGACTCACTGTTTCCAGTAAGTCTTTAAGTGAGCGCGAAAGGATTCGAACCTTTGACCGTCCCGATTGAAATCGGGATGGTCTATCCAATTTGATTAATCATTGGTTGTTTGAGGGTAAATAAAAAACAAAAAAGACTCACTGTTTCCAGTAAGTCTTTAAGTGAGCGCGAAAGGATTCGAACCTTTGACCGTCTGCTTAGAAGGCAGATGCTCTATCCAGCTGAGCTACGCACCCTAAATTTGTAAGTCGGGGCGGCAGGATTCGAACCTGCGACCTCCTGGTCCCAAACCAGGCGCGATGACCGGACTACGCTACGCCCCGAGGGTGTCATCTGTAACGAATTTTACTTCGTTTTTGCGGTTGCAAAGGTACAATACTTTTTGGAATAAAAAAATAAAATCAGGAATAATTTTTAATTATTTTTTCGTGAATCTTCTTTGAATACTTATACTTATTTAAGAATCATATTCTTACATTATTTTTATTATCACTCACTAAAATGGACAACTTTTATCCAGGCCTGAGCAAAAACAAAAAAGACTCACTGTTTTCCAGTAAGTCTTTAAGTGGGCGCGAAAGGATTCGAACCTTTATCGTCCCGATTGAAATCGGGATGGCCTATCCAATTTGATTAATCATTGGTTGTTTGAAGGTAAATAAAAACAAAAAAGACTCACTGTTTTCCAGTAAGTCTTTAAGTGAGCGCGAAAGGATTCGAACCTTTGACCGTCCCGATTGAAATCGGGATGGTCTATCCAATTTGATTAATCATTGGTTGTTTGGGGGTAAATAAAAAACAAAAAAGACTCACTGTTTCCAGTAAGTCTTTAAGTGAGCGCGAAAGGATTCGAACCTTTGACCGTCTGCTTAGAAGGCAGATGCTCTATCCAGCTGAGCTACGCACCCTAAATTTTATAAGTCGGGGCGGCAGGATTCGAACCTGCGACCTCCTGGTCCCAAACCAGGCGCGATGACCGGACTACGCTACGCCCCGAAGGGTCATCAATAACGAATTTTACATCGTTTTTAGGGCTGCAAAGTTGCAATTCTTTTTGGAATAAAAAAAGAAAATGAGGTATAATTTTTAATTAATTTTTTATGCCTCCTTTTTTATTAACTTTACCCTGTTAATAACCATTGATTTAGCCCGCTTAAAAATGATGAAAGAATTTTCTTGTTTTTTGTTCACATTAAATATTCTTATCCCAAAATATAAAAAAATCGCCTTGAAAACAGAAGCTCGTTTTCTTCTGTTCTTCTGTTTTCTGATGATGATGTATTCTTGCTGTAAGAATCAGGAATTTGTTAATCACACTATTGCAAATACATCACTGAGTTTACCCAAATCAATGAGCATTAAAAAAGAACGGGCTGAAGATTCCCAGATATATAGCATTAATACTGGGAATAAGCACGTTGGCTATATTTATTATGGTGATTATAAACCTTTTGTGGAAGATGATTATATGGTTATGGTAGAGCCTGAGATTTTTGAGAAGTTTAAGAATAACAGAGAATTCAGAGCTTATCTTTCTGATAATTCTGACAGAGATTACAGAAATGGAATTTATAATGTTAATTATTATTACTACGATACAATCAATAAACACAGAGCAAAGAACCATGGGATTCTGATGCGGGAAAAAATAAAATCTATATAAGTGAATTATCTGATCAGGACAGTATTCTTTATCCGAAAATAAAGACATTGAATTTTACGCTTATAGATTCTCTAAAACCCAGTAGGAAAACGGACTCTCTGTTCTTTAAAGGAAAGTATGAAGAATATTCCCCGAGCCCCAAGTGTCCGGCAGGAAATAATCATATTTTATTATTTTACAAGGGATCTGATTTGAAATATGTTGCAAAGTTTAGTGTTTATTGTGATGAATGTTTTTTAATCAATTATACTACCCACGAGAGATATTATATGAAGGTTGGATATGACAAAATTATGAAGTTGATCAGCCCGGTTCACCATTAATGTTGATGAAAAATAAATAAAATAAAAGTGACCATTATTCAATTACATATACTTGACTGGTATGATGATATTATAACATCATTGCTTTTATTGAAGATCGTTCAGTGTATTGAAGAGGCGGTTGTTCTGATAATCAGATTAATGGAGGATTGTGTGCTGGTGAGGATGTAATAATCAATATCAATGATTTTGTGAAAGAATTTATTGCATTTTTTTTACACCTGGAAATTACGATACAGGAAATTGAGATAAATATGGAAGACTTTTATTTTTATCGTTTTGATCATGATGCTTTTGTTGAAACTTATTCTTCTCTGCCTGTCAATATTGGCTGTTGGGAGTTATAATTATTCTATCGAAAACTGAAATATCTTCCAAAAAAAACATGGTATTTTATGAAGAAATATAGAGATATCCATCATTATTACCTTTCAAATTTTTTTAAACACAGTGAATTGAACTATGATAGCTTCTGGTTGTTTTATAATCATGAAGACGGAATTCAAATGGATGATTTTTTTCCTGATCAAAAGGTTTATTCTTTTTTATGGGAGTATGCAAATGCAGATATTTTAATAAAAATTGATGAATGGAAAAGAGCTTTCAGAAGAAATAATATTGAGATTTTACAAGCAGCCAAGTTGCATACCCGAAACTACTTGTCAGGTGGGCGAAAAGTATATCTGGATTGCCTGGAAACCAATCTTATAACTGCGGATGAAAAATTTAAAGATCTGACTGCATATGATGTCGGGCAACGTTTTGTTCAGATCGTAGCCGATGAAAATGTCTCTTTTACAGATATTGATTTAAGTTTCCTTGAATTAACAGATACAGCAAATAAATTTCGAACGTTGATCAGGATTTTAGATACTGATGGTATTCAGGCACTCATCTTAAATGGTTACCATCATCGTGGAGAATTACTTAAAGCCTGTATTGTGAAGAGGGGAGAAGCCTGTCTACAACCAACGGAAGTTTTGTCCTTACCTATTTTTGAAAATACCTATGTGGCGATGCCATTTAATTGGTGAGATTTTTTTAAAGTTTGAATAATTCTTTATTTAAACTCTAAAAATATTCGTTTTTAATAGATGTTTTCTGTGTTATAAAATTTGTTAAAATTTTATTAAATAAAAATTCGTAGTGTTTGTTTCTTTTGTAAATTTGCAAAAAAAACTAAAACTAATAATACTATGAAAAAATCAACCATTTTCATCTTATCTTTTTATCCTGTTCTTGGACTGTAAAGATGGCTTTCTTCTTTAAGGTTAATTTTATTCAAACTAAACTCCAGTTGGTTTCTGCTAACTATTTATGTAGTCAAAAATACCCAGCATGTATAAACTTTTTTATTCCAAAGCATTCACGGTAATTGGATTGTCGTGTTCTGCTTTATTTTATTCTCAATTGGTAGGATCTGATGCCCAGCTATGGGAAAAAGCCAATCCAACACTTCGAGAAGTAACGAAGTGTAAAGACGAAAATTTACTCAATTTTCATTGTGGCATCAAGGACAAACTTTTTAAGAAATATATTAAATACAGTAAGAATAAGAGTCATACTCTTATAGCTGTTCATCGGTCGAAGGAGGATGAGTTAATATGGGAAAATACTGAAAAAAAGATTTCCTTGGGCAACAACAACTTTAAAACAGGTAAAGAAAAAACGGTTGAAATTAGAAAAAAACCCAGTATTTTTTCATTTGTAGCAGCAGCTGATATTAATCGTGAGAAATCAGACAGTATAAAAATCAAATTCGAGGACCAGAATCTTTACGAAATTATATTTCTGCCAAGAAAGGCGAAATCTTCAGATCTAGGTAAGATACATTCTTACCTCTCTATTAAATACGGAATTTCATTGGAAAAAGGGAAATATTACAGCAGTGATGGAAAGGTTATCTGGGATCCTGAAAAACATAAAGAATTTAAATATAAACCCACAGGATTAGGAAGAGATAATGGTAATGAATTATATCAAAAACAATCTTCCAACCAAGCTGATCAGTTTTTAACAATTGGTAAAAATTCTATTGAAAGAACAAACGTAGAAAATCAGGCTGTTTTTGAGAATAATCAGTTTGTTATTTGGTCGGATGATAACAAAGAATTAGCGTTGAAAAATGATGGGAATTTTGATATCCTGCAAAAAAACTGGGAGATCAATTTTATTGGTAATAAGGTTTCTAAAACTGATTATAGTGTAAGGATTTTGAAGACAACAATGAATCCGGATTCATTATCTGCTACTTACTGGCTGTTTTTGAAAAAGCCTGATGGAAGTATTCAAAAAATCCAGGGAGCTGAAACTGATCGTTATATCATTTTTAATAAAGTTGATTTTCTTAATGAATTTGATAGTGGTGATATCGCTCATTTCACCTTTGCTGTGAGTCCTACCAAAGATTCTAAAAAAGATGTAATGGGCCAAACCCAGCATTCTGGTTCGGGATTACCAATGAGCAGTAATGAATTATCACTGAATCAAACTAAAATTAATCTTTATCCCAATCCGGTTAAGAAAGGACAGACCTTTACTGTAACTTTTCCACCTATGGATAACCTTGGTATTTCCATTTATGATGGGGCAGGAAGACTTATTAAGCTTGATAATATAGATCGCAAATCGACCCATTATACAGGACAGCTTGCTGTTCAGAGTGTTTATATCATCAATCTTATCCAGGATAAAAAAATTATAAAAACGTTCAAATTAATTGTTGATTAAATTATACCATGAAAATAAATAAGAATCAATTTCCCGTTACGAAGAAATCGTTTCTGCTGATATGCTTTTTTGCGTGTATGTTTGTTTTTGCAGGCTTCACCAAAGAGGACAGGCAGAAGGTTCGGGGATTCAAGAAAGAACTGATGAGTAAATGGACCGATAAAAAGGTTGATTCGCTTAATCAGAATGCAGATGAAAGCTCTTCTCATCAATTAGTACAATCTGAAAAATCTCTTCAAAAAAATATCATAGGAGATCTTAGAATTTCAAATTCTGATAAGGAAAATTTAGGATTTTCTGAATTGGGAAATACTATTGCTAACAATAGCGAAAGTTTTTATCCATCAAAAGAAAAAGAAGGAACAATTGGTGCTTTCACAGAACAGGATGAAGATGAGGTATCTGATAACTTTTTTACGGTGGATGTTCCGTCGGTGGAAAAAAATGCAGTCGCTTATCTGGAATATGATTTGTTTGGTCTGGCTTCTCATGAGTCAGTATCCAGATCTATCAACCATAATATTGCGATAGGAGGAGGAATTATTATTCCTAGTGCAAAATGGAGTCATCAGAAAGAAACTCTTAATTCAGGACTTATTAAAACAGGTTTCAACACGGTATTATTCACTTCACCGACTACGGGAGTAAAATATAAAATAAAAAACCTACGTATCGTTTTTGATAAAGAGAAGAGATCAGAAAATAATCTGCATCTAACTTCTGCGCTGTCAGGAGATCAGCTGTATGTAAAAGGAAACACTACTTCACTATCAGATTTGGTAGTTAATAATGAGGTTATTGCTGTGAAAAACGGTGAATTTGAAAAGGTTATCAAAATTTCTGAGGAAAATAAAGTAGCTGGTTCATTCTCTGTTATTGCAGGAGGTGTAGCCAATACTTACAAAATTCCGGTTTCTACAAAAGCTTTTAAAGTAGTTGATCACTACTACGCAAAGCCGAAAGGAGTTGAAATTTCAAAAGATAAGGAGTTTAGCATAAGCTATGAAAATATGAATGTTTCTATTGAAAAAGGAGCATCAGAGTCGGCTTATATAGAAATACTGAAATTAAGAGAAAAGGATATTCCTGCAGTTTCTCAGGGGCTTAAAAATGTTACTCTGAATAATGCTGCCTATAGATTTTCTTTAGTCTCAGGGAAGCTGGAAAAAAAGGCTAAGATTACTATTCCTTATGATACGAAAAGACTGGGATTATTTTCTCCTAAAGATATTAAGGTTTTCCACTTTGATTATGCTAAAAAACAATGGGTTTCGGATAAATCAGTTGTTGATGAGAAAAATAAAACGGTAATGGTAGAAGGAGATGGAGACCATGATTATATCAACGGAATTATTTCCGCTCCGGAATCTCCCCAGACAACAGCTTTTTCACCAACAAGTATCAGCGGATTAAAAGCAGCAGATCCAATGGCAGGAATGCAGCTGATGAATGCTCCTACTGCAAGCCAAAAAGGAGATGCCAATATGAATTATCCTATCAAAGTTCCTGCTGGTTTGGGAGGATTACAGCCTTCTTTAGCAATAGGATACAACAGTGGTGCCGGTAACGGATGGATGGGTGAAGGATGGGATCTTCAGGGATTATCGGCGATCTCAGTAGATACCAGATGGGGAACACCTAAGTTTGGTGCCCAGGAAACGGAACTGTATACTTTAGATGGGGAAATGCTTGTTTATCCTAATGGTTATCTGCCACACAGACATAATAATACAAGTGAGACCTCTACAGATATTACAACAGCAAGGCAGGTACGTAATTCGACAGGGAAAAAACAATTTTATCTCAGAAAAAACCATGATTTTACTCTTATAGAAAGAGAAGGGAATACACCTTCTGATTATTCATGGATAGTAACTTCTACAGATGGTACTAAGAGTTATTATGGCGGAAGTGATAATTCTGTTATAAAAAATGATGAAGGCCAGATTGTTCATTGGGGATTAAGAATGATAGAAGACAGTAATGGTAATAAAATGATGTTTACCTATCAGAAAAATATATTAGATCTTGGATCAACTAATGCCCTAACCGGAGGAGTTTATTTTCATATTCAAAAAATAACTTACGGAAAAAATCAGGATTACAGTGTTAATTTTATTGCTGAAACCGGAATTAGTAGAAAAGATATCAATATCAATGCAAAGCAGGGAGTAAAAAGAGTGGAACCATATCTTTTAAAAGCTATTGATATAAAACATAAGACAGAAAAAATACGAACCTATGGAGCAGAATACGAAGATGGACAATTTAATAAAACAAGGTTAAGAAGATTATACAGTCAGGTATACAATATTAAGATCGTGAATCCGCTTCCTATTGTTGATGACTATTCTTTTGAATACTATAACCAGGTAGAAAATAATCAGATATTTGGACCTGATACTCAGGTGCAGGTACAGAATTCTGAAAATGTCTATAATGGACTGATCGAAAATCTTCTGAAACCATCCAAAATCAATGGAAATATTTCCTCTGAAAATGGATTAAACTTTAGACCGGCTGCTGGGTTGAATTTCTTTTATTCTTCCAATGACGCATATGGACACCTGATGTTTGGGTTCCCTTTTGGATATTCCACGGCTGAAGCAAAGAATGCCCAGCAGCTTATTGACTTTAACGGAGATGGTATTCAGGATATGATCTACAGAACCTCTTCTCAACTGAAATTCAGTCAGGGAAAACTGGATCAGGACGGTCATTTATCTTTTTTACCAGCCAAACCCTTATTAAATTATAACAACAACTTTACCTATACCGAAACCAAGACCAACAATTCAGGATGGGATATGGGAGCTACAGTATACAGTAGATCCCAGATTAAATCTACATCCAGAGGAACCACATCTACCTATCTGATTGATGCTAACTCTGACGGATTAGTTGATGTTGTCAATAATGGACAGGTCTGGTTTAATAAATATAATAAGATCTCACAACAGCCTGAAATGACCATACATTCTGAATTTACAGAAAATATGGTAGTGAAGGACAAGCCAATTGCACCTCCGGTCTTACCTCCGGACGATCCTATTGTTACTCCAGATATTCCGGCAGTACCCATTACTGATGTTGTAAAAGTATGGATAGCTTCACAGGATGGGTATATCACGATTAAAGATAATATATCCGTACCTTCTTATACTGGAGATCAGGGTGATTTACCCATAAAAATGTATTATTCGGTGGAAGCTCCTTACGCGCCTTCGGGTTCTTCTGTTAATACAAGAGTTTATCTTACTGAACTTACCCCTGGTGGCCTTGCGAAAAATATTTCGATCTCGAAGTACAATGATTATTATACAGAAATGAATGCCATTTCACCGGGAAATAATACAGTATCCAATCAGGTAGGAGCTGCTAATAGTTCCAACAGGATTTTTGTAAAAAGTGGTGAGAAAGTATACATAAGATTGCATAAAAGCCAGAATAAGAATTTAGAGGTAAACTCTAATCCGGAAGTTATTTATGTTGATCCCTCAACCGGATCCCCATTGTCAAGCAAGTTTGTATTTCAGGATCAGTTTAAGCTGAATAATGGAAATTATGGAAGTAATTTCCTGACCAATAATTTATTATCATCAGTGTATCTGGATGGTACGGGAACAGCAAATATTACAGTGGAAAGTGTTAACTTTACCTCTAGTACAGATAACTTTACCTTTAAAGTGATTGCAGAAAATGCAGCTACTGGTGCAGCTACAGTGCTCCATTCTTCTGAATATATTCAGTCATATGATCCATTCAGTACTGAAGCTTTTACAGGTACTTTGAATGTGAATTCAAGTGAACCAGTATACTTGAAGTTTATTGTAGAATCTGATTCTCATACATCATTCTTCAGCAGCAACTGGAAAGATAAAATCAAAGTACATTATAATGCTGTTTCAAATAATAATGCATCAGTTAACTTAGATTTGTATCCGGTTGCTCAATATCCTTCATATGCAGTAACACAACTAAGAGCAAGGATAGATATTAGAAATACTCAGGATAATCCTAATATCGTTAGTGGAAAAAGAGCTTTTGGTGTTCAGATAGACAAAGGTGTTACAAACTTTTCTACTCTTTCAACCGGAACGTTTTATTACGTAATTAAAACCGGATCAACGGTGATGGGGAAAAGAAAAGTAACTGTAGCTGCTAACGGAGCTAACTCCGTGATTAAAGAAGAGGATATGATTGGTGGATTTGATGTTCCGGGAATAAGTCCTATCAGCTTTTATAAGGGAGATTTAACAATACCGGAATTTGGTCAACCTCATCTTGTTAATATTCAGGTGTATTGTAAAACTGATGGTGATTACGCTTTATTCAATAAATATTCTCAATACTTCCAGGGGAAACCATTCAAAATTTATGGAAGTGGTGAGCTGATTACCTCTGTACCGCCAACTTCGGTAAATACAGCAATGTATAACCCGAAAACTGCTGTCTATAATAACTGGGGACAATTTTTATACAATCCGGGAATTATAGAAGGGTACACGTATGGAAAACCAATTGAAGCAGAAACTATGACTCCGGGTAATGCAGCTCAAAATACTTATCCACAATGTATTCAGCAGCCTCCTTTAAGTGCAGAGGAGTTGGCTAAGTGTATTGATAACTTACCTAATGCGAACCCTAATACAGGAAATAATACAGTTTCCCAATTTGTTTCTCCTATGAAACCACATAGTTCACTGGTAAATACAGGAGGTAACTATACTGTTAAAAGCATTTGGGTGGGAGCCGGAGAGAATCAGTTTGCTTCTGCAAGTTCTTTCAAGGATGATGAAACTGTCAATTATTTCAATAATCCTATACCTAATACACCATCGGTAACACCTACAACTCTGGTGACAAAAGTACTTTCATTGGATACCACAATGAAGGCTATCAGTAGAAAACAGAGCAGCTATACCCGTAATACAACGAATACACTAAATGTATCAGTAGGAGGTGTAGGAATATCTGAAGCCGAATCAGAAACTGTACCATGGGGAAAGGGAAGTATTGAAACTCAGACTTTCTCTGATATAAATGGAGACGGGTATCCTGATATGGTATATCCTGAGTCTATTCAGATGACAAACTCAGTCGGAAGTTTAGATGATATAAACCTGGTACCATCGGGAGGTTTTCCTACGGATTCCAATACCTATCAGAAGATGAATTCTCTGGGATTCTCTTATAACCTTTTTTCTGCTAGCGGAAGAATTAGTGTAAATGGTCTGTTGGGCACTACTTCAAAAGGGGATTCTTCTATGCCATGGTCTGGGTCCGGATCTGCTAGTGCAGGAGTTACTAAATATTTTAACTCATTTGATTCAGGGAGAAGTTTTTGGATGGATATTAATGGAGATGGACTTCCTGACAGAGTGGTAGATGGAGGCGATCTGAATATGGGTGTAATGCTCAATCTAGGGAAAAAGCTGTTAACGCGGAAGCCTGTTGAAAATATGCTTACTTACCGATCTCACCCGATAGGAAGTGAAAATATTTCTATAGGTGGAGGGTTAGGTTCTTCAGCAAATATGGGTGCCTTGAGCAGCTTTGGATTTGGTATCAGTGCAAGCTTAGGCGGTTCAGCTTCAAAGGGGACTGCAGATGTTGTATATGAAGATATCAACGGAGATGGTTTAATTGATATTCTTGAGGTGAAAAATTGCGATCTATTGCCAGGTTGTACTAAATGGACCAATGTTCGCTATAATTTAGGGCATAAATTTGATACAGCTGTTCCATTGCTTAAAACAGTAGGAAATGTAGATTTTACTGAAGAAAGTGGCTCATATAATGGCTATTTCTCTTTCGGAGGAAGCTTTATGGTAAATATAGGACCTATCCCGATTATTCCTCCTGTTCCGATTCTGAATCTTTTCATAAAAGTAGGAGCAGGAGCTACGGCCAACTTGGGGATCAATGTTTCTGATACTCAAAAGGCTTTCAGAGATATGAACGGAGATGGATTTGTTGATCTTGTAGTAGATAACAGTAATGGATTTACAGTTAACTATTCTTTGATTGGAAAAACCAATAAACTGAAATCTGTTACTCAAAATATAACCAAAGGGAAGTACACTATAGACTATCAGTTTACACAACCAAACTATGAGGATCCACATGCAAAACTGGTGGTTAAAGAGGTTAAAATATTAAACCCGGATGTTTTTAGTACAGACTATACGCTTTCCAGTACAGAAAAAGATATTGTAACCCAATATAAATTTGAAAATTCCAGATATGACAGAAGGGAAAGAGATAATTTTGGTTTTGGAAAAGTAATACGTGAAGAAATCAATATCGATGGGAATCCTTACCGTAAAACTGAGGATACGTATTACAACACAAGTTATTTCTTAAACGGATTAATTAAACAAAGTAAAATCCTTTCGGGAAATGATGAGTTAATTTCCAAAGTGATCTATAACTATCGTTTATATAAATTTAAAGATAATACAACCAAAATAGACCCTAATTACTTAGCTGAAAGTTTTGATAACGGAGGAACAGAAGGTAGAAAAATGGCTACCGTTCTGTTGAATACAAAGATCAATACGAGATTTGAAAATGGTGGTGAAATAGAGACTACGGAAAAAATGGAGTATGATTACAATACCGGATTGGTTTCAAATTATACCTATACCAGCCCTACCAATTCCTATAAATCTGTGATCACTTATTGGACCGGACTGAATAAAAATATGATCGCAGTACCAAAAGAGATCAATGTATATGACGGAACAGGTTCTACTCTTTTAAGGAAGAGAAAAACCCAGGATATAAACGTTAATACAGGAGATGTCGGAAAATATATCGTATTTGATGGCTCTCAGGATATCATAACTGATTATACTTATGAACCTTCCGGTAATGTTAAAACGGTAACTTATCCGCCTGATGAATCACAGAACAGATATTCCATATCCTACGAATATGATGATGAAACAGGTAAGTATGTAATAAGAACAACAGATGCCTTTGGATATATTTCCTTTGGACAGTATAATCTTTATTTGGATGTTTTAACAAAAAGTACAGATATAACAGGAAATGTAATACAATATGGATATGATGACTATGGAAGGGCTATATCCATCATTGAACCTTATAGTCCTGCAAATATTTCTACAATAACTCACTCTTATTATTATGATCATTATGGTATGCCGAGTTCAGATCAGAATATTAAAATATTCCGTGCCAGAACCTCTCATTATGATGCAGACCATCCGAATAACCTGATTAATACAGACTCTTATTCAGATTTTATGGGAAGAGTAATACAGGTGAAGAAAGATATTGATGTAAGTGGTGTGGAAAAAAGATCTGTTTCAGGAAGATCTGTTTTTGATGTATTCGGAAGAACAATAGAACAATATCATCCGGTACAGGAAGATCAGATGACAGATAATCTTAACCTTTCAATTGCTCAGAATGTAGTAAGAAATAGTTATGATCATTCAGACAGGATTAACAGTATGAAGGATGAAGATGGAGTGATGAAGAATCTTACCTATCAGATTGAAGGAAACCTGCTTAAAACTACAGAAGAGTTTGATGTTATGAAAACGGAAACCTTTGCTAATGTGGAGGGACAGGTTGTTGAGAAAATAAATTACCTGAATAGTGACCCGCTGTCTACAAAATTTGAATACAATACAATAGGTGAACTGCTTATGGTAACTGATCCGCAAGGTATTAAGACGACCTATAAGTATAACCTTGCCGGAAGAAGAACAGAAATGTTACATCCTGATAAAGGACTTACTACTTATGTATATGATTCTGCGGGACATCTTATCTGGTTTGGAACTCCAAATCTGGCAAATGATCCCACTATACAAACCCATCAGATTCATTATAAATATGATAAGAGCAGACTGACAGATATTATACTTCCTGATCTTCCGAGCGGAGTTACTAATCCTAATAACGTTCATTACAATTATATGCCTGCCAATTCAGGAAATAATTCCGGAAGAATTATAACAAAAACAGATGGAACAGGATATACTACTTATAATTATGGTAAGCTGGGTGAAGTAATATCAGAAACCCGCAGAATATTCGGTTACAATATTCCGACTATGGAATTCAAAACGGATTATGTCTATGACAGCTGGAACCGTTTGAAAAAACTGACCTATCCGGATGGAGAGCAGCTTACTTACAGTTATGACCTGGGAGGAAATCTTAAAACGGTAACCAACGGAAGTTATAATTATATTCAGAATATCAAATATGACCTTTATGAGCAGAGAACAGCAGCCAACTATGGAAATGGAACAAGAACAGATTATTCATATATTGCTACCAACAGAAGGTTAAATCACTTTGGGTTATGGAGCAATTCCAATGCATTTTTATCCAACAGCTATGAATATGATAAGAGAGGAAATATTATCCGTCTTGCCAATGACGTAGGAGTAACTCCGAATCAGATGGGAGGAACCTATGCTTTTAAATATGGATATGATACTTTAAACAGATTGATTGGTACGGAAAGTGATATGGGGCTTAATGATAAAGGAGGAACTCCTACAACACCCAATACTTCTCCATATGCGCAAAGTAATTCACATTTTGAGCTTAGAAAGATAACATATAACGAAAGTGGAGGAATTGTATTGAAGGAACAGGTGCATCAGATCGACCAGCAGCCGGAACCACTGAATACCTACGCTAATAATTATAAGTATATTCCGGAAACTCATAAAGTGAAGACGATTATTGATGGTAATATCAGTGGTACGCAGCAACTTTTCGAATATGATGATAATGGGAATACCATTAAACATGTTGATGAATTTGGTGCCAAGCAGATGTTCTGGGATGAGCAGGATCGTCTGAAAGCATTTTACAGTGACGACTCCGGAGTATATCAGTATTATGCATACGACGACAAAGGAGAAAGAACGATAAAGTATAACCTTCATGGAAGTTCTCAGCTGTATCAGAACGGAGAATTGGTAGATCCGGGTAGCTTAAGCTTAACTGATTATACTTTATATCCTAATCCATATGTAACGGTATCCTTAAACGGACAGTACACCAAACATTATTTTGAAGGAGCAACCCGCTTTGCCAGCAGAGTGATGGATGGAAGCAATATTTTTGTTCCTCTAAATCTCAGAACATCTGATCAGGGAACAACAATGAGAGAACCTGATCCTTCTGTTGATTTCAAAACGTATCTTGAAAAAGCAGGAGTAGGTGATATTTCCTTAGCAGAGCTGAATACTTTAAACGGACCAACCAGCCAGTTAGGATTGTACTATTTACATAATGACCATTTGGGAACAGCAACATTTGTTACCAATTCCAGTGCTCAGAGTACGCAGTTTTTCTTAAATTTACCATTCGGAGAAACGATGCTGGAGCAGAGAACAGGAGTATATGATAACCCATATAAGTTCAATGCAAAAGAATTGGATAGAGAAACAGGGTTATATTATTACGGAGCGAGATATTATAATCCGAGAGCAAGTATTTGGTATGGGGTAGATCCATTAGCCGAAAAATATCCAAGTTGGAGTCCCTATGTTTATACATTTGATAATCCTATCAGATTTATTGACCCAGACGGACAAGCTCCAAATGACATTGTTTTTATGGGGGTTAATGGTCGAGAAATTCATAGGATTAAAAGTAATACAGTTTTTAAGACCTATATGATTGATATTAATGCAAAAAGTGTTGCAGTAAGTGGTTTGACGGCAAACGGAGGAAAAGGATGGATAGAAGCGGTAATGCCCAATATAATACAAGAAAAAGGAGGAGGTAATACTACTGGATCAATTTATCAAAAATATGATTATTTAATAGCGTCAGAAACTGGATATTTTAATCAATACAAAAATGCGGGTATTACTCCTAAACATACAAATGGGTTAAGTATTGATGACGCATCTACAGTACCAGATTTAGATCCCACTTTAGTCAAAGCTACAATCATGCAAGAATCTATGATGGGAACATATGATGAAAACCCTAATGATCTAAATAACCCCAAATCCGATATTATGCAAGCAAATGTTTATTATAGTGTATTTTCAAATGACTGGGCAAATGGACATAAAACTCAATTTGGACTAACAAAAGGAGGGGGAGCTACTCCAGAACAATCAGTTAGTGCTGGTATTGGATTGATGTATCAAAAAGGACTTACAACAAGTAAGGGAAAAACAAAATGGACAGGTGGAAAGACATGGGATAATGCAAGTAAAAACTATAATGGAGGTGGAGCTTCAAACTATGGTAATGTATTGAAAATGAGGGATTCGGCAAAAAAACCACAACCTAAAAATTATTAATAATATGAAAACCTTTTTATGTTTAATTTGTTTGATAGTGTTATCTCAGTGTCATAAAGTACCTCCACAGAAAGAACAAAAATCAAAAACATTAGAAAATCTACCAAGTGTAATTATAGAGGGTAGTAGTTTAACAAAAAAAAATATATCCTTGGATTGTATTGAATTAAAAAATAATAAGTTACAAGATAATTTTAATTTTTTAAAAACAAATATTGTTTATTACAGTATCAAAACAATTAATAAGAATAAATTAAATGATTTGGAATATTATAAATCATTTTTAGTTAAAATACCCTTTTTGAATTTTTTACCCAATGATTTTATTAAGAGTAATTTCAAGTTTAAAAAATATTTTAAAGAAGTAGAAAATTATGGAGATTGTCATATTGGAGAATTTATCTTTTTAAATAAAATTAATTCAAGACAAAACAAAGCTTATGTATTATTTAATACTACTCGAAATGAAGTAACAATTTGGTATTATGATAATATGAAATTTGACCCAAATGATATTGTTCTAACTTATAGTATTAAAGGTATTAATTCTTATTATATAGTTAAATATTCAGAAGAATGTCAAGCTTTTGTTCCTTTAGAATAATGGTTATCAAATGAATTAACATTTTACAAACAAAAAAACGCTCTATAAAGTCTCTTGACTTCTAGATGAAAAGTAAATAATTTAATATTATACAAAGCCTCGCATTTTGCGAGGTTTTGTACTTTAAGAATCGTCTTTATCATTTGTAATGTTATTTATTCAGTGCTCAGACAACACTGTTTTTCTTAAATTTACCATTCGGAGAAACAATACTGGAGCATTATATACAGCGGCAATAAAAACTATAAAAGCGGTGTTTCGAGATTCAGAATTTCGAGAAGCGTTTAAAAATAGATTTGGTGTAAATGATAAAATGATACAAACAATGCTCAGAGATGGAGATGGGCCCACTGTTATAATGAATGAAAGTTTACTTGATTTGGCGAGTTTTGATCCAGGTGGTGATCCCAATGTTATTAAAATAGATTCTGCGTAGTAAATACGGTTTCAAAAAATAAAGGAAATAAAAAGTATATTGATAATTTAGCAGAAATAATAATTCATGAAGGTGGTCATTGGGCAGACTATGCAATTGACCATCATTCCAAGGAATCTGAACCACTTTTTAAGATGAGTCTTAAATCAAAAAGTGGTAGGTCAGATGCAGGAGATAATTGGGAAATTATTTATTTTAGAACAGATACTCAATTTTCTGCTTCTGATCGTGATATAATTAGTGAAAAGTTTGATGGAATTAGGAGGAATAATGCAGCAAAAGACTTTAGGCAACAACGTCAAATCAGGGACTTGAAATCAGAAAAAAAACCATCTATTTTAGATAATTATAAAAAACCAAAAGATAATTTGCGAGTAAGAGGATGTTATTAATCTAAAATTTTCAAATAGTATGAATTTTAAAACTAAGATAGTTATGATTTTATTATCCTCTTTATTAATTACGAATTGTAAAGAGGAAATGAAGAAATGTGTAAGTCAATCAACCGATACTAATGTAAAACTATATAATGATTTAACAGATCAGTTGATACCTTATTTTTTTAGAGAAGATTATTTAGGTGAAAAAAGATATTTTGATAGTTTAAGAGTTCACGATGATGATTTATATATCGAAGAGAAGACAAAAGCGCACAACGAAATTTTTAATCATCCTGAAAAATTTTGCAATTTGTATATAGATTCTACTAAAAGTAAAAATACATATTTCGGGACAGATAATACCGAGGTTTATTTAAGACGCATAATCAGAACGAAGGATTCTTTTAAAGACTTTTCTAATAGTCCAGATATTAAAAATTTAAGCATACGAAGTTCTATAAAAGCAAATCAATTTAATTTGTGTACCGCAAAAGTCCTGGATCTGGCAGAGTATGATAAACATACAAATGAATGTGAGATAGGTGTTGTCTATTTTTCAGAGATTGTATTCGATACTTCAAAAAAAAGAGCATTAGTTTTTGTTGACCATCGTATAAAAAAAGATTATTACGGTAGAAATGCTGTATTTAAACTAAGATTGCATGATAATTATTGGGAAATAGAAGATGCTATGTTAGTGTCAACTTCCTAATTTCCGGCTCCTGCTCCGCAAAGTCTCCCGACTTTGAGGTGAAAAAAAATCAAATAACTTAATTTGATAGTATAAAAAACCTCGCATTTGCGAGGTTTTTTAATTAAACAAGAACTACTAATCCCTATATTTGCTCCATGAAACGATTAATGCTGCTGTACATACTTTTCCCTGTATTTCTATTCTCACAGACTACCGGAAAAGTGATTAAAATTTCAGACGGAGATACCATTACTTTACTGTTAAAAGGAAATCAACAAAAAAAGATCAGATTAGCCGAAGTTGATTGTCCGGAAAGTGGACAAGCGTTCGGTAAAAATGCAAAGCAGTTTACTTCTGCGCAGGTATTCGGAAAAACGGTAAGCTTTGTTGAAACGACTACTGACCGTTATGGAAGGTCTATTGCGAAAGTGTATTATGATGATGGGAAGTACCTTTCTAAAGAGCTTATCAAAGCAGGATTGGGATGGTGGTATTTTTCCTACTCAAAAGATGCTTCTCTGGGCAAAATTCAGGAAACTGCAAAGCTTAAAAAAGTGGGACTTTGGCAGGATAGTAACGCTCTCGCTCCCTGGGACTATCGCAAAATGAAACGTGAGCTTAGAAATAATAAGAAAATCGAAGCAGCTAAGAACGGAACAAAAATAAAAGGAGTCGCATAAATATTTTGACGGAAGCTTGGAGAAAGCAGTCAATTGATTAGTCTCCTGACAACTTTCATCATTTCTTGCCTTTCTACTTTATGAAAACATATAAAAAAACCTCACAACAATATTGTGAGGTTTTTCGTTCTTATATCTACAGTTTAGATTTTATTTAAGGATTAGATTTTACTGCATCGTACATCATTGAGTTTTTCTGCTGATCCGTGTAATCATATTTGTATTGATAAAATGATGATTCCCAATCTCCATAACCAACGTTAGGTATAATTATGAATTTCTTACCAAAATCATTAGCTGAATTCTTTACTGCTGAAGAACGATCTGTTTCTGATTTTTTATCAAATATATCTGAGAAATCGGCAAGATTATCGCCTAGCAGCAAAACAATATTATAATTTTTAGCAATATCTTTTCTTCGGGTTTCCTTGCTGCTTTCTTTGGATCTCAGGATAAGGTTGGCATCGCTTTGAATTGGAAAATTGTATTTTTTTAAATTCTTTAAAGTTCCTTCGCGCTCCTGTTCCACACGGTTGGTCACATAAAATACCTGAATTCCTTTGCTGGCGGCATACTGATAGAATTTCTGAGAACCTGTAAGCGGAGTGGCAATACCTTTTGCGGTCCATTCTTCCCATGTTTTCTGATCATAATTCTTTCCCATTTTTGAACGCTCAACAGCGTAATAAGAATTATCTAGAAAGGTCTCATCAATATCAGAAACAATGGCTAAAGGTTTGTCAGATTTCTGCGATAAAGCTTCATCCAGACGAAGCGTGGCAATATTGTACGCCTGAAGACACAATGCTTCATATTCTGCGGCCCTTTGCTGATAAAAAGCGGCGTATATCTTCCCGTCACGTCCAAGGTTTTGATAAGGTGTATTGTCTGTAGAAGTCTTTGAAACTGGTGCCGTTGTTGTACACGATATAACCGAGACAAAGAAGCAGCTGGCGATAATGAGATTAAAATTTTTCATAGAATTTGAATAGGAAGAACAAAATTATGACAATTTGATTGTATGACAAGTATTTTTGGGAAGTAAAAAAAGGAGACCGGTAACAAAAACAGACCAGCCTCCTAAAAATCAAATATATCTTTTAAAATTATTTTATCTTTTATTCTCCTTTAAAATCAGGGTTTCTTTTTTCTATAAATGCGCCAATACCTTCGTGATGATCCTTCGTGTCGAATAATTCCCCGAATAAAATGGCTTCCTGTTGCAAACCATCTGTAATGTGTAATTCTACACCTGTATTCAATGATTGTTTTGCCTTCGCTACGGCTACAGGACCTCTTGATGCAATTGTTAATGCTAATTTCTGGGCTTCATTCAATAATTCTTCAGGAGCAATCACACGGTTTACAAATCCCAATTCTTTACAGGTTTCTGCTGAGTAAAATTCACCGGAGAATACCATTTCCCGGGCTTTGTATAGTCCGATAGCTCTCGGTAAACGTTGTGTTCCTCCAAAACAGGGTAATAATCCAAGAGTTACTTCTGGTAATCCGAATTTTGCTTTTTCACTGGCCAGAATGATGTCACAGGATAAAGCCAGTTCGCACCCGCCACCTAATGCAAAACCGTTTACTGCTGCGATCACGGCCAATGGTAATGCTTCAATAGAGTTGAAAGCGGTTTGAGCCATAACAGAAAAATCGGTTGCTTCCTTTGGGGGCATCCCTTGCATTGCTTTGATGTCGGCACCCGCAACAAAAGCTTTTTCTCCGGATCCGGTAATGATTAAAACACGGATGTCTTTATTGGATTGGATTTGTTCAGCAAATGCTTTCAGCTCTTTTAAAACCGTTTCATTCAAAGCATTTAAAGCCTGCGGGCGGTTAATGGTTAAGGTGCCAATATATCCTTCCTGCTGGTATAGTAGTGTTTCAAAATTCATGATTACTGATGTTTGTTTAAGAATTGAATAATGCTTGAAAAATCGCTCGTGCCATTTCCGGCTTCACTCCAGATTCTGTAAAGGTTTAAAGCAGCATTTCCTAATGGGGTAGAGGTTCTGGTTTCCAGGCCTGCTTCTGCTGCCAATCCTAAGTCTTTTGTCATTAAATCTACTGCAAAACCTCCCGAGTATTCTCTTGATGAAGGTGCATTTTCCATCACTCCGGGATATGGATTATAGACTTCCAGCGACCAGTTTCTACCGGAACTTTTCTGCATGATTTCACTTAGTATTTTCGGCTCTAATCCGTGACGAACTCCTAAATTGATAGCTTCTGAAGTTCCGATCATATGTATGGCAAGCAACATATTATTACAGATTTTTGCTACCTGTCCCGCTCCGGAATCCCCGGCATGGAAAATATTCTGTCCCATACATTTGAGTATCGGTCTTGCCTTTTCGTAGTCTTTGGTTTTACCACCAACGATAAAGGTTAATGTTCCTGCCTTTGCTCCTGCAGTACCGCCAGAAACAGGTGCGTCGATCATTTTACATCCCTTTGATGTGGCCAGTTCAGCAACAGAGCGGGCAGTTACGGCATCAATAGTACTGCTGTCGATGATCAATGTATCAGGTTTCAGTTGGCTGATAAACTCTTCAGAATAGAGTTCCGCAACGTGTTTACCAGATGGAAGCATGGAGATAATGACATCCGCGTCTTTCGCAGCAGCTAGAGCAGAATCGGATATCTGTCCGCCTGCTGAAACCAGTATTTCCAAAGCTGATGGGGAAAGATCAAATCCGGTAACGTTATGACCTTTTTGTACAAGGTTGATGGCCATGGGACCACCCATATTTCCTAATCCTATGAATGCTATATTTGACATATTTAATCTTTTTTTCCTAAGTTTTTTAATGGATGTTCCTCACCGGACCAAAGCGGAGTAAAATAGCTGTCTACCCATTCTTTGGTTATATCATTTAATGTTACAGGCTGCCACTTTGGAGACTGGTCTTTATCTACAAGCAATGCTCTTACGCCTTCTGCAAAATCCGGATGGATGCAGCATTGGCACGATAAGTTTAATTCAGATTGAAAGACTTCTTCCAAACTTAAATTTTTACCTTCTTTTAATTGTCTGAAGATAATATGTGCTGAACTTGGAGAGCCTGCTTCAAAGCTTTTTATTCCTGGATTGATCCATTCATCTTTATCAGGATATTGCAGTAAAATTTCTTTAAACTGTTCTAAAGAATCTACTCCTTCAAAATTTTTGATGAATAAATGATGGTTCTGTGCCTGTGACTCGGGGATATCTGTTTCTTTGGAGATATTTTCCAGAATTACAGAAACCGTTTGATGGTTATTTCCATTCCATTGAGCCTGATTAAGCATATTTAATAAGGTTTCTTTTGAATTGGAAGAAACGTAATAGTCTGCCAATCCCAAGAACTTACAGTCTGCTCCATCTAATCTGGCACCCGTTAATCCTAGATAAATTCCATAAGCGGAAGGCATTTTATTTAAAAACCATGTACCGCCAACATCCGGATATAAACCGATAGTAATTTCAGGCATTGCCAGCTTACTTCTTTCGGTCACAATACGGTGGGATGCTCCTACCATAATTCCGATTCCTCCACCCATCACAATTCCGTGTCCCCAGACAATAATGGGTTTCGGATAAGTATGGATAGCATAATCTACCTGATATTCCTTGAAAAAGAAATCGAAACACAGCTGGGGTACTTTTGTTTCATCAACGCTTTGCTGTTCAATAATAGCATCATGCAGCTTTCTTACATCTCCTCCGGCGCAAAGAGCTTTTTCACCGGCTCCCTGAATGAACAGACAGACTACTTCATCAGCTGTTTTCCAGTCTTCCAAAACAGCTTTCAGTTCTTCAATCATTTCTAATGAAAGCGAATTGAGTGTCTTTTCGGAATTCAGGGTGATGATCCCGACTTTATTTTTTATTTCTGTTAGTACTAAACTCATTTTTAATCTTTTGAATTAACGGATTTGTATCATGTCTCCTTCTTCTAAAATCTTCCTTGAAATCACCAGTTTCATAATTTCGTTGGTTCCTTCTACCACCTGATGCACTCTGGCATCCCGCATAAGACGTTCCACCGGAAAGTCCTGTGTACATCCATATCCGCCCAGTATTTGTAATGCTTCGTTGCAGATGTTAAAACACATATCGGTTGCCAGACGTTTTGCCATAGCACAGTAAGTAGTAGCATTCGTGTCTTTAGAATCTAATTTGAAAGCCGCCAAAAGCACCATCTGACGGGCTGCCACCAATTCTGTTGCCATGTCAGCAATTTTAAACTGCAGTGATTGAAACTGAGCCAATGATTTTCCAAACTGAAGTCTTTCATGCATATATTTTCGGGCTTGGTTAATAGCTCCCTGTGCAGCTCCTACAGAACATGTTCCGATGTTGATACGGCCGCCATCCAGACCTTTCAATGCTATTTTAAATCCCTGCCCCAATTCACCTAAAAGATATTTCTCATCTACTTCCACATGATCAAAGAAGACAAAGCGTGTCGGCTGGGTATTCCAACCCAATTTTTTCTCTTTTTCGCCAAAGCTGATCCCTTC
Source organism: Chryseobacterium metallicongregator (assembly GCF_031324065.1). Classification (NCBI taxonomy): domain Bacteria; kingdom Pseudomonadati; phylum Bacteroidota; class Flavobacteriia; order Flavobacteriales; family Weeksellaceae; genus Chryseobacterium; species Chryseobacterium metallicongregator. The sequence continues at coordinate 55,756 of NZ_JAVIXS010000007.1, forward strand.
AGAATTAGCAGGTATTACAAATGCACTGATTCCTTTAGGACCAGAGTCTCCCGTACGGGCCATTACAATAAGTATATCACTTTCGCCGGCTCCGGAGATGAATGCTTTCGTTCCGTTAATAATGTATTTGCTGCCTTTTTTTACTGCCGTAGTTTTTAGGGCTGCAGCATCAGAACCGGAACCTGGCTCTGTAAGACAATAAGAACCTAATAATGTGCCTGATGACAAATCCGGACATAGTTGTTTTCTGATCTCTTCATTCCCAAATTCATCAATCATCCATGAAACCATATTGTGTATGGTAATGTAGGCGGTAGTAGAAGGACAGGCTGCTGCAAGTTCTTCAAATATAATGGCAGCATCTAATCGTGATAATCCCAGACCTCCGGCATCTTCACTGGTGTACACACCGCAAAAACCTAATTCTCCGGCTTTGGCAATTGCGTCTCTCGGAAATATCTTCTGAGCATCCCATTCCGAAGCATAAGGAGCCAGTTCTTTATCGGCAAATCTTCTTGCGGCATCCTGAAACGCCAATTGATCTTGATTTAGGTTGAATTCCATAGACAACTTATTTTAAACTGATCGTCATATTCAGGTCGCCTACAGGAATATCTTCTTCAAACCAACGGGCTGTAATCGTTTTGGTTTCTGTATAAAAACGAACTCCTTGTTTTCCGTAAGAATGCAGGTCGCCAAAGAATGATTTTCTCCATCCTGTAAAAGAGAAAAACGGTAATGGGACAGGAATCGGAAGATTTACCCCGATTTGTCCCACTTCAATTTCATGCTGAAATTTTCTGGCTGCCGCCCCTGAGTTGGTAAAGATGGAGGTTCCGTTTCCATAAGGATTAGCATTGATGATTTTAATGGCTTCATCCAGTGTTTCCGCCTTTAATAATAATAAAGCAGGTCCAAAAATTTCTTCCTTGTAAATGTCCATATCTGTTGATACGTTATTGAATAACGTTGCTCCTACAAAGTATCCGTTTTCATAGCCTTCTACTTTACAGTCGCTGCCATCCAGTAATACCTCAGCTCCCTGATCATAGGCACTTTTAATCAATCTTAAAACCTTATCTTTTGATTGTTTGTTGATTAAAGGACCAAAAGCTGCTGAATCATCAGACCAAACTCCAGGTTTAATGGTGCTTAAAGCTTTTTTGATATCATTCACCCAATTTTGAGCTTCCCCCACTAAAACAGCTACACTGATTGCCATGCAACGTTGTCCGGCAGCTCCGCAAGAAGCTCCTACAAGATTATTGATGACCTGTTCTTTATTGGCATCCGGCATTACTACCATGTGATTTTTTGCTCCTCCAAAAGCCTGAACTCTTTTCAGATTATCAGTTCCTGTGCGGTAAACATGCTCCGCAACGGGAACAGAACCTACAAATGAAATGGCTTTGATTTCCGGATGGTTCAGAATATGATTCACCTGGTCTTTGGAGCCGTGAACAATATTTAAAACTCCTTTAGGAAAACCAGCTTCCAGAAATAGCTCTGCCATTTTCATAGAAGTCATAGGCGTTTGTTCCGAAGGTTTTAAAATAAAGGTATTTCCACAGGCAATGGCCATGGGGAACATCCATAAAGGAATCATTGCGGGAAAGTTGAAAGGGGTGATTCCTGCACAGACTCCAAGGGGCTGAATATAGCTGTAGGTATCAACACCTCTCGCTACATTTTCTACCGTTTCTCCCATCATGAGCGTTGGAATGTTGCAGGCATGCTCTACCACTTCAATGCCGCGCCATACATCTCCCATGGCATCAGGGAACGTTTTTCCATTTTCTTTGGAAAGGATTTCGGCAATTTCTTTTTGATTTTCTTTTAAAAGCTGCTGGTATTTTAGAAAGAATCTGGCTCTTTCCGGAGTAGCTACTTCTTTCCATGTTTTGAAGGCCTCTTTAGCTGCTTCTATGGCTTGATCTATTTCAGACAATTCCGTTAAAGGAACTTCTGCAAGAATTTCCTGAGTAGCAGGATTTTCTACGGGAAGGTACTCTGTAGTTTTACTTTCTATAAAATTTCCGTTGATTAATACTTTTACTTTTTGTGACATGATTTTTAGATTGAGAGTGAAAAGCTGAGAGTGCATTTCATTTTCCACTCTCAACCTTTGAATTAGATTATATTACCAGAAGATCAACGAATTCGTTGACATCCAGGTTAACAAGCGTATCGTATTCTAAAGAATTTTCTAATACAATTCTCTGTTGTTTTTCCGGGAAAATTCTGGCAAGATTTACTTTGTATTTCTTGATCAGTTCAGGAATTCCTTCTTCTCTTCTGCGTTTGTGACCGATTGGATACTCTACTACGATTTCGTCCAGCACGGTTCCGTCGTTTAATTCTACCGTTAAAGCATTGGCAATGGAACGTTTTTCAGGATCATGATAATCTGTGGTGAACTGTACATCTTCCACACATTCAATTTTATCACGAAGGATGTCGATTCTTGGATCTGATGCTATGTTATCTTCATAGTCTGCAGCAGTCAGCCTTCCGAAGATCAATGGAACTGCTACCATATACTGGATAGCGTGATCACGGTCAGCAGGGTTGTTTAATGGACCTTTTTTATCAATGATGCGAATGCATGCTTCGTGGGTACGGATGGTTATTTTCTTGATATCTTCAGATGATTTTCCTGATTTTTTTAACTGATGATGTAAAGTCATTGCTGCTTCTACAGCTGTCTGAGAGTGGAATTCTGCAGGGAATGAAATTTTGAACAAAACATTTTCCATAACGTAAGAACCATATTCTCTCTGGAATTTGAATTCATTTCCTTTGAAAGATACATCATAGAATCCCCATGTTTTCGCTGTTAATACTGATGGATAGCCCATTTCACCTGTTTGGGCAATTAATGCCAGACGTACAGCTCTTGAAGTGGCATCTCCTGCTGCCCAGGATTTACGGCTTCCGGTATTGGGAGCATGGCGGTATGTTCTTAAAGATTGTCCGTCTACAAATGCTAATGAAACGGCATTGATCAGCTCATCACGGGTTAAGCCGATCAGTTTTCCGACAACGGCTGTAGAGGCTAATTTTACCAATAATACATGGTCTAAACCTACTTTGTTGAATGAATTTTCCAATGCGATAACTCCTTGAATTTCATGGGCGATGATCATTGCTTCCAGAACCTGTTTCATTTTTAACGGAGCTTTTCCTTCCGCAATATTTGTTCTTGAAAGCCAGTCTGCTGTTGCTAAAATTCCTCCCAGATTGTCTGAAGGATGTCCCCATTCAGCAGCTAACCAGGTGTCATTGAAATCCAGCCAGCGGATAATTGCCCCGATGTTGAAAGCAGCCTGTACCGGATCCAGCTGAAATTGTGTACCAGGAACTTTAGCTCCGTTTGGAACAACAGTACCTTTTACGATAGGTCCTAAAAGTTTGGTACATGCAGGATAAGTCAGTGCTTCCAATCCGCATCCGACCGTGTCTAATAAACAGTAGTGCGCTGTTTTCCAGGCTAAATCATTTTTGATTTCATAGCTTAACACATAATCTGCAATATCTGCTAATACCTGATCCGGTTGTGGTCTTTCGTTTGAAATGTGTGATGACATCTTTATTTTTTAGTTTAATTATGAATTGATTTTTTTATTTTCTGTTTTCGATGTTGACAAAGTCTTTATTTTCAGGACCTGTATAATTGGCACTTGGGCGGATAATTTTTCCATCCTGTCTTTGTTCAATAATGTGTGCGCTCCATCCTGTGACTCTTGAAATCACAAATAGTGGAGTAAACATCAGGGTAGGAACTCCCATCAGATGGTAAGATACTGCTGAGAACCAGTCCAGATTGGGGAACATTTTCTTTTCTTCCCACATCACAGTTTCCAGTCTTTCAGCAATATTGTACAGCAGCATATCTCCGGCTTCCTCGGAAAGTTCTTTGGCTACTTTTTTAATGACTACATTTCTTGGGTCCGATATGGTATAAACAGGATGTCCGAATCCGATGATTACTTCTTTGTTGGCAATACGTTTTCTAATGTCTTCTTCTGCTTCATCAGGAGAATTGTAGCGGCTTTGGATTTCAAAAGCCACCTCATTGGCTCCTCCATGTTTTGGACCTCTCAAAGCACCAATAGCTCCTGTGATACAAGAATAAAAGTCTGATGAGGTTCCGGCAATGACACGTGCGGTAAAAGTAGAAGCATTAAACTCATGTTCAGCATACAGATTAAGAGATATTTCCATTGCTTTCACCCATGAATCAGGAGCTTTTTTACCATGTAAAAGGTGAAGGAAATGCCCGCCAATAGTATCATCATCAGTTTCTACATTGATTTCTTTGCCATTGTGGGTATAGTGATACCAGTATAAAAGCCCGGAACTGAATGATGCTAATAATTTATCTGCAATATCTCTTGCTCCGGCTACATTGTGATCATCTTTTTCCGGCTGAATACTTCCAATTGCTGAAACCATCGAACGCATAACGTCCATGGGATGTGCGGCCGCCGGAATACTTTTTAAGATATTTCTTACAGAGTGGGGAAGTCCTCTCAGTGATTTTAATTTTGCTTTATAATTTTTGAGTTGAGCTTCAGTAGGCAGCTGGCCATAAATCAGAAGATAGGCTACTTCCTCAAATTGCGCTCTTTCTGCAAGATCCAGGATGTCATAGCCTCTGTAATGGAGATCATTTCCGCTTTTTCCTACACTGCAAAGAGCGGTATTACCTGCTGTCACTCCGGAAAGTGCTACGCTTTTTTTAGGCTTAAATGTTGGTTCGCTATTCGTTGACATGAGTATTTTGTTTAAAAAGGTTATCTAATTTTTGTTCATAATCATGGTAGCCAATGCTTTGATAGAGTTCTTCTCTGGTCTGCATTGTGTCCAGTACATGCGCTTGTGTTCCATCTTTGCGGATGTGATGATATACATTCTGCGCGGCTTTATTGGCAGCTCTGAAAGCGGAAAGAGGGTAGAGGATGAGCCCTACACCTGCACTTTTCAGTTCTTCTACAGTGTACATTTTAATCATTCCAAACTCAGTGATATTGGCAAGTACCGGTATTCCGGAAGCATCAACAAATTTTTGATAAAAGCTTAAGTCAGGAACTGCTTCAGCAAAAATGAAATCTGCACCGGCTTCTTTGTAGGCGATGGCTCTTTCTAGCGTTTTTTCAAGACCTTCATTTGCAAAGGCGTCTGTTCTGGCTCCAATCACAAAATTTTCATCGGTACGGGCATCTGCAGCTGCTTTAAGTCTATCTACCATTTCCTCTTTGCTTACGATTTCTTTTCCGGGGCGGTGTCCGCAACGTTTTGCACCTACCTGATCCTCAATGTGAATGGCTGCTGCTCCGGCTTTGATTAATGATTTTATAGTTCGGGCAACATTAAAAGCAGAAGGCCCAAATCCTGTATCAATATCTACCAAAAGTGGTAAATCACAAATATTAGTAATACGCTGAACATCTATGAGTACATCATCCAGAGTCGTAATTCCTAAATCAGGAATTCCTAAAGACCCTGCAGCAACACCTCCTCCTGAAAGATAAATGGCATTAAAACCAGCCTGCTGTGCCAATAATGCATGGTTTGCATTGATAGCTCCAACAATCTGAAGGGGATTTTCTTTTTCCATAGCCTCCCGGAATTTTAAGCCGGGCGACTTCCAATTTTCATTTTTGATCATTATAATATTTATTGTTGAGTTGAAATTTGTTTGTTATTAAAGAAGCGGAAGAGCTGTAAAGACATCGCTTTTGAGTAAAAAGTAAAAAGTAGGAAAGGAGTTGAGACATCTTCCCATTGTGCTGATGTTGGGAATTTTGAGAAACTCTGATTGTACAGGTTTGTAAAATAAACCTGTTGGAACTCCACGAATAATTAAAATTGCTTTGGTACACCTTATCCCTTTTTACATTGATTAAATCCTATAAAAAGTTCTCTGTAAACTTCGCGGTGCTTTATTAAGAAAGAAAAATTACGGAAAGGGGATACGAATGAGCTACAGAATCATGAGAAGCACGAAACGTACGCTCATATTCATTTCAAAAAAAATAACACAGTTTGATAAAAAAGTTATCGTACTATATCCATATCGCATCATACCTGACTGTAAGCTTCAAATCGCGAAAGCATCGTCAATACGAAATAGGCAGGTCTCCTGACTTGTAACTGTTTTTATCATCCTTCCCATATAAAAAATATACAGTGGATATCAATTGATAAAAACTTTTTGTATGTTACTTACAGTTGCGCGACAGTTCGTGATTTACACACGATTCCCTTTTAATACACAGCTAAGTGTAACCAGTTTCGGTTGATAAAGAAGGTTTTAAGAACTCCTTGGTGGTAAATATAAGTATTTTATAATAACGAAAAAGATATTTTATGTAATCAATAGTTTTTTTACTGTAATCTATTGGAAATGATTGAGTTGTGGCGGGTGTTTTAGAAGAAAAGCGGATTGTTTATGTTGTTAAATTAATATAAAAGATAACCGGAAAATTAAAGATAGTTAATAAATTTGCTGTTCTTCTTTCATTTTATAAATTTTATTAATCGTATATTATTGATTATGGTAGACATTGCAGAATTTAAACAAAATCTGGGGTTGAGTGAAGTTCCTGTAGAGCTTGAAAAACTGATTTACTTCCAGAATACTATCTCTTCGTTTGAAAATTATTCGCAAGGATTTGGTGTACTAATCGATAGTAAATCAGGACTGAAAAGCTGGAGTGATGATGAAAGTTTTTTGAATAATATATTACCTTTTGCTCAGGCTAATGGTTCCGGTTCATTCTATGCGATCTGGAATAATGCAACGGATCAGTCTTTGAATAAAATGCCTGTTGTGGTTTTTGGAGATGAAGGTGGAGTTCATATTGTCGCTGAAAATAGTGTACAGCTTTTACATTTGCTTACTTTTGACACTGAAATTTCCGTAGATTGTGATGAAGCTTATTTTTATAGAGATGAAGAGGATTATGAAGAGAGTCCGGATTTAAATGAGTATTTGAGGTGGATGAAAGGAGATTACGGTTTAAGCCAGATTGAAGAACCTGATGTGTTGATTCAAAATGCTCAGGCCCGATATAAAGAAAGTTTTGATATATGGTTTGGACAATACTTTGAAGATCATTAATCTTGTATTAATAACTTCTCTGTATAAGATTTTCATTTTTGATAAGTGAAGTTTTTTTTGAGTGAAAAAGGATTCGAACCTTTGACCGTCCTGATTACAAATCGGGATGCTCTATCCCTGTTATATTTATAAGTTTTTGAATTCTGGATTTACTTTTCCATGCTTTGATTTGTCTTTCTCTTTTATATGCTATTGATTTGGATTCGAAAGTTTCAAAATAAACAATAACCCAATCTTTAGCTTTTGATGTAAATCCTTTGTGATCAGATAAGTGTTTTCTTAATCTTTCCTGTAAAGATTCTGAAGAATGCCCAATGTAGAATTTTTCTAAGGTCTTGGAATGAAGTATATAGCAAAAATACATGGAACTAATATAAACAAAAAAGACTCACTGTTTCCAGTAAGTCTTTAAGTGAGCGCGAAAGGATTCGAACCTTTGACCGTCCCGATTACAAATCGGGATGCTCTATCCCTGTTATATTTATAAGTTTTTGAATTCTGGATTTACTTTTCCATGCTTTGATTTGTCTTTCTCTTTTATATGCTATTGATTTGGATTCGAAAGTTTCAAAATAAACAATAACCCAATCTTTAGCTTTTGATGTAAATCCTTTGTGATCAGATAAGTGTTTTCTTAATCTTTCCTGTAAAGATTCTGAAGAATGCCCAATGTAGAATTTTTCTAAGGTCTTGGAATGAAGTATATAATACATGGAACTAATAGAACTAATATAAACAAAAAAGACTC
>NZ_JAVIXS010000008.1:0-130155 GCF_031324065.1 Chryseobacterium metallicongregator
GTAATGAGTAATGAGTAATAGATAATAAGTCACTATGACTAATCTCCGTTGTCTTTATGCCTCCAGCTTCCTGCTTCCTGCTTCCAGCCCTCTTTTTTCTATTCTTTAACTAACAATTGGTCTTTACCTTCAATACTATCTTTAATGTAATCCAGTCTGCCACTCCGTAGGAGTCTAAACAATCCATTTGAAATTCTGTAGTTTATCCTTTGAGTTCTTTAGACTCTAATAAATGTGGCTAGATTCCTACGGAATGACATAATCGGAACTATTAAATCTCACGATATAAAACTTATCATTCTTAAATCGGATCCCCCCAACTTATAATTCATAATTGACTTTCTCCTAGCCCCGATAGTAATGGTTACCCCGCAGCTTGGATTGGCGAGTGGGTGGGTCTGAGCGTGGGAGCGTGCAGGCGCGAGGAGTATAAATGGATAGCGGGATACAGCTCCTCTTATTACCCATTACTCATTACCCATCCATTTATCTATATTACTCTGAAATCATTAGTTAACTTTTATTCAAATAGCGGGGATTTTTTATTTTTTAATTCGAAAATTGTGTAACTTAGTAATATCAAATGATTACGAATCTAAAGATATATACTATGAAAAAACATTTATTCCCTTTATTTTTACTGCTATTAGGTGTGAATGCACAAGCTCAACAGGATTTCTTTGCGATTACAGGAAAAGAGAGTCAGAGTATTACTTTCAATGATTTCCGTGCAATTGATGGGATTAACGGTACTTCAGGAGAGAAGTATTTTACAGCAGATTCTGCAGCCAAAGTATTTTCCCAAACAAGAAAAGGTGTTGTAGCAGAAGATAAAAATTCTTACAATCATTCTCAAGCCGTAACATTAGCTGCTCTTGCCTATGATTCTTCGAATAATAATCTGGTATACATGCCTATGTTTTCTTCGAATATTTATGTTTTGAATCCAAAGACAAAAGAAATTACCTTAGTGGAAAATAATGTGGCAAGAGTATCATCATGTGATATTAATTCTCATATTACAAGAATGGCAACTGGATATAACGGAAATATTTATGCTGTAAATAATGCAGGAACACAGTTTTTAGAAATCAGAAAAGAAGCCGGACAATACAATGTAAATGATCTAGGAATCATTAAAGACGATCCTTCAAATGGCAGAAATTCATTTACTGCAATGGAAACCGGTTTTGGAGGTGATATGATTGCTGATGCAGATAATAACTTCTATGTTTTTGCAGCTTCAGGAAATGTTTTCAAAGTTGTGACTAAAGATCTGAAAGCTAAATTTATCGGTAAAATTGCAGGTATTCCTGATAACTATTCAGTCAATGGTTCTGCTGTAAACGCTCAAGGAAAAGTTGTTGTAGCTAGTGCAAAAGGAGGTGCTTTATACGAGGTTGATCTGACAACTTTACAGGCTAAACAACTTCCGGGAGAACAAGGACTTCATATTTATGATTTAGCAAGTAAATATTTTGCTAATGATAAATCTTCAACAGTAAATACTCTGGCTGCTAATCTTGATATTTATCCGACAAGAGTTGATGAACACTATATCAACGTTCATGTTAATAACAATGTAAAAGGTTCCATTAAACTGAACATTTTTGATATGGCAGGCAAAAGTGTCATGACTCAGAACTTATCTGTGAAAGAGGGTTCATTAGATGAAAAGGTATATCTTAAAGGATTGGTAACAGGAGCTTATATTGTAAATATTGCTGACGAATCTGGAAAGATTATATTCAATAAAAAGATTTTAGTAACAAGATAATAGAGTGCTATAAATCAGCATATAAAGACCTTTTCAAATTATTTTGAGAGGGTTTTTTAATGATTATTTGATATCCAATAAGTTTTATTTTTCGATATTAAAATGTACTTTTATAAAAAAATATAGATGAAACTATACTTTAATGTAGGATATATTGTAAATGCTGGAGAAAACCTGCAGCTGGTATTTGGTGAAGAGGAAAATACCTTACATATCCATACTATGTTTTATGCGGAGAATGGCTTATGGAAATGTGAAGTAGACTACTTTTCAAAATTCATTTCCTATCATTATCGGGTAGTGAACGAAAAAGGAAATGTATTAAGGGAAGAATTCGTGGGACATCATTTGAGTTTTCCACATAATTATAAGGAATTTATCATTTTTGATGAATGGAATAACAAAAACTTTCCTGAGAATTATTTAAACAATAAAATCCTTTACAATAAACTGCATGATTTTGTTCCCGATAAAGTAACCGTTTTAAAAAAACATACCCATCTCTTTAGAATAGAAGCTCCTATTTATAATCCGGATTGGAGGATTGTTCTTTTCGGGAGTACAGCATCTTTAGGAAACTGGAGCTACGAAAAAGTGGTTCATTTGAATCAAACAGATTTTGGAATGTGGGAAGTTTCCGTTGAAATTCCGGAGAATGAATTTATCCAATTTAAATATTGTATTTACGATACTAAAGAAAATAGCGTTATAGACGTAGAAACCGGAGAAAACAGATTCACGGTAGCTAACCAATTATCTGATGTTTTGCAGGTTGTTTCCAATCATTATTTCAGGTTTAAAGGATATCAGATGTATCATGATGCCGGTGTAGCAATTCCCGTATTCTCTTTGAGAAGCGAAGACGGATTTGGAGTGGGAGAATTTACAGATATTAAAAAACTGGCAGATTGGACCAAGGAAACTAATCTTGGAATTATTCAGATTCTTCCGATCAATGATACAACGGCTAACTATTCCTGGACAGATTCTTATCCTTATGCAGCTGTATCAGTATATGCTTTGCATCCACAGTATATCTCTTTAGAAAGCCTTGATTATTCTTTACCGAAAGAATTAGTTAAAGAGTATCTATCTGAAAAAGAGAAGTTAAACTCTTTGGATCTGATTGATTATGAAAAGGTGATAGAGGGCAAGTGGAAATATCTTACCGCTGTTTTCAACAAGGAAAAAGATAAAATTTATAAAGACAGAAATTTCAAGAAATTCATCAAGGATAATGAATATTGGCTTGTTCCTTATTCTGCGTTCTGTGTTTTGAGAGACAAATATAAAACACCTAATTTCAATGATTGGAAGACTCATAAAAAGTATATTGCAGGAAAGATCTTACAGTTTTTTACAACGAAAAATAAAGATTACGATACCTCAATGCTTCATGCCTGGGTACAATATCAATTGCATGTACAGCTGAAAGATGCTGTTGATTATGCCCATAACCTGGGAGTTTCGTTGAAGGGAGATCTTCCCATTGGTATTTACAGATATTCTGTAGAAGCCTGGACAGAACCGGAATTATTCGGTATGGATTTCCAGGCTGGTGCACCTCCTGACCAGTTTACGGAACTGGGCCAAAACTGGGAGTTCCCAACATACAATTGGGAAGCGATGAAAGCAGACGATTACAAATGGTGGAAAAACAGATTCAAAGCACTTGAACAGTATTTTGATGCCATGAGAATTGACCATATTTTAGGGTTCTTCAGAATATGGAGAATGCCAATTTCTGCTATACAGGGAATTTTAGGGTACTTTTATCCGGCTGTTCCTATTGTAGCGGATGAATTTAAAGCCTGGCAGATTCCGTTCAATTTTGACAGGTACTGTAAACCTTTTATCAACAATAAGATCTTATGGGATTATTTTGGGGAAGAAAGCGGAAAAGCTCTTGAGTTTATGAACCGTAATGAAAATGGTACTTATACTTTCAAAGAAGAATTTGATACTCAAAGAAAACTCGTTAACTTCTTTAGGAAAAAGCCACATGGTTCTATTGAAGAAAAATTAGTTTCCTTGTGCGCCAATGTTTTGTTTTTAACGGAGGAAAGAAATGGAAAAACAGTTTATCACCCGAGATTCAATGTTTACAATACGGAATCTTATCAATACCTTCCTGAATCAGAGCAGAAAAGTATTTATGATCTGTACCATGATTATTTCTTCAGAAGACAGGATCACTTATGGTTTGAAAAGGCTATGGAGAAACTTCCGGTTATCCTGAATGCTACTAAAATGCTGATCTGCGGTGAAGACCTGGGAATGGTTCCTGCCTGCGTACCCATTGTGATGGATGAATTGGCTATTATAGCCCTTAAAGTACAAAGAATGCCTTCTGAAAATATTCCATTCTATAATCCTAAGAATGCCAATTATATGAATGTGGTGACAGCTTCTTCTCACGACAGTTCAACATTGAGACAGTGGTGGAAAGAAGATCCTGTATTGACACAGAAATATTACAACCAACAGCTGATACAGTACGGAAAAGCTCCTGAAGATCTCAATCCTCATCTTGCAGAAATCATTATGAAGCAGCATTTATATAATGAGGCTATGCTGGCTATTTTCCCGATTCAGGAGTTTCTGGCCACAGATGCAGAGCTTACCAATAAGAAAATGGATAACGAAAGAATCAACAATCCTGCAGTTTTTCCACATTATTGGCGCTACAGAATGCATATAAAACTTGAAGACCTTAAAGAGCAGAAATCTTTCAACAATAAAATTGCTCACTGGGTAAAAGATAGTGGAAGGGTGTAAATTTAACAATTGATTATCAGTTTGTTATGAATAATTTAAAAGAAGTTTGATCTTATGATTTAACTTCTTTTTTTTATTTGTATCAAAAAGATAGAATTAAGATATTCTGCTATATATTAACCAATTAACGACTATAGAGATGAAAAAAATATTTTTGGGATTAGCTTTTGGGTTAGGCGTTTTAACGTCAGCGCAGCAGTATCCGAATAATGGTTGGGATGATGATGGTTATTATCAGAATGATGGAGGTTATTACAGTGATCAAGATGATAGGAATTATTTCCCTGACGATTATTATTACAATTATCCTCAGGACTATTATCCAAGTAATTATTACCAAAGCTATTATAACGACTACAGAGGAAGTATTATTAATATAGACTGGAACGGATTTTTCGTACAGAACAGATTAAACAGATGGCAGGTAGATCAGATTATGAGATTAAATAATCTGTATGCAAGTTTTACAGCATGGAATAATTTTTACAGATATAATCCGGACAGATGGTATTATGACAGGTTTTATGCTTTAGAAAGAATCTTAGGACCAAGAGTATTTGTAGTTTTCCAGAATAACTATTACAGAGGATCCAGTCCGATAGTGTATTTTCAGAATTACAGAAGAACTTATTATGTACCGAGATATACTGTAATGCCAAGATATAGAAATATTAATATCAATATTTACAGGGTAGACCGATCAAGATTCCGCAGAATGGATAATCCTACTTTTGATATCATCAGAAGAGACAGCAGACCAGATAACGGTTTCAGAAACACACGAAACAATGGAAACTCAGGAGGTTTCCGTGGAAATAACGGAAATAATAATTCCGGTTTCAGAAATGATAGTAATGGTGGTTTCAGAAATAGCAATGAAGGCGGCTTTAGAGGGAATTCTGATAATGGAGGAAACAGAGGAAATTCCGATAACGGAGGCTTCAGAAATAATAATGGAGGCGGTTTCAGAGGAAACAGTGAAGTAAGAAGAGAAGCTCCTAAAAGAGAAGATAATGGCGGATTCAGAGGAAATAATGGAGGTTTCAGACAAAAATCTGAAAATTCTGCACCAAGACAAGAAAATCGTGGTAATAGCGGTGGCGGTTTTAGAGGCAGTTTAGTAAGGAATTAATTTTCATATATTATATTTAAGTGGTGTGAAGGGCAGGTTTTTATAATCTGTCCTTTTTTTATTGTTTTGTTAGTTTATTTTTATTAAAATTTAACATTATTTATGAATTTATCAATTTAACTTGTATTTTAATTAATAATCAAAAAGATATAATAACAAAATAACAATTAATTAAATTTTAAAAAGATGAAAAAATTAGTTTTAGCAATAGCATTTATCGGAATGGGAGGTTTTGCAATGGCACAACAGACTACAACTCCACAAGACAGACAGGCCAGAGCGGTTGAAATGAAGCAGAAAATGGAACAGAAACAGCAGGAACGTTTAGACCAAATGCAAAAAGACCTTAATCTTAACCCATCTCAGGTAGCTCAGATAAAGGCACTTCAGGATAGAAGAAAAGCTGAAATGAAGGCGGAGTTCGACAAAAATAAAGTAGACAGACAAGCTAAGATGCAGGAAATGCAGGCCAAAAGAGCACAAATGGATACTGATATGAAAAAAATCCTTACTCCTGATCAATATGATAAATGGCAGGCTGACAGAAAAGCTAAAGCAGAAAAAATGAAAATGGCAATGAAAGAAAGAAGAATGATGAAAAAGCCAATGAATACGGGAACTGCTGAAGTAAAATAACAGTTTGTAATTTTAGTTTTTTAATGTGTTAAGGATGGATCGTTTTCCATCCTTTTTGTATTAATTTTCTTTAAAACTTTTGATTTCGGGCTTTTATTCCCTATTTTTGACTATAAATTTAATACTTATGGTTAGCGAAAAAATTGCAAAATTAATTAACGAACAAATTGCCCACGAACAATACGCCGCTCAATATTATCTTTCAATGTCTGCATGGTTTTCTGGAAAAGATCTGGATGGAATTGCCAACTATTTCAGAGTACAGAGCAAAGAAGAATTGATGCATGCAGATAAAATGTTTGATTATTTGAATGATGTAGGAGGTGAAATTATCATCGGAGAAATTCCAAAACCACCCCATGAGTTCGAAAATGCAACAGATATTTTTGAAAAAGCATTAGCACATGAGAAAATCGTAACTAAAAGTATTTTCAATATTGTAAAAAATGCAAACGAAGAGGGAGATTTTGCAACAACATCATTTCTACAATGGTTTATCAACGAACAGGTAGAAGAAGAAGCAAGTGCTTCTCAATACGTAACAAAAATCAAAATGGTATGCGATAATCCATCTGCATTATACCTTTTTGATCAGGAATTGTCTCAGAGAGTATTTACTCCCGATACAACCGCTTAAGATTGAAAATTCTTTAAAATATAAAACCGTTATCTTCAAGGATAGCGGTTTTTTTATGGTAGGATAACAAAATAGTTATGGCTTGTACTTTTGCCTTTGCATTCTCACCGCAGAAATAAAAATTACGGCTCCCAATACAAAGCTTAGAAACAATGAGTTTACAATATTTTCAGTAGGCAAATAGTAATGACCATCTTCAACAGGCGGATCTAAACAATCAATAATATTGTAAGTGACCACTGTAGAAAACAACATCATGATCAGACTTATTAAAAAGGAAGTTAAATATATTCTCATGGTTAGTTAGTTGTAATCAAAATATAATCAAAGACTATATTTTATTCGTACTGAATAAAAATAATAAAACCTTTTATATTTTGAAGTGTTTTTTACAAGAATTATGATATTAACCTTTTGGGGATGTTTAAATTATAGGCTTTTATAGATAAATAATCTGGGTCTTGAGAACTTTTTTACCCAGACGCTCAAGAATATTTTTATATCCTTCTACCTGTGCTTCATCCTTTGCTTTTTGTTCACCGGTTTTGAAATCAACAATGATATAGCCTTCTTCATCCTTTAGAATACGGTCTGGCCTGAATATATGGCTTTCTCCTCTTTCAGAAATCATGATATCTTTTTCATTGATTACTTCCCATTTTTCATCAAAGAATTCTGCATAGGTTCTGACAATTTCCTGTAGCGTAAGCTGTATCTCATTTTTTTCCTCCAGTGTAATCTGCCCTTCCAACGCATATCCGTCCAATACTTTCACTATATCTTTTTCGGTATTGATTTTCGATAAAAGTTCATGCACAAAAAGTCCGATTCTTACCTTTTCATTTCGTACCTGATAGTTTTTTGAAGGTGTTGCAATCTTGATAGAAGTACTTTTTTCATTAACGTTCTTCAGATTCTCAATATTCTGGGTTTTGAAGGAGGAACTCTTCTCTTTTGAGTATTTCCTCAGCATCTCAGAATTTACGGCATACACGTCAAACTCATCAGCCTGTTCTGTATTTTTTGTTTGAAGGAATTCCAAAAGCTCCAGATTATTAGAAGTCTTATTGGCCTTTTGAAGATAAAAAAACAATTGTTCAACAGGTCTTGTTGTCGCAACATATTGAAGACATAATCTGTCAATCAGGTTTTTATAAGAGTTTTTAGTATTGAAAAACAGAATTTCATCATCATAAGCTTCCAGATTTTTGCTGAACTGATTGATATTCACTGATTTTAATGCTTCACTTTCATTCGTATCAAACCAGTTGGTAAATTCACTGTCACGGTTTTTATTCATCATAGGAATAAAAACAATGGGAAATTCCAGACCTTTAGACTTGTGAATGGTCATGATTTGGATGGCATCAATGTTTTCTGAAGCCTGTATAGTGTATGACGAAGCTTCTTCATCCCAATATTTCAAAAACTCTTTGGTACTGGCTCCTGCATTCTGCGTGAAGTTGAAAAGCATTTCCAGAAAGTTCAGTAAAAAGTCTGTTTCTTTGTTTTCAACAGAAAATTCGTTGATATAATATTCAATGAAATTATAAAGATTGAATCTCGGGAAGTTGTCCTGTTTAAGCTGTAGTGAATATTTTTGCTTAATAAACTGCAGAATTTCTTCATGTCCTTCAATATCCAGAATTTCTTTCATTCCTAAAGTGAAATCCGGCATATCAATTTTTCCCAATGTATTCAGATGATACATCATCATGATCAGACAATGTTTATTCTTAGAATTGAGTTCCCAGCGAAGAAATTCAATAACCGCTTTTAAGGTATTGGAAAGTTCCAGCGTAAGCCCTTTATCTGAAATCGTTTTAATATTCGTTTCTTCTCCTTTATACTTAACCTTTAAGCTTCCCAGCTTTTGAGAATAACTGAAAATATCAAAATTTCCACGACAAAGAATCGTAATGTCAGAAAACTTGAAACCATTATCCAGACATTCCTGGATATCCTTCTGCATTCTTTCTGAAGTATCAGTGTAAAATTCTTCATTCGTAAGATTTTCAATCAGATTTACCTTTACACGTCCATCCATTTTAGACTTTGGATTTTGCTCTGCATCTGCTCCGAAAATATTTTTATGCTCTTCCAGTAGCCCTTCCGAATGAAAACGGTACAACTCATTGTTGAATTGTACAATGTTTCTGGCACTTCTCCAGTTATCTTTTAATACCAGAAGATCTGCTTCCTTAGGTGAAAACTCCTTTTTGTTGATAATGTCCAGCATCAATTTACTTTCTCCACCACGGAATCTGTAAATACTCTGCTTGGGATCACCTACCAATGTAAATGAAGTGTATTCCGTAGAAACACTGTGATCTCTCAGCGGTACAAAATTCTGCCACTGCAGTTCTGACGTATCCTGAAACTCATCAAAGAAATAATGCTGAAACTGTGAACCTACTTTTTCATAAATAAAAGCCGAAGGTTCATTTTTAAGATTTTCATTGATCAGAATATTGAATTTAGAAAGAAGAACAAGATCATTTTCTTCCTCAATCTTTTGGAGCTCATCCTGAATATCTTTATTTACCTTTAAAGGAAGAAGAGCAGATAAAACTTTCTCTTTCTTTTGGGTCTCGATGTACAGAAGAATAAGTTTCATTCTGTTGTCGAGAAGCTGATCAAGGATTTCGAAAATTTCAGCTTCTTTATGTTTCGATTTTGAAGATGCTCCTTTTCTATAATTGTTGATAACAGATTCTTCCTGAGTTGTAGGAAAAGGAAAACCAGCTCTTTTCTGTTGATAAAAATCTATAACCTTAGTAAAGAAGCCTCCGATTCCGTTTTTACCCTGAGCAAAATCTTCAATATCAATATTTCTTGATTTGAATAATTCAATAGAACCGGCAGCCAGTTCTGCAGACTGTTTTTTATTGAGAACAATCTCTTTACGAAGTGTATTCTTTATATTCTCATAATTGGCATCGTCAAAACTTTTATTGCTTTTCAGATGTTCGTAGTGAATATCCTTTACAAATTCCTTCGCAGAATCATAAAGATTTTTATTAAGATTAATCCTTTCGTTATTTTCAAGACTATAATCTACATAATCCATGAAAGAATTGGAGATGTTTTCATTCTCACCAATCTGATCCAGCATTTTATCAACAGCTTCTATCAGAAACGGCTCAGCTTCAATTTCAAGATTAAAATTTTTCGCCAGTCCCAATTCATAAGAAAAACTTCTTACCAATCTTGAGTTAAAACGGTCAATCGTTCCGATATTCAGTGTGGAATAATTGTGGAGAACGTAATCCAGTAGTTTTTTAGAACGGTGATGAAGCTCATCAATGGTAATTTTCAAACCTTGTTCTTCAAATGCTTTCTGGATATTTTTAAGATCTGTATTTTCAGTATATTCTTTAGCTGAGAAATTTCCCAGCCAGGATAAAATTCTTTCCTTCATCTCATTCGCTGCCTTATTGGTGAAAGTCAGTGCGAGAATATTCCTGATCGACTGCTGTTGATTAGGATAGCGGAGACAGATCATCAGAAGTCTTTGTACCAGGGCATATGTTTTCCCAGATCCGGCAGAAGCATTGATGACTGTGTAAGAATTTTGCATTGTTGAAAGAGAATTGAGACTGCAAGTTAGCTAAAATTTAAAAGAAATTTTAACAATTTAATTAGCCGATTTAACAGTTTAGAAGGTAAAAATTAAAAAGAAATATTAAAACGCGTTAACTGTGGTTAAACTTATGGGATAAATTAAAAATAATTTTAGCTTTGCTTTATAAAAAATAGCCCGTGAAACTTAAACTATTCTTTTTCTTATCCTTTATTCTTTTTATCCAAACCCATGCCCAAAGCTATATATTTGGTAAGATCATTTCTGAAAATGGTGCTGAAATGCAGGATGTGAATGTCGTAAATATCAGAACTGACGAAATAGTGGTTTCAAACCGGGATGGCCATTTTATGATTTCCGGAAGACAGGGAGATGAACTACGGTTTATAAAAGCGGGTTATGAGCGTCTCACAAAAAGAGTTTCTCAGGAAAATACCCAGTCTCCTATGAATATAAGTATGGTTCGCCAAACTATTCAGATTCCTGAAGTGGAAGTAAAACAAGGGCTTACCGGAAACCTTAAAATTGATTCAAAACTTTACAATAAACCGAAGAAGGTTGAAAAACTGATCAAAGAAATGGATCAGTACATTGCTCAGAAATCAGATCCGAGAATATTGGCAGCAAGACCCGGGGAATTTGTACAGCCGAAAGGAGAGGGGTTTTTTATAGGAAAAGTTAAAAATAAATGGGATGATGTAGATTTAATGAAGTACATCAGAGCAAGCCTTGGTGATGATTATTTTACCAATCTTAAAATAGAGAAACCTCTGATAGACCATTTTATTTATTACGTTTTTGCTGGCGGCTTTGAAAGGAAAAAGATTCTGAAGTATGGATTTTGCAGTGATGCGGATCTGAACAGGTTTCAACGTTTTGTCCTGACAAGAATTTCATCTTATCGTGCTCCACAAACTCAAAGATAATATGGGAATAATATATATCAAAAGAGTTTTATTATTTGTGCTTTTTTGTATCGCTTCGGAATTTTGGGGACAACAAAAAATATCAGGGAAGGTAATAACAGGAGATGAACTGGATTTAGCACCTGTACTCGTTGTTAATATCTCCGGAAATAGAAGTGTACTAAGTGATATGTCCGGGCGATTTGAAATCGAAGCCAAAGAAAATGACGAGATCAGATTTGTAAAAGAAGGATATTATCGTGTTGATAAAAAAATGACCAAAGAAGAGATCAATGCTCCGTTCAATATTATTCTGAAGAAAATAGAAATTCAAATTCCTGAGGTTAAAATTAAGTATAAACCTACCGGAAATCTGGCAAAAGATAATCAGCACTATAATGAATCCAGAAAACTTCAGGCTTTAAAATCAGATATGGAGGATTATATGAGAAGTCCACTGAATCAGCCCTTACCCAATAATGCCATATCAAAAACTTTTACAGGACATGATTTTAATGTAGGCCAGGTAAATCTGTTTGGCGTATTTAATGCTGTATCAGGTTTGGTAAAGAAGGCAACACAACCTAAAATTACCAAAGCGAATTACAATGAAACTCAGGATTTTCTGAAGAGAGTAAGGAATGAAGTGAACCTGAATTTCCTGAAAAAGTACGGAATGGATGAAGAACAGATTGATGCATTTCTTTTGTATGCTGATAAAACGCGTTCATTAGCGAAAAGATATCGAAAAGATTTTAGTGTCAGTGTTGTTGAATATGAACTTAAAATTGCCTTCGGGGAATATAGTAAAACCCATAAATTAGAAGGAACTCAAGAATAATATATAAATTAAAAGTTGGCTTATACTACTGAAAATATTGAAATATTAAAACAAAGAAAAATCTTTCTTTTCCTGCTGCTTCTTTGCAGTACTTTTGTTTTTTCCCAACAGAAAGTAACGGGACGAATAGTGGATGACAATGGCGAAAATCTGAGTAAAGTGATAGTAATTAACATGTCTACTGATAAGAAAGTATATTCTGATTCTGAAGGTATATTTTCTATTGAAGCCAATCCTAACGATGAATTGAGATTTGTAAAAGAAGAGTTCAACAGAGTCTCCAGAAGAGTTCTTATCAATGGTAATAATTTACCTCTGTTTATTACACTTCGCCAGATTCCGAGAGATGTTGGTGAAGTAAAAATTGTAAAAAAACTCACCGGAGATCTGGAAACAGATTCCCGGATAGTAGCCAAAGTAGATAAAGGAGAGCAGGTAAGAGATGCCGTTGGTCTTCCGCAGCCGGTAGGCAAAATGAGAGAAAAGCCGGCAGAAGTGAAAAGTGTTCTTCTACCCATACTTTTAGGAAACCTCAATGTTCAGGGAGTATATGATCTGATCAGCGGGAAGGCCAGAAGGCAGAAAAGGCAATACAGATATGATGATCTTCAGGAACATATCGCATGGGTTCGGGACAGAATAGATGATGAATATTTTATCAAAGCCGGAATTCCTGGTGACAGAATTTCAGAATTTATTCAGTTTTC
Organism: Chryseobacterium metallicongregator; assembly: GCF_031324065.1. Lineage (NCBI taxonomy): Bacteria > Pseudomonadati > Bacteroidota > Flavobacteriia > Flavobacteriales > Weeksellaceae > Chryseobacterium > Chryseobacterium metallicongregator. The sequence continues at coordinate 12,997 of NZ_JAVIXS010000008.1, forward strand.
ATTTCTGGCAAAACCTCAGGTCCGAACTTATGTAAAAGCAAGAAATCTTTCCGGTGTTATGCTGAGGCTGGAAGAAACAGCTCCTCTTTTTATAGAGAGAATGCAGCAAAATCAAAAGTAATTTGAATGTTAATAAATTCTTAAAATATTGGAACAGAAATTGATACAGTATGATGTAACAATCCAAATTCACAAATTTTATGAATAAAAACATTTTTGCAGTAGCTATTGCAGCATTAGGTTTTGTCATTGGCCTCGGGTTTTTAGGAAATGCTATTAAAAACAGAAATAAATCTGAAAATACCATTTCTGTAACTGGGTTAGGAACCAAGCAGTTTACATCAGATCTGATCACCTGGTCCGGAAGTTTTTCCAAAAATAATGTAGACCTCAAATCTGCCTATGATGAACTGGCAATGGATAGAAAAGTAATCAATGACTATCTGCTTTCAAAAGGAATACAACAGAAGGAGATCGTATTTTCTTCGGTAGACATTCAGAAACAGTTCAGAAGTTATAATGATTCAAACGGAAACTATGTTCAGGGAGAATTCTCAGGATATAATCTTACACAAAAGGTTTCTATTGAAAGTAAAGAAGTGGGAAAAATAGAAAACCTATCCAGAAATATTACTGAAATTATCAACCGAGGAATTGAATTCACTTCTTCTTCACCAGCTTATTTCTATACCAAACTAGCTACAGTAAAACAGGAAATGATTGCCGGTGCTACAAAAGATGCAAAAGAACGAGCTGAAAAAATTGCGGAAAACTCGGGAAGCAGTCTGGGAAATCTGAAAAAAGCAACCATGGGTGTGATTCAGATTACGGCACCCAATTCCAATGAAGATTATTCTTATGGTGGAACTTTCAATACTTCATCCAAAGAAAAAGAAGCCAGTATTACCATCAAACTGGAGTATGAAGTAAATTAACAGAAAAGTTATCTAATGAACTTTATTAAACTACAAAAGTCACAAAAGGATTCATTTTAAAACACTTTTGTCCAGAAAAAAACTTGAGTATTTAAAACTTTTGTGGTAAAAAAATAGAAAAGAAAAACGCCGGAATAGCTTTCCGGCGTTTTATATTTTAAGCATAAATAACCTTATGAATTTCCTTTTTAGCTTCCTCTACATTTTCAGGGGTGTAGTTAGCAAGCAGCCATAAGTTCAAGGATTTTTTTCCTTCACCATAGCTAGGCTGTACATGAGTGGTATCAATCAAGCTGAAATTATTTCTCTGATAAAAAGAATAACGTCTTGAAGCATCTTCACTCAATTCTGCCGGCTCAATTTCCAGGATAATATTCGGATAATTTTCAGATAAATGATTCATAATATGAGAACCCAGCTTTTTACTTCTGAATGCTTCAAACACTTCAAAATGCTCTACAAAAACAAAAGAACTCAGCTTCCAAAGGATGAGGTAGCCTATAGCTTCCGATTCGTGGATGACAGACATGAATTCTACATAAGGATTTGAAAATAAACTTTCAAACTGATCTTTATCTCTTTGTTCGTCTACAGGAAAAGTCGTAGTGTAAGAAGTATAGATTTCCTGAACTCTATGATCTTCTGCAGAAGTAATCGGTAAAAATTCCATAATTTATAAATCAAAGACACTAGGTCTTCTGGTGATGAAAATATCTTTAATCCAAAGGGTGAATGCCAGTCCTAAGTAGATCAGAAAGAAAAAACCAGCCGTTGCAAAAGTAGAATAAATGAAGAAAATTCTCAATTTAGAAACTGGAATTCCCAACTTGGCACCTGTTCTTGTCAGTACACCAAACCACTCTCTTTCCATTTTATGACGGATATTACTAAGCATTTCCGGATTGTTATTTTAAAGTTAAATCTAATACTCAAAGTTAAGAATTTTTTTTGACAAAGCTTTTTGAATGATATAGCCTCTTCAGATCAGGTTATTCTTTTAAAAGTTTAAATCCGATAGCACAGGATAAACAGTTTTTCGGCTCACAGCAGGTTTTATGATGATAAATAAGACTTTGACTTTCCAGCGCATTGGTAACCTTTACTCCAAGTGTTTTCCAGCTTGTAATAATGGTGTTTTTCTCTCCGGAAACAGTTTTGTAAAGCTCAATAATGTGGTCTGCAATATCTTCCTGATGATATCTGTGATAGGCATACTGTAAAGGGATTACCGTGTTTACAATGAGTAGATCTATAAAATCTTTGCTCAATGTTTTAGGCTGTACTTTAGAAATACTCCCGAAATTAAAATGAAAATCCCAGTACTCAGAGGCTTTTATAGATTTAAAAATGGAGTAGAGTTGTTCTGCGCTTCTCGCTTCCATAATTTTTGAGAACAAATTCTGATGTTGGTAAAGGGCTGCTAATTGAGATAAACGAATGGTAGGAAAATTGGGAGGTCTTAATCTTAAAAACTTAGGATGGAGTTTTAAATCAGGAATGGAAAATTTGGCTTTAATGAAATCGAATTCTCTTTTCCATATTTTCATCTGCCCGTCTTGTGGTTTCTCAAGCCATCCTGAAATTCCAAATAACAAAGCTTCAAGCTGAAGAGGATTCTGACGGATTTTATTGATAATACTGTAATCTATACTTTCTGCAATCTGCCGGAAAATTGAAGCATTTACTTTTAAACCGAATGAGTAAGCAAAACTGTGAAATAAAACAGCCTCAAAATTATTTTTGTAAAGATCTAAATTCTGTTCAAGCTCTGAAGATTTTTCATCCAGTTTTTTCAGGATACTTTCTTCATGAAAATTGACAGGTACTTTTTTCGGATCAAAAATCTTTTCGCAGGCAATAAATTGGTCTCCATTAATGAGCTTTTCATACTTCCAGACAATATTTTTATCAATATAATTGTGCAGTTCCAATGTTGGAACCTGCTTTTCTGTAAGTTCACGAATTTCTATGTCGTGTTGAAATACCACATGAAGAATGATATTCTGATAATTGGGATCTTGGGAATGATTATGGAAAATCCAGTCTGAAGAGCGTACATGCAGTTCTATATTTCCTGCGAGAAGTAAGCCGTTGATTTTGATTTTGGCATCAAGAAAATCGGGTCCTGCGTTTTTATTCCATTTTCCGAAATGGATGATCTCAACGGAATTTCCTTCAATATCCTTGAAGTTAAAATGTTTGAAAATCTTATAGTTCCAAAGATATTGAAGTAGTTTTTCCGTCATAAGTGTGACGTAAATATAATAGAAATATTATACTTTCGTCAGCTCCTTATTAAAATTTTCTATGGTTGTTCTATACATATACAAAAATGAAGATTATATATAACGGAATTGAATTTTATAGTTGTTTTTTTTCTTCTTATGATAAAGAACTATTTTGATGTATTCAATCAAATATTCCAATAAAAAAATGCCGAGTGTTTATATGAATTCTTATAAAAATATAAGTATTTACTAATTAGGTATTTATAATCTGTTCATTTGCAAGGTAATAAGATGAGAAAATAATGTGTTTTTTGCTCTATGGTTATTTTTTTCAAAAAATGGATTTTAAAAATATTTATATATTAACACTCTTAATTTTAATGAATTAAGTGAAAGCTATTTTCTAATACAGATTGATCTTTGCCCTAATAATTCTTAAAAAGGATTTTTATGATAAATAGGATAGGGTTAATTGCAAAAGTCATTATAGCTTACTTTAATAAAATAAAAAAATGGAAATGAAATAGGGTATTTCCTATTCCCCCAAAAGAATAAAAAACACACAATCTCAAAAACACATTATAATGAAAAAAACTAAATTATTAATGCTCATGGCATTAGCATTCTTTCTGTTTGGATGTAGAACAGAACTTTCTGATAATTTTGACTCCCATATTTCCCAATCTGATTACAGAAAAACAGTCAAGCTTAAAGAAGCTTTAGCTTTCAAAAACTACCTTACAGAAGCTAAAAGTAATTCCTCACAGGTTTACAATAAAAATGCAGATTTCTTGTCTGCCTTATCTGATGAAAGTATAGTAACCGTTATAGTACAGAATAATGTCACCTCCTACAGTACAGTAGTGAGGCATTTAGACCGATCCTCAGATGTTTTAGTGTATAGTATTGATAATGAAAATAAAAGTATAGGATTTACTGCAAAATATACTCCCGAAGACAGAACTAAAAACTATCAGATTGATAATTTTACAGGAACAGTAGAATTTACAGCGCTGGATGGGAGGCCAATGGGAGTGAAAGAACTCTCTAATGGAGCACCGCTTCCTGATAAGGTAGCAGCATCAAAGAATTCTATGAATAAAGCAGGTTGCTCTTTTAGCATCAGACTTATTGAGGTAGAATGTAATGGTGAACATCACAGTCCCAGCCAAATAGCCCAATGTACAGCAAGTCAGAAACCTTATTATATTGTAGAAATTACAGAAGTATGTTCAGGAGGAGGGCAGCCTCCTAAAGGATTTCCCAATATGGGAACATATGACGGTGGAGGTAGTAGCACAGGAGGTGGTACTACCAATGAAATGACAATTCAGGACAGTTTTAATTATATGTTAGGTGAAGCAGGATTTCCTGAACTTACAGCAGATGAATACACATATATTCAGAATAACCAATATATTGGAGGACAGCTGCTTTCTTATTTTTATAATAATCTGGGCCCCAATAATATACAATTTTCACATTGGGTCATTAGCTATTTTAAGAACAATCCACTATCTGGCTCACCATCAGTAGTATGGCGCCAATTTCAAGATTGGTTTTTAACAGACATTCCAAATGATTTTTTACAACAAGTTGTTTTGGAAAACCCTACAACTATTCTCAATTATGAATCTTTACAATCCCCTTCTTTCAAAATGAGAAAAATTGATCAGTTAAAATATCCTAAGTTTACTACTATTATTAAAAATTTAAAAACAGAAATACAAAACAATCCAACTACTTTAAATAGACTTGTACAATTGACTGGATTAACAGAACAACAAGTATTAGAAAGTTTAACATTTGGACAGGGTCCTACAATAAAACTTATACCTAATTTAATGGGACCTTCAGGACCAAATTATGGAAATTTCGATCATACTAATCCAACAAATATAAATATAAATCTTAATTTTGTTTTGGGTCTAGAACAAGCATCATTAAGTACAACAAGACATGCAACAGCATTTTTATTAGCAGTAACGGTCTTGCATGAATTCGTCCATTTTGGCAATTATATTTCTGGCTATGATCCGAATGGCAATGAAATGGGCAATTTATTTGAAATATCAATTTACGGTATTATTGTTACCCACCTTAATGCTGGTAATTATATTATCCAATTAAAATAAGCACATATATGAAAATTACAATCATTTTTTTATTATTAAGTTTATTGACAGGATGTCAAAAAGAAAAAACGGATAGAGCTACACTTTTAAATAATACTATTGAAACCTTTAGAAATGAACTCCCTAAAAAAATAGTTTTTTATAGAGATAAAAATAACTTAGATAGTAAAAATACCCCAAAGTATGCTTTTTCAGAAGCACAGGAATTATTACATAAGAAAGACGAAACATTTTATAGTTTAAATATACTGGAACAAAAAAACTATATAAGCATAAATATCCTTAGCTATAAATCAGGGAGGAATTTGTCTTGTAAATATGATAAAAAGGGAAAACTTATCTCAAAAAGCATTGTTGAAACAAAGTTGGAACCATCTAAACCCTATTATATTTACTATGAAATTATGAAAAGAAAATATCCGGATTATATGAACTGGAAATTATTTCCAATCCCTCTGGATAGTTTAAAATAATAGAATAGAAAGGTTTCTGATACATTTAAAATATTTAGACCATACCTTAAAAGATAATCCCTCGTGAAGCTATTCGCGAGGGATTAATATTTATAATTTTTGCTATTGCTATATAACTTTTATTCTTGATTTCATATCATTCGAATATAACAGAAATATTATACTTTCGTCAGCTCCTTATTAAAATTTTCTATGGTTGTTCTATACATTTTCTCATAGATAGGAAGAATGTTTTTCAAATCGAATTTTATTGCCTGATCTTTCGCATTTTGCTTCATTTTGGCTAAAAGTTCATCATTGCTCAACAGCTTGATCGTATAGTTGCTCATAGCCTCTACATTTCCGATTTCAGCAAGATATCCTGTTTCTCCCTGAATATTTACCTCAGGAATTCCTCCTGCATTGGAACTGATAACCGGCGTATAAGCTGCCATAGCTTCCAAAGCTGCAAGACCAAAACTTTCCTGTTCAGAAGGCAGAAGAAATACATCCGAAAGCTGCAAGATTTTATAAAGATCATTTACCTTTCCTAAAAGACGGATTTTGGAAATAAGATCAGGGTTTTCTTCCAGAAACTGATTCACTTTTTCCATGTCAGGCCCTTCACCAATGATGATCAGCTTAGATTTAACTTTTCTTTCCACATTCTTAAAAATCTGTAGCACTTCATCTACACGTTTTACAGGACGAAGGTTGGATACGTGGATCAGAATCTTTTCATCTGGATTGGCAAACTGGGTTCTCTGGCACTCAGAGCAGTCGTCAAATTCAGAATTATCAATAAAATTGGTAATCACCTGAATTTCTTTTTTGATATTGAAAAACTGAAGGGTATCTTTTTTCAGACTTTCAGAAACTGAAGTAATAGCATCAGACTGATTGATCGAAAATTCTACTGCATGCTTATAGCTTGGGTGCTGGCCTACAAGGGTAATATCTGTACCATGCAATGTAGTGACCAACGGAATGTCATTATTGTCTTCCTTCAGCATTTGTTTTGCTGTAAAAGCAGCGTATGCATAAGGAATGGCATAATGTGCGTGTAGAAGATCCAGCTTATAAAGATTAACAACCCTGTAGATCATCGAGCTTAATGCAATATCATAAGGCTGATACTGGAAAAGCGGATAAGTCTGAACATTTACCCTGTGAAAGAAAATATTCGGGTTGGTGATATCTAATCTTGCAGGAAGTGCAGAACTGATGAAATGTACTTCATATCCTTTATTAGCAAGAGACATTCCTAATTCTGTCGCTACAATTCCGCTTCCTCCATAGGTGGGATAGCAAAGTATGCCTATTTTCATTAGATTATTGTTGTTTTAATTTTGTATTATTTGGTGTTTGTTGAGGTTGTCACATTTAGATCTAGACCCATTCCAGGCTTCAGCTGATCATTAACCAATACAGGAAGTCTTCCCCATATCTTTGTTTTTCCGTTGAAAGCATCTGCTGTTGCATTCATCGAATCATCATTGTTTTCATAAGAAACAAGAACTGTTGAAACTTTTGAAATATCAATATCCTTTAATGCATAAGCACTTCCGAAGACATTCAGAATGACATTTTGATTTTTGGTAAGACCAGAAAGTACTTTTTTAGATTCTGCAGAGATTTTATATGGCTTATAAGCTGTTGAATTATCCTTATGGAAACCTACGATAACTGTAGAACCGGCAGGGATCGTATTAATTTCTCCCGCTTTTTTAATAATTGTATTATTTCCTAATCTGTTAGCGAAAGTCTGGTAAGGAGCTTCTTCAAGAGGAATATAATAAACCTGTTTTCCCGTAAGAGGTAATAATTTCTTTTCATCCTTTAATAAAGTCAAGGCGTTGGAGTAAAGGCTCTGTACCAATTGGGTATGAGAACTATTATTCAGGTCAGCATTGATGTTTTCCGGATTTTTGGGAGTATATTGGGTTAAGCCAAGAAAATATTTTGTTAATAAGATTTTTTTCACACTTTCCTCTACTCTGGATTGTGAAATTTCTCCCTTATCAATAGCTTTCTGGATCAGTTTTTTACCTTCATAAACGCCTTGTGAGAAAAGCATAATATCATTTCCTGCTTTAAAGGCCATGGCATCCAGTTCACCTGGTTGATATTTATTGGCTACAGCGCCCATATTTAATGCATCAGTGATGATTAAACCTTTATAACCCAGCTTATCTTTCAGTAATCCTGTAATGATATTTTTTGAAACAGAAGCCGGAATTCCTTTTTCAGATTCTAAGCTTGGAACATATAGGTGGGCAACCATTACCCCTCCGATTCCTTTATTCATTAATGCCTTGAATGGTGCCAATTCTACGGTGTTAAGTCTGTCAATATTGTGAGAAACTACAGGAAGATCAAGGTGAGAATCTGTGCTGGTATCTCCGTGACCCGGGAAGTGTTTTATGGCTGCTAAGATATTATTATCCTGAAGACCGTTAGAGTAGGATAGGGCAGAGGAGATTACATTACTCACTTCAGATCCGAAACTTCTGTTGCCAATAATCGGATTATCAGGATTGGTATTGACATCCACTACAGGTGCAAAATCCCAGTTGATGCCCATTCTTTTGCAGTCCTCTGCAATTTTCGCAGCCATCTGATACACCAGATTTTTATTCTGAATAGCGCCTAATGTCATGGCCCATGGAAATTTGTGAGCGGTGGCAATTCTCTGGTAAATTCCCCATTCTGCATCCATCCCGATCATCAAAGGAACTTTTGATTTTTGCTGAAATTCATTGACAAGATTGATTTCTTTTGCTGCATCATCCTGCATTAAAATCAGACCGCCTATTTTATCATTCGTAACAATATTTCTTACCTGGCTGATATACTCTTCTCCTCTATTGGTATATAATGCCACAATAAAAAGCTGTCCTAGTTTTTCATCCTGAGAAAGATTTTTATATGTTTTATCAACCCATTCCTGAGCTTTTTTTACATCTTCCTTAGAAGCATTTTTTGGCTGATACTGGGCTTTCACCTTAGGGCTTATCAATGCGACAATAAAGAGTGAAGTATATAATAATTTCTTCATGACTTTTTTGAATAAGAACAAAAATACAATTAAAAAAGTGAGGAAAACAAAGTTTTTGAGATTTTTGGTATATGATTTGAATACGCAATATAAATAATAACTAAACTTTACTAAAAATGAAAAAAATACTTCTCTTCTTATTCCTGGGTGCTGTAGGTTTTACTGCTTATAGCTGTGATAATAGTGATGATGTGGTAGTACAAGGTCAGGATAATGATACATATTCAACAGCTTATGATATTATCCCGAAATTTAATAAACAGGATAGCTATACTTATCATTTTGATGACGCATTTAAAAGTCCTTTACTTGAATCTGATGTAGTTCTGATTTATTTACAGACAGGTCTTACCAATAATAATTCTCCAATCTGGAAATTACTTACTTATACAGAATATCCTAATAACGGCGCTGATAAAGTTGAATACTCATACGACTTCAGTAAGTTTGATATAGGAATTGATGTGAGATCAACTACTGGAGTTAACCTTGATAATAATCCAGTATATTACACTAACAAAAAATTCAGAGTAGTAATTGTTCCTGCAAAAACAGGTACATCTAATAAGAGCGCAGCAGCACCTACAGTTGATTATTCAGACTACAATAGCGTAATTAAGTATTACAATATTGACGAGTCTAAAATCAAGACTAAATAATTTAGAAATATCTTTTCAGTTTTTTATAATTAAAAAAGTCCCGGGAGAAATATCTTCCGGGGCTTTTGATTTTTTTGTAGTAATTGGTTAGCAACCTCCTCTAAAACCACATGGTAGATCTGGGTCTGGCGTAGTAACTCTAGGTGGTACTACATGAGATGGATCAAATGGTTTTTTTATTATTTTTATTCCTGCCAGAAACATTTCGAATTTACTTTGGAGTACTTGGTCAGAAATTTCAGGTAAGAAATATACTAATAAAGAATTTTTATTTTCAAGGGTAGAAAAATTGAAAATAAATGTTTTTGGCTTATGATAAGGTTGATATGGTATTTCAGCCTTTTGCCTTTTATAATAATTGGGAGAATTTAACGCATTTGCTATTACAGGTCTCTTAGCACAAGGATCAGCTCCAGGTATTTCTGAAGATGATTTTAGCTCTAATGCCACTGTTGGAAATGCCTGGCTCTTGTCAATTTTATAGGAATCCTTCTCGTCACTGTGATAAGAAGCATGTTTAAGTTCAAATATATAATCACTAATGTATGTTTTTAAAGTAATTTCATAAGTTGCATTAGCTTCAAACGGAAACTCTATTGCAATTGCAGAAGAGATTGGGTCATTAGTTATCCTACTTTGTCCATACATATTTAAGACTGTTTTTGGTCTATTTTCAGAGTTAAATCTAATTCCTTTCCAAAGAAATCCATCTGTTCTTGGCATTCCATATCCGCGAATTCTGTACCCAAAAAATGTAAGCGGATTTGGCCCAAATGCAGCCGTTGACTTATAAATATTGTCGATACTATATCCAGTTTCAAATGTACATCCTCCTCCGTCTGGTTGACCAAGAGGTTTATTTAAATCCAAATCCATTAAAGTAATTTCGCCTCCATTTAAGGCTAACATTTTATTTGATACAGATGGTAAAGCTTCTTTTAAGTTTAAATTTTGTTCTTCATCTTGGGTATAAAGCATGTCATTGCTAGTTGCACAGCCAATTAAAAATAGAGAAGAAATGACGAATAGTGTTTTTTTCATAAAATTATAATTTCATCGCAAAGATAAAATTTTATAAAAAACACACTAATTGGTGAATTGTTATAGAAATGGAATGTTTTGTTAATTTCAGTAATTAAAAAGCTCCAAAAAATATATTTTTTGGAGCTTTTTAATATTTACTTTATAAAATTAGTTATCATTGTCATCAAGAAGATGTCCAAAGAAATCTTTTTTTGTCTGCAGGTATCCTTTGCTTATTTCATTCGCAGGAATCTGTAAGGGTACTCTTGAATTAAGGTGAATATTGCTGTCTACAACATATTTTACCTTTTCAGGGTTATTGGTGAGAAGGTTGATATCTTTTATATCCAATAGATTCAGAATTTCAATGGCAACGCCAAAATTTCTGTCATCTGCGGGAAGCCCCAGTTCAAGATTAGCCTGTACAGTGTCCAGACCTTTTTCCTGTAGTGAGTATGCCTTCAGTTTATTGATGATCCCGATATTTCTTCCTTCCTGACGAAGGTAGATGATAATTCCACCGTTTTCATGGATATATTTCATTGCAGCATCCAATTGTTGGCCGCATTCACATTTTTTTGAATGGAAAACTTCTCCGGTAATACATTCTGAATGGAAACGAACATTGACCGGTTTTGAGAAATCTGTATTTTCTGCAACAATAGCCATATGAGGCATCCAGTCGTTTTCGTTTTCGGAGAAAGCTATCATTCGGAAAGTGCCGTGTTCTGTGGGAACATTGGCTTCCGCCTGAATTTTAATCATTGATAGTTCAATTAGTTTTTAACTTCCTGGCAAAGTATCTTCAATAACAGAAATATTAGTTTTTAAGCGCACCAGATATCTGTTAAGAACTTCATCGTCGTCTCTGTCAAGATTTTGCCTTAGCTTTTGAATTTTTTTGTATGATTTTTCGAAGCTTTTAAGGGCTCTGCTCTTTCCCGCAGAATTGCTGGCATCAATAGCATATAAATAATTCTGAAGGCTGTATTTCAAGCTGGTAATCTCATCATTTAATCCGTTGTTTTTAAACTTGGGAAAAGTAGAGATCATATTTGAAATTTCAGAAGCATTTACATTCTGTTTGATATTGATATTGAAATTCTTCTTTGAGCTTCTGTCTGAATCAGACCCTTTAGCATCACTATAAAAATTATTTGACAACGGAGAAAGATTAAGCTTTTCCGTTGCGCAGGAAGATGTTAATATGATAAGTACTCCAAAGAAAAATAGTCGTTTCATTTCTGTTGCCCTTTTTGATAAAGGATTGGGTTAAGACTTTCATCGTTGTACATTTTCATTTGTTTGTACACTTTCATCTTAACGTTACCGTTCTCAATATCAGTAAGCAACTGATCTATAGAAGTTGATAGGTCTTCTTTCTGAGTAAGCAGAACATCCAGTTTAGCCTGGCAGTTGTTTCTGTGTTCTTCAGAAGCGGATTCTCTATTAGCTTCTAACGACATATGATAAACCTTTAATGCAAGAATTGATAGCCTGTCTACTGCCCAAGCGGGAGTTTCCGTATTTATTTTTGCTTCAGGTTTAGGAGTTATATTTTCAAACTTATTAAGAAACCAGCCGTCAATATACTCTACCAGATCAGTTCTTTTCTGATTGGAGGCGTCTATTGTTCTCTTCAGTTGAAGAGCTTCTGCCGGATCAATATTTTCATCTCTAATTATATCTTCCAAATGCCATTGAACGGTATCAATCCAGTTCTTTGCATACAAAATCCGTTCCAAACTATCTTTTTCGAACGGGTTATTAATTAGAGTGTTAACGTCATCAGACACGTGATAGTCTTCAATAGCTTGATTGAAGACTTTCCATGCAGTCTCAGTAAATTTCATTAATTCTAAGGAATTTTAGTTGCTAGAAGAATTATTATTGTTGTTTGAAGAAGATTTATTTTCAGAACCTGGTTTGTCTTCTTCTTTTACTGCATCTTTAAATTCTTTGATTCCTGAACCTACTCCTCTCATTAATTCCGGAATTTTCTTTCCTCCAAAAAGTAATACCAAAAGTATTGCTACGATAAGGATGTGCTGCCAAGATAAGGCAAGTATTGTTAGTGTATTCATCTCTTAAAATTTTTGCAAAGTTACACTTTTTTTAATATGAAATCCAACCTAATGGATCAACTGGTGTACTTCCGTTCCATACTTGGAAATCAAGCGTATAAGCACCATCAAAATCCTGAGCTATTGCACCTACCGGAGTTCCTGATGAAACCTGCTGTCCTTTGGAAACACTTACATTTCCTAAGTTGGAATAAATGGTAAAATAGCTTCCGTGTTTGATGATTACAGTCTTTGTTCCGTCATTGTTGGCGAGAACTGAAGATACTGATCCTGGGAACACTGATTTTGCGCGTGTACCTGAAGGGACGGAAATTTTAATCCCGTTATTTTCTTCAGTAATATTTTTGAAAACCGGGTGTGGTTGTCTTCCGAAACGGTGAGTGATTTGTCCGGCTCTGTCTGCAGGATAGCCAAGTCTTCCTCTGCTATCTGCAAAGCTGTTCCCAGTAGCGGTGGAAACTCCGTAACTTGTCATAGCTTTGGTCTCAGCTGCTTTTTTCTCTTCTTCTTTTCTTTTCGTAAGAGCTGCTTCTGCTGCTCTTGCTGCGGCCAATTTATCAGCAGCTTCTTTAGCTCTTGCATTCGCCTCATCAGAAGCCTTTTTAGCGGCTACTCTTCTGGCTTCATCTCTCGCATTAGCTTCTGCCTTTGCTGCGTCTTCATTACGTTTTCTTTCTTCTTCAGCTCTTTTTGCGGCAAGGTCTGCTGCTCTCTTAGCTTCTGCTTCTGCAAGTCTTCTTTCTCTCTCAAGGGCCTCAGCTCTTGCTTTAGCTTCCGCTTCGATTCTTGCTTTCTCTCTCTCAGCAGCTAGTTTTGCCAAACGTATTTTTTCTGCTTCAGCTTTTCTTCTGGCTTCTTCTTCAGCTTTGGCGATTCTGATTTCTTCTGCAATAATAGCTCTGATCTGTCCTTCCAATGCTTTAGACTGAACTTGTTTTTGCTTAAGTTCAGCGGTCAATTTGGATTCGTTTTTCTTGAAATCTGCTACTAATTGCTCTTTTTGAGCTCTTTCAGCATTAATGGTTGCCAGATCTTTTTGCTGGTTAACCAATAGATTTTCCTTCGCTTTTACAGAGTTTTGTTTTTGAGCGATGGTTTTTTTGATGAGATTAGCGGCATCTGTGATTTCAGCTGCTTTTTTATCCTGGTAGTCTGAGTATTGTTTCAGATATTGAACTCTACGTATGGCTTCTCCTAAATTTTTAGCAGAAAGTATAAAAGTTACTTTGTTCTGTACTCCTTTGTTTTTATAAGCATTCACCAAAACTTCAGCATAGTTTTTTCTTAAAACAGCCAGTTCTTTATTCTGACGGTTAATTTCCAGCTGACGTAAATAGATATCATCTTCAATGAACCTTTTTTCTTTCTGCGTATTATTATAAACCTTTTCTCTTAAAACCAATTTTTGGTTGACATTGGAAAGGTAGGCTACGGAAAGTTTGGATTCACTTCTGGTTTTGGCTAAATCGGTATTTATTTGTGCAATTTGTTTTTTAAGTTCGGCATTCTGCTTTTGCAGCTGTTCTTTGGTCTGCTGTCCTTGGTGCAGTCCGAACATCAAAACACCTATTAAAAAGCTAAATTTTCTAATCATTTAATCTCAATTTTCTTATAACTGGATGGTACAGAATAAGGTGTTTCCATCCTCGAAAAGTCAAATTTCGTATTTTCCATTAAAATCTGACTAGATTTTGAGCCTTTTATAATTATTTTAACATTTTTAGGAAGACGGACTCCTTCGTATTCATTCCAGTCGCTGTAAGAAACATCAAGCTCGTCCGAAGACAAAATATCTTTCAAATTGACATTTAATAAATCGTAATTAGTATCATACTGAAGGGTTATTTTATATTCTCTGTTTTTTTCATCCGTCACAATTTTCTGATTGATGTTAGAAACCATTTTGAACCCTTGTGCATTTTGGGTCAGCGTAAACTGTTTGTCATTTATTTTTACAAAAGTTCTTCCCATTAAGATTTTTTCCAAAGATTTATAATCAATGAAATTAACATTCAGCAGATTATTAAGATAATCAAAATCAGAATCTATAAAGGTTTTATTAATCTTGTCCTGTCCTTTTATCCCTTCTGGAGTTGCAATACCTCTGGCTGCATTAATGAACAAGGCTCTGAGATTCATCCATACCTTTTTATCATTTTCAATATAGATTGTTGCATCCAGTGTAGGAACATAGCTTCCTGTTTCTACTTTTATTTTACTGTCTATTTTGATCTGCTCGAATTTTGGTGGAATTAATACATGTTCATAGAAAGTAAGTTTGTCACTTACCGGTTCATTTACGTCTTTTGGATTTCCATTGTCTTTTGTAGCATTAATGCTGTCCCGTGTATGATCTGTGTCGTTTTGGACAGTGTTACGGGTCTTACAGGATGATAGGGCAAGAAGCAATAAAAGAAAAGGAATCCAATTTTTCATGTATTTATCTTTAAATTAAAAATACGTTGCAATATTAACGCCAAACCACACAAAAACATTTTGTGTGGCTTGATGATGTGTTATTTATATAAAATATTTGCTATTCTTACTTAGACAAAAAATCTAAAACGGAATAATCACCTAAAGAAATTTCTCTGGCAACACCGAAATACTGTGCAGAATTTCCGATCATAGAATTGGAAAGGTTACCATGATTGATTCTTGTGTTTTCCTGGATCAGAGAGTTTTCAATATTAGAATTGACAACCGTTGTGTTGTTTCCTAAAGAAACACCAGGTCCTACTTTTGAATTGGATATTTTTACATTTTCTCCAATAAAGCAAGGCTGAATAATCAAAGAGTTTTCAATCACAGCAGAAGCCGGATAATTTTTCATTTCTTCCCTTTCATATTCAAGGATTTTGCTGTTGGTTTCTACTGTAGCATTTTTGTTACCACAATCCATCCAATCATTTACTTTTCCAAGGGTAAACTTCGCTCCTTTCGCTCTAAGGTTTTCAAGGGCTGTTGTTAATTGATATTCGCCTCCATTTTTAATATCATTATCCATGATATAATTGATTTCTTCCATTAGCTTTTCAGCGCTGTTGAAATAATAAATACCAATGATCGCAAGATCAGAAACGTAAGTCTTAGGTTTTTCTACAAAGTCGGTAATAAAGCCGTAGTTATCCAATTTTACTACTCCGAAAGCAGATGGGTCTTCAACACTTTTCACCCAGATTACACCATCAGAATTTTTATCCAGTTGGAAGTCTGCACGGAAAAGAGTATCCGCAAAAGCAATAACGATATCTCCCTGCATAGACTGCTCAGCACACTTGATCGCATGAGCTGTACCAAGAGGATCGTTCTGATAATATATACTTCCTTTTGCTCCCAGCTTTTCAGCAATCTGAATAAGGGATCTTTCGATCTCAGGGCCAAAATCTCCGATGATAAAAGCTACCTCTTCAATATTTTCTCCTGCAACTTTAGCAATATCTTCCACCAATCTCTGTACGATAGGTTTTCCAGCAATAGGAATAAGAGGCTTTGGAACTGTCAGTGTATGTGGACGTAATCTGGAACCACGTCCAGCCATAGGGACAATAATTTTCATAAATTATATGTATAAAAGATGTTTTATTAGTTGTTTTTAATATTTAGGTTAAAGATAATAATTAAAATCTTTAGCAAAGTATGATTTATATCTTTTTAAATAATTGTTTAAATTAACAATAGGTTGGTGTACAAGCAAAATAAAGACCAAAGTTTAATTCTTTCTGATTCTCGATAAAATCAGGTTTTTCTCAGAATAAATCAAAATTCCGGTAAAGATTAAAAAGAGTAGATTGCTTGCTAGAATATTATAGTTAAGATATTTTACAATGATGAAACTAAAAATTCCAAGCAGGATCAGAAAGAAAGACATTTTCTTCATTCTGTAAGGAATAGGATAATATTTTTGACCTAACAGGTAAGAAACAATCATCATAATAACATACGCTCCGAAAGTAGCCCATGCGGAACCTATCATGCTGTGATAGTAGTTTAAAGCAAGAAGATTAAGTCCTATATTGATCCCTGCTCCGAGCCATGAAATAACTGTTCCCATACTGGTTCTGTCTGTTACTTTATACCATGTTGAAAAGTTATAATATATTCCAAAACAAAGATTAGCAATAACAATGATCGGGATGATATCTATCGCGATCCAATAGGATTTATTAGGAATAAAAACGGCTTTCAGCCATGATATATTGGCAATGATTCCCAGCGCTACAGCACAGGCGAAAAACGCAAAATATTCTGCTACTTTGGCGTAAGTTTTTTTCGCATCTCCTTTATCCATCTGTTTAAAGAAGAAAGGCTCAATCCCCATTCTGTAAGCGGTAACAAATAATGTCATTAGTACAGCAAGTTTATAACATCCTCCATAAGCACCGGCTTCGTCGTCTGAAATATGATTTCTCTGTATGGATTTATCGAAATTTTCATTCACCATAAAAGCCAGGCCTGCCAGCATCAATGGGAAGGAGTATTTGATCATACGTCCGAACAATGAAGTGACAAACTGAAATCTTACCTTTAATATAATTGGAAGTAATAATAAAAAACCTAAGGCACTTCCTGCCAGATTACTGAAGAACGGATAATCTACATTTTGATCCAGCCCCATACTTCTTGATATGTTTTCCGGAATCCAGAAGAATAAAGCGGCAGTGAAAACAGCCTGAAATATAGCCTGAACAACTCTTACTGCAGAATATTTGATGGGTTTATTGTGGAAACGAAGCCATGCAAAAGGAATCACCAATAAATTGTCAAAAAAAGCAATCATGGCAAACCATCTGATGTATTCAGGGTTATCGTGGTATCCCGCATAATCTGCAATGGGCTGATTAAACAAATAGCACAATGCAAGAAAAAGAGTGGATGTAGAAAATAAAAACCAAAATGAGGTATTGAAGGTTTTTTTCTCGTTATCCTCTTCGGCAGAAAATCTAAAATACGCTGTTTCAAAACCAAAAGAAAGGATAATGTTAACAAATGAAATCCACGCATAAAGTTGAGTGAAAATAGCAAAACCTTCATTGGGAATCTTATAGATCAAAAGTGGATTAAGGATAAATAGAATGATTCTTGGTGCTATTGCTCCTACTCCGTAGATGATGGTCTGTCCTAATAGTTTCTTGTACAAAGCCGAATTTTTTTTGCAAATGTAAAACTTTAAGCATTCGTTTGGTTATTTTGAAGTTAATTAAAACTGAAAATCTTAATTTTGTGTAGAAATAAATTGAAATGAAAGTTCTTATAAAAAATGTAAATATTGTTAACGAAGGAAAAGTCTTTGAAAGCGATATCTTAATAGAAAATGATTTAATATCTAAAATAGCTGCCGGTATTTCTGAAGATGCAGATCAGATTATTGATGGTTCAGGAAAGTATCTTCTTCCCGGAGTTATTGATGATCAGGTGCATTTCCGTGATCCGGGACTTACTCATAAAGGAGATATTGAAAGTGAATCAAGATCTGCAATAGCTGGTGGAATAACCAGTTTTATCGATCAGCCAAATACTGTTCCCAATGCAGTTACCCAGGAATTATTAGCAGACAAGTATGAGATTGCTTCTCAAAAAGCATATGCCAATTACGGGTTTATGATGGGAGGAACAAACGACAATCTGGAAGAAGTTTTAAAAACAAATCCCAGAAATGTTCCGGGTATCAAATTATTCTTAGGATCATCCACAGGAAATATGCTGGTAGACAACCCTGAAACTCTGGAGAATATTTTCAGGAATACTAAAATGCTGATTGCTGTTCACTGTGAAGATGAAGCTACCATCAGAGCCAATACTCAGAAATATATGGATGAATATGGGGACGATATTCCTGTCAAATTCCATCATCTGATCAGAAGTGAAGAGGCATGTTATAAATCTTCATCCAAAGCGATTGAGCTTGCAAAAAAAACAGGAGCTAGACTTCACGTTTTCCACCTTTCAACAGCTAAGGAAATGGAGCTTTTCCGAAATGATATTCCTTTAAAAGATAAAAAGATCACTGCCGAGGTATGTGTTCATCACCTTACATTTACCAACGATGATTACGAAACAAGAGGAAATCTTATCAAATGGAATCCGGCTGTAAAAACCCAAAAGGATAAAGATGCCCTTTGGGAAGCATTGCTGGATGACAGAATAGACGTGATTGCTACAGACCATGCGCCACATACTGCAGAAGAGAAAAATAATGTATATACAAAATGCCCTTCAGGAGCACCTTTGGTACAACATTCACTGGTGGTGATGCTTGAAAATTATAAAAACGGAAAAATATCCCTTGAGAAGATCGTTGAAAAGATGGCTCATAATCCGGCAATCCTTTTCAAAGTTGAAAAAAGAGGTTTTGTAAGAGAAGGATATAAAGCGGATCTTGTTTTAGTAGATTTAAATGAAAACTGGACAGTTTCCAAAGATAATTTACTCTATAAATGCGGTTGGAGCCCATTAGAAGGGATGAATTTCCATTCAAAAGTTACGCACACCTTTGTCAACGGACATTTGGTGTATGATAATGGTACAATTGCAGAGGAAAAATTTGGGGAGAGATTGCTTTTTGAACCAAGGGATTAATTGGACATACTCAAAGAATATAGTTTCGAGTTAACTTGAGATTATTACGATAATTCAATAGGAGCGGGCTTTAGCCCGCTCTTTCTATTTTAATCTTCCATTGGCTTTAGCCCAAACCTATTCTTGGCTCTCGCAGATGTAGGATATTACGCAGATTTTTTTAAACCAATCATCTGCTCAATCCGCCCAATCTATGAGAATATCTTACCTTTTCGCTTTATTTCCCATATAGAACGTAAGTTTTCCTCCATTCATAATCTCAGAATGTTTCAAGGTAAAATTTCTGATCTCCTTTCCATTCAAAAGAACTTTCTGAACATATACATTTTTCGGACTTTGGTTGATGGCTTCAATTTCAAAGGTTTTTCCATTTTCCAGATTGAGTACAGCATTATCAATTGCAGGGCTTCCAATTGAATAATCTTCCGAACCTGGTGCTACAGGATAAAATCCTAACGAGCTTAAAATATACCAGGCACTCATTTGTCCGGCATCATCATTTCCACCCAGTCCGTCTGGTGTTGCTTTATACTGCATTTCAAGAATACGGCGGATTTGCGCCTGTGCTTTCCATGGCTGGCCTGCCCAGTTATAGAAATACGCAACATGGTGAGCAGGTTCATTCCCGTGAACATATCCACCGATAATTCCTTCCCGCGTAATATCTTCAGTGTCTGCAAAGAATTCATCAGGTAAATGCATGGTAAACAGTTCGTCCAGTTTTGATGCAAATTTTTTCTTTCCACCCATCATGGTGATCAGTTCATCCGGATTTTGTGGAACAAAGAAACTGTAGTTCCATGAGTTTCCTTCAATAAAACCTTGTCCGTGAGTGCTTAATACATCAAAATCCTTTTTAAAGCTTCCATCTGCCAGACGTGGACGCATAAACCCGATGGTTTTGTCAAAATTATTTTTCCAGTTTTCAGACCGTTTGATAAACTGATTGTAGATTTCTGTTTTGTTTAAATGTTTTGCCAATTGAGCAATAGCCCAGTCATCATAGGCATATTCCAAGGTATTGGAAACTGAAGTTCCGTTTTTCTCGGCCGGAATATATCCAAGGTCAATATATTGTCCTATACCTTCGTAATTTCTTTTGTTTGCTGTTTCTATACATGCTCTTAAGGCTTCTTCAGTATCACCGCTATAATTTCCTTTAATAATAGCATCAGCCACTACGCTTACACTGTGGTAGCCGCTCATACACCAGTTGTCATTGGCATAATGTGACCAGATCGGCAACATTTTCATCGAAAACTGATGATAATGAGCCATCATGGATTTTACCATATCACCATTTCTTTTAGGCTGAATAATATTAAAGAAAGGATGTAGCGTACGGTAGGTATCCCACAAAGAAAAGGTGGTATAATTGGTAAAGCCATCTGCTTGATGAACATTCTGATCCAGACCTTTATATTCTCCATTAACATCCATATAAGTGGTAGGGTTAATGAAGGTATGATACATGGCTGTATAGAAGTTGGTTTTTTCCGTATCAGAAGCTTTGATGACAATTTTATTTAATTCCTTATTCCAGTTGTTCTGGGCTTGAGTTTTAGCTTGATCAAAAGTTATATTTCCGGCTTCTTTTTCCAGGTTTTCTAAAGCATTGATCTGGCTTACCGGAGAAATAGCAAGTTTGACTTCAATCGCTTCATTTTCATTGGTATCAAAATCAAAAAACATTTTAAGGTTCTTACCTGCGATTTCAGGGAAATTCTGATTTTGGTCGAATTTTCTCCAAAATCCTTTGTAAACCTGCTTTTCATCATAATTTTTCTGGCCATAAGATTTAAATGGTTTTGAAAACTTCATGGCGAAATAAACTGTTCTGGTTCTTGCCCAGCCGTTGGTCTGTCGGTAACCTGTGATGGTATTTCCGTTTTCTACACGAACATAGGTCCAGACATTTTTTCCATCATAATTGTAAATACCGGCCATCAGATCTAAAATAATATGAGACTGGTCAGATTTAGGGAAAGTATAGCGGTGAATTCCTACTCTTGGTGTTGCAGTCAGTTCCGCAAGGATATTGTGATCATCCAGTTTTACTTTATAATATCCGGCTTCTGCTGTTTCGTTCTGGTGTGAAAATTTACTTCTGTACCCACTTCCAGGATTGGATGCAGTTCCGGGATTCAGCTGAAGTTTTCCTACGGTAGGCATTACGAGAAAATCTCCGAGATCAGAATGTCCTGTTCCACTGAAATGGGTAGAACTGAAACCAACAATGGTTTTATCTTCATAACGGTAGCCGGCGCAGTATTTATACACCTCGCCATTATACTTTCCGTTAAGTTCATATGAGATGGAGTCTGTTTCAGGGCTTAGCTGTACAGCACCAAAAGGAACAGTTGCTCCCGGATACGTATGTCCCATCTTTTCGGTTCCGATCAGAGGGTTGACATATTGTATTAATTTTTCAAATTTTTGAGCCTTAAACTGTGTACTTACACATAAAAGAAATAGAAAAACAGTAGATCTGTGATTTTTCATTAATGATCAATTTTCAAAGTTTAAAATTAATTAAAATCATCATTTGCTGTTATGTTTTAGAGTAATATGAGGATTATTTATTCTTTTTCAGAAAATCGGAACCCTATCCCGTGGAGGTTTTCTATTAAAACGTTTTGCTCTTCAGCCAGTACTTTTCGTAATCGGGAAATAAATACATCAAGACTTCGTCCCATAAAATAATCATCATCTCCCCAGATGGCCTTCAGAATTTCCTGTCTTTTGACCACCAGATTTTTGTGACGGATAAAATATAAAAGGAGATCAGATTCTCTTTGGGTAAGAGTAATACTGTTTTCTATCCCTTGAAGGGTATAGTTTTTAGGATCAAAATTATATTTGCCCACCTTATATTTTAAAAGAGTAGTATCCGTTTTCTTAGTCCGTTTAAGGAAAACCTCAATTTTCAGCATAAGCTCTTCAATACTGAAAGGCTTTACCAGATAATCATCAGCGCCTATTTTAAGCCCTTTGATTCTGTCTTCTTTTAAAGCTTTTGCAGAGATAAAAATAATCGGAACCTCAGCATTTTTACTACGGATTCGCTGTGCCACCTCAAATCCGTTCATGCCGGGCATCATAATATCCAGCAGACAAATATCGAAATCCTGACTGTTAAATGCTTCCCATGCAGATTCACCATCAGAATAACAGCTGATATCATAATAGCTTTCCAGGCTGTCTTCCACCAGAAAGGCTATTGTTCTGTCATCTTCGGCATATAAAATTTTAGATTTCTCCATACTTACACATGATTAATTTGAAAACGGGAAGAAGAGCGTTGTGGTAATTCCTTTATCTTCATTATTTTCTACAGAAATTTTCCAGTGATGTTGTTGAACTACTTTTTTTACATAAAATAATCCCAGTCCGAAACCATTCACTTCTTCACTTCTTTTGGTATGTACCCGATAAAATTTTTCAAAAATATGAGGAATATTTTTAGCGGGAATTCCCATTCCGTTGTCTTTAAACTTTAAATATAATCCTTTTGAATCTTTGTGAGCTGAAATTTTAATCACGGGGTTTGTTTCGCAATACTTGATGGAGTTATCCAGAAGGTTATAAATAATGTTGGTAAAGTGAAACTCATCTGCCATTACCGAAGTACTGTTTTCAATATTGATTTCGATGCTGAGATCTTTATTTTTGTGCTGTATATTGTCTGCAATTTCCTGAATAAAGGGGAGAAGCAGAATTTTTTGAGGTTTTAATGAAAGACCTGCCGCATCGTTCTTTGCAATATTCAATATTTTTTCAATATGACCATTTAGCTTGTGACTTTGATTGATAATAATGGAAGTATATGTTTGCAGTTTGGAATTTTCCTGTACCATTTCCTGCTTGTTAAGTGCTTCCGAAGCTAAAAGTATTGAGGATAAAGGAGTCTTAAATTCGTGAGTCATATTATTGATAAAATCACGTTGGAGTTCCGAAAACTTCTTCTGCTGAATGATCGTATAAATAGAATATACATACACTAAAAGGATGATGATAAGGGCAAATGTAAGGAGATACCAGAATCGTAATGAACTGATCAGATAAGTGGTTTTATCCGGGAAGCGTATGGAAAAGTAATAGATCAGATTTTTATGCTTTGGAAAATTGATCACCTTGTTGCTGGGACTTTCCTGATGAGAGGTCATGTATTTTCCATAGATCATTTTATCGCTGTGGCAATTGTATAATGCATACACATAATCGGTATTGATCTGGAAGCGTGTAAATTCTGTTTTCAGGTAATATTCAAGAACTACGGGATGAAATTCATTGTTGATATTAACCACATAATAGTCATTGGCAATATTTTGAACTGGATTTTCGGTATAGGATGTCTTTCCTCCGGAGAGCTTTTCCGCAACTTCCATTAAGGCAATATTGACCTTCTGGTTAAACTTTTTATCTTCAAGATTATACGCCTGTCGGGTCCACATCAGCTGTGCTATTAAAATTCCGATAATAGCAACGAATCCCAGCGTTATAATAATATTGAGTCTTTTTATTTTCATTTCCTGAAACAATATTATCCAAAAATATCTATTTATCTTTTATTATTAACAACTCGTTAACAAATGTTAGACAGCGGTTAACAAGTTGTAATCACACTCTGCTTTACATTTGCTGTATCGAAAGAAAATAATCAGTTTCAAATATTAAAATGTATACTCATGAAAAAACTAAAAATTACAGCTCTTTTGGCAGTGTTGGCATTCTCTCCTTTTTATGCTAATGTACTTACTACTGATGCACCATCTATTGTAAAAATGGTTGCAGATGCTATCAAATGGAAATCAGAATCTATTGATGTAGGAAATATTCCTCAGGGTAAACCGAAATTGATCAGATTTGAATTTACTAATACAAGCTCAAAACCAATCATTATTCAGAATGTAGCTCCTTCTTGCGGATGTACCACTGCAGATTATACAAAAACACCTATCCAGCCAGGGAAAAAAGGGTTTGTAGAAGCCAGCTATAACGCAGCAGCAGCAGGACCGTTTATGAAGACTGTAAACGTTACTACTAGTGACAGCAAAACTCCTAAGACGCTTTCATTCAAAGGAGTGGTAGCTTCTTAATACATTGTTTTAACAAATGAAAAAATAGCCTGGTAATTGTTATCAGGCTATTTTCTTTTTGAATAGTAAATCTATTTTAAGAATCATATAAGAAATAATTATTTGTAGCATTATTTATCAATCTATTTTAAGTAATTGCATTTCAATATTTAGTATTTTTAAGAAAAAATATTTTATGAGTCTATATACACAACCTATGCTGCGCGAAGGTGCACTAAAAGATAAAGTAGCGATTGTAACGGGAGGCGGAAGCGGCCTTGGAAAAGCAATGACCAAATACTTTCTTGAACTGGGTGCCAAAGTGGTGATTACTTCCAGAAACCTGGAAAAATTACAGGGAACAGCTAAGGAACTGGAAGAGGAAACAGGAGGGAAAGTGCTTTGTGTAGCTTGTGATGTAAGAAACTGGGATGAGGTGGAAGCCATGAAGGAAGCAACTCTGAAAGAATTCGGAAAGATTGATATTTTATTGAATAATGCTGCCGGAAACTTTATTTCTCCAACAGAAAAACTGACTCACTCCGCTTTTGACTCTATCCTTGATATCGTTTTAAAAGGAACAAAAAACTGTACCCTTTCAGTAGGAAAACACTGGATTGATTCTAAAACTCCGGGAACTGTATTGAATATCGTAACAACTTATGCATGGACAGGTTCTGCCTATGTAGTACCATCTGCCTGTGCAAAAGCAGGAGTTCTGGCGATGACCAGATCATTGGCTGTAGAATGGGCAAAATACGGAATCCGTTTCAATGCTATTGCTCCGGGACCTTTCCCAACCAAAGGAGCTTGGGACAGACTTCTTCCCGGAGACCTTCAGGAGAAATTTGATATGAAGAAAAAAGTTCCGTTGAGAAGAGTAGGAGAACATCAGGAGCTTGCCAATCTTGCAGCTTATCTGGTTTCCGATTATTCAGCGTATATGAATGGGGAAGTGGTAACTATTGATGGAGGAGAATGGCTTCAGGGAGCCGGAGAGTTCAATATGCTTGAAGCAATTCCTAAAGAAATGTGGGATGCTTTAGAAGCGATGATTAAAGCAAAAAAATCAAATTAAATTAAACTTATATTAAAAAAACTCCCGGATGTGTAACAAATCCGGGAGTTTTTTTTACCTATACACTAAATAATACTTTTTCAAATGAATTTTAAACTTCCAACCCTTGTTTCGACGCTTGCAGTGGTTCTGTTCTCAGGAACTGCCTATGCACAGCAAACCCCGAAATATGATTATGTAGAAGCATTTAAACCCTTCTTCTACCCTCAGACAGGTACGGCAACCCGCTCTGCAAGCGGACAGCCGGGACACGCTTATTGGCAGAATTCAGCCGATTATCATTTGAATGTCAGCCTGAATGAAGCTAAAAAAGAGATTACAGGTACAGCAGAAATTACCTACACCAACAACAGTCCCGATAAATTAGGTTTTCTTTGGCTGCAGCTGGATCAGAACCTGTTTGCAAAAGATTCCAGAGGAAATGGCGTAGTTCCGCTTTCAGGAAGCAGAAATGGAGCTCATGGTGAAGAGTTTAATGGCGGATATACCATTAAATCAGTTAAGCTAGATGGTAAAAAAGAAGTAAAATATACCATTACCGATACGAGAATGCAGATTGATCTTCCAAAAGAATTAAAAGCCAATGGAGGAGTTGCTAAAATAGAAATTGAGTATTCATTTATTTCTCCTGATTATGGATCAGACAGAATGGGTATCCAGGATACTAAAAACGGTAAAATATTTACCATGGCACAATGGTATCCAAGAATGTGTGTGTATGATGATGTCCTGGGGTGGAATACGTTGCCCTACCTTGGAGCTTCGGAGTTTTATTTAGAATATGGAAATATTACAGCTAATATTACTGTACCTGCCAATCAGTATGTAGTAGCATCCGGAGAACTTCTGAATGAGAAAGAAGTGTACAGCAAAGAAGAAATCAGCAGATGGAACGAGGCGAGAAACAGTGATAAAACAGTAATGATCCGTCCAGAATCTGAAATTGGGAAAAATAAGGCATCCGGGACAAAAACCTGGAAATTCAAAATTACACAGACGAGAGATTTTGCGTGGGCATCTTCTGCAGGATTTATTTTAGATGCTGCAAAAATCAATTTACCTAGCGGAAAAAAATCTCTGGCTATTTCGGCCTATCCTGCAGAAAGTGCCGGTGAAAAAGCATGGGGAAGGTCTACCGAATATACGAAAGCTGCTATAGAACATTATTCCAAAAAATGGTATGAATATACGTATCCGGCGGCCACCAATGTAGCAGGAAATGAAGGTGGAATGGAATATCCGGGAATCGTTTTCTGTCATATGGATTCTAAAGGAGAAGATCTTTGGGGCGTTACAGATCATGAGTTCGGACACAACTGGTTTCCTATGATCGTAGGATCTAATGAGAGATTATTTGCCTGGATGGACGAAGGATTCAATACATTCATTAACGGACTTTCAACCGAAGCTTTCAATAAAGGAGAATATTACCGTAAACCGAACCTGGCAAGATCAGGAAAGTATTTGTTGACTGATAATCTGGAACCTGTAATGGTAGGACCGGATAATATGAAAGAAAGAAGTATCGGAGCTTTGGCTTACTATAAGCCGGGAACAGGATTAGATGTTTTAAGAGAAACTATTCTTGGGCCTGAAAAATTTGATAAAGCATTCAGAACATATATTGATCGTTGGGCATTCAAACATCCGACGCCATGGGATTTTTTCCATACGATTGAAAATGTTTCCGGAGAAGAGCTGAACTGGTTCTGGAGAGGATGGTTCTTTAATAAATGGAAAATTGATCAGTCAGTTAAGAACGTACAATATGTAAACGGAGACTTTAAAAACGGAGTTCAGATTACGGTTGAAAATATTGGCCAGCTGCCAATGCCTACAACAGTACAAATCAAATTCAAAGATGGAACTGCACAGACGGTGAAAATTCCTGTTGAGGTTTGGAAAAGAAATACAGAATGGACATTCAAGGTAGATTCCAGCAAGGAAATTGATGAGGTAAAACTGGATCCGAATTCTGTTGTTCCGGATGTAAATCTGGAAAATAACAGTAAAAAACCTGCATAGTTTATATAAGATAAAATTGTGCAGTATAAAAGCCTGAGCTTACCACCGTAAGTTCAGGCTTTTTATTTTAGGGTGTTTTTCCGGGGTAAGTTGAGGGGTTTCCCTACAATGTTTTGGGAGTCAGTGATATAATTTTGTCCCACAATATTAATCAAAACAAAAACATGGAAACATTAAAATCGGTGCTTGAAGCAAGCCACGCCAAAAAAACAAAAAATGAGTTAATTGATCTTTTATCAGGAGTAGAAAAAGTTCTTACCCCGGCAGTCTATGAAAAAGTGTCGGGAGTTGAAACTTCAGAACTGAGTTCATTGACGAATAAAGAATTATTAGCCATCGTAGACGAATTCAAAAAAAGCTATGATGAAAAGTGGGAAAAATCTTTCTCAGGTGCGTCTTCAGAAATCATGAAAATGATTGCAGGTAAAATAGCTGCTGATGAAGAAATTTTCAGAACTTCTGATGCTGCCAGCGCAGATTTTGCCGCAGAATTGGGAAGCATTGACTTCGCAACTATTATTGGCGGACCGTTGGATGCTTGTGTAAAAGCACAGTCTAATGCCTCTATTGCCACTGTTAATTTCATTAATGAAGTTGGGTTCGAACTTACAGATCCAGCCAATGCGGCCAGTCCTAAAAAACTGAGAATGGCAGAATTCAAATACAAAAAAAATATTCCGAATCCGGATTTTAAAGAAGATGAGCCGGTAAGTGCTACCAATCCTAAAACAATTCCGAATGATGTAGAAATTTCAGTGCCTTTTATTGCGTTGCTGAATGTTCCGAGTTTCAGAATTGAAACCTGTGAAGTTGACTTTAATGTAAAACTTAATTCAACGTACACAAAAGATGTAAGTGACGAGTTCGGGATCAATGCCGGAGTATCTGGTGGATGGGGACCAGTGAAATTCAAAGTAGATGTATCCTATAAGAGAACTTCCAGTACAGGAATCAAAGTGGAAAAAGAATATTCTCTTGGGGTAAAAGTACGTGCTACCAATGATGAAATGCCTGCAGGGCTTGAAAAAGTGCTTGGACTTCTTTCACAATAACAGATTTTACGAAAGATGATAAAACTATCAGATTACCTGGATTATCTCAACAACGAGATAATTCAGGCTCGTAAAAAAGCAGACGAAAATGCGGTTCTTATTGCCAAAGAATACGCCCGTCATGAATACCTGAAATACTTCAAGGTTCCACGATATGCTCTGCCCAGTGTAAAGATGGATATTCCGATCAAAATCACAGATATAGATTCAGATTCCAAATATAATTTTAAACTGAATCAGGATCAGTTTGTGACAGAAATAAATGAAAGAATCCGTCTGGCAAACAAAGAGAAAAAACTGAATATTCCAGAAATAAATAAAAGACAGATTCAAACTGAAGAGTTTAAAACCCTGTTCAGTAACCTGGAAAAAAATGATCAGAAATTCGGGAAACTCCCTGCCAATGAAGTTCTTAAACTGGATCTCAGAAAGAAAATGCAGATTTTGAATTCAGGAATATTTAGACCTCAGGAAGGAACAGAAGAAGAAACCGATGAACTGAAAGAAATTTTTTCAAAAGTTCTGTTGAATAAATATACGCTGGTGAATGCAAAGCTGAACAGCATTTACATAGATCCCAATACAAGTGCAGCAGAAGATAAAGATAAGCTATTCATCAACCTTCATGTGGAAATGGAAGAGGAAGGAATCAGGATTGTATCATACAAAGATAAAGACGGCAACGAAATAGAACAGATAACTTTTGAGTAATGCAGGAACTTATTCACTTTACGGTACAGAAAATCAAAGAACTGCTGGAACAGTTCAATGAAGTTCAGGCTTTATACCTGTCAAAATCATTTGATTTTGATGCCAGGTTTGATGCATTTCTCAACGAAGTTCTGGAGTATTTCCGTACCAAAGGAAACACCAGCCATGAATCTGAAGTCTTGAAAATTATGAATATGATTTCCACCGTTAAAAGAGGTTTTAATCCCATTAAAATGGAGAAAATAGTGAATGGGAGAAGGGAAATTCTCGGAGGATTCTCATTCAATGGAATGGAAAGTATTTATGATATTCTTATGGAAATATACGCTAAGGAAAACAAAAAACTTGAGGATGCGGAAGAACTTATTTCAGGAATCATTGTATCATTATATCAGAATGGTATCCTGGATGATGCAAAGCTGAAAGACATGAATTCTGTTTCCAAGATTGAACGTTTCTGGAATTCACTGGTTGAGCAGAATACAGCCATATCCGGAATTAATAAGAAACTCAGACTGACCATTATTCCGGAGGATATTTTTCTTATTCTGGAAAAAGTATTTCTGAAATTAATTTAAAAAAGATCATTATGGAAACGGGAAGATATATTGTTCTGTTGCAGAATCAGCAGAAAAATGCACTCAAAAAAATAGAGAGAGAACTGGAAGTGAGTATTACTTCTTCAGAATTGTTATCCAAAGAAAACCGTTCTTATGAAATCATTGATCAGGATAACGGTGTACTTTACAAAAACCTGGGAGTTCTTGTGGTGGATAATATGGATGAAGATCAATTGAAAAGTGCCGTAAAAGATGAATCAAATTCTATTGTATACTATGAAAAAGAAAGAGAATTTTTTCCTGCAGATGAGTTGCAGCTGATTAGTGAACTTAAAAAACAGTCGGCCGGTCTTGCAGAAAAAATTTCAGAACTTGAAAAATATATCACCAGTAAGCCTTTGCCTCAAAAATCATTCATTGAAATGGAATGGGGATTAAAAGCTATTGGACTGGAAAATGCCAACTATACAGGAAAAGGAATTGATGTTTGTATTCTCGATACCGGGCTTGAAACTTCCCACCCGGATTTTTCCAATGAAGAAATTGAAGGAAAGTCTTTCATAGACGCTGAAGACTGGAACAGAGACCCCAACGGACATGGTACACACTGCGCTGGAGTAGCTACAGGAAATACAAGAAGTGATACCGGAAAGCGTTACGGGATTGCCAGAGACTGCAATCTGAAAATAGCAAAAGTACTTGCAGACAATGGAAGAGGAACAACCAGTAGTGTCATTGATGCGATAGACTGGGCGATTACGAAAAAATTCAGAATACTATCCCTTTCACTGGCATCTCCGGTGAGGCTAGATGATCAGCCTTCTGTTCTTTTTGAAACCATTGGGGAAAGAGCATTGGAAAATAACTGTCTTATTATAGCAGCGGCTGGAAATGACAGCAACAGACCGCAGATTCCACAGCCTGTTTCAATGCCGGCTAATTCAAAATCGATCATGGCAATAGGAGCTATTGACGCTCAAATGAAGATCGCCAGATTTTCAAATGCAGGTCTCAACCCATCCACAGGAGGAAGTATCAATGTCTGTGCTCCCGGAGTAGATATTATCAGTTCCTATCCTAAAAATGCAAAAAATAAAAGTAATTTGTACTACAGTATGAGCGGTACAAGTATGGCAGCACCACATGTTTCCGGACTTGCCGCTTTGTATATGGAACAGTTTCCCAACAAATCAGCAAAGGAGATCTGGGAACTGATTGAAAGCAAAGCAAGACCTGTTGAAGGTATAAAATACAGAGATATTGGAAACGGTTTAATACAGATATACTTATGATCACTTACCTTGCAGTTTTAAAGAAAGATATAAATTTAAAAAAGCTTGAAGTTCTCCTCAAAAGCAAAGGCATAAAACTGGCTGCTCACTACAAAACCATAGGAGTTATAAGGTTTGAAAGCCAATTGCTGATTTCTGAGTCCGATTTTCAGGACTATTTTATATCTATAGAAGAAGAAAAAGATAATTTAACAATATAATCACATCAATAAAGCTTTTCTGTCACAGAGAAGTTTTATTTTTGTCTCTTAATGATAAAATAACATATGAATTTCAGATTTTCAATGGTGTTTCTGATGTTTTTTGCATTAGGATTCTCACAAGACCTTACCGTAATGAGTTTTAATATCAGGCTGAATGTAGAGTCGGATAAAGACAATGCCTGGCCAAAAAGAAAACAGGACGTTGCTGATTTATTGACCTATTATCATCCTGATTATTTCGGAGTACAGGAAGCACTTCCGGAGCAGATGAAAGATATTAAAGCAGGTTTAAAAAATTATGACTATATCGGAGTAGGAAGAGATGACGGTAAAGAAAAAGGAGAATTTTCTGCCATCTTTTATGATACAACCAAACTGGACATTGTAAAATCCGGGACGTTCTGGTTATCTGAAACTCCGGAAAAGCCTTCAAAAGGCTGGGATGCTGCGCTGAACAGAATCTGTACCTATGCCGTATTTAAAGATAAAAAATCGAAGAAAGAATTTCTGGCAATGAATCTTCATTTTGATCATATTGGAAATGTAGCAAGAGTAAAATCTTCCGAATTGATCCTGAAAAAAATCAAAGAACTGAATCCAAAGAATCTTCCGGTAACGCTGAGTGGAGATTTTAATCTGACAGATGATTCTCAACCGATTAAAATTCTTTCCAAAAATATGAAAGACACTTTCTATCACTCTGAAACGAAACATTATGGTCCGGTAGGAACTTTCACAGGCTTCAATGTGAATGAAGTTCCAAAAGACAGAATCGATTACATTTTTACCCAAGGTTTTAAAATAAGATCTCACCGACATATCAATGACAGAAGAGAAAATCTGCTGTATCCTTCAGACCATTTTCCAGTGATTGTGAATCTTTCCCTATAAAAAAATCAATTGGTTGGAAAATCAATTTCAAATCCAATTCCTCTCAGGGATTGGATTTTTATTTGAGGATCATTGATGAAATATTTGCGAAGTCTGCTGATAAACACATCAAGACTTCTTCCCGTAAAATAATCATTGGTTTCCCAGATATTATCCAGAATATTGTCCCTTGTAATGATGGATCGGTTGTGCTTCAGAAGGTACAGAAGAAGTTCCTGTTCCCGTATGGTCAGCCGATTGTTCCCGTTAGGATGTGACAACAGAAGTTTGGTGGTATCCAGTGAGAATTCTCCGATCTTTATCTGACTTTCCGTAACAGCAGGAAGTGTTCTTTTCAGAATATTTTTAATTCGTAAAACAAGTTCTTCAGGATCGCAGGGTTTCGCAATATAATCGTCAGCACCTATTTTCAATCCTGTCAATCGGTCAATTTTTTGATTTTTAGCCGTTAAAAATAACAAAGGGAAATTACTCCTTTCCTTAATAATCATTTTCGCCAGCGAGAAACCATCTATATTGGGCATCATCACATCCAGAATTCCTATCTGAAAGGGGAAATCAGTCTGAACCAATGGCACAATATCTTCCGGATTCTGAAACCAGCTGACTTCAAAATCTTCCAATTCAAGATACTGCTTAAGAATCATTCCGAAATCCGGATCATCTTCTGCCAGAAGGATTTTAGTTTTCATAAGGAATTGATATTTTAAAAGTACTGCCGGTATGAAGCTGGCTGGAAACCTCTATTTTACCACCATAACTGGCAATGATTTTTTTTACGAAATAAAGTCCCAGCCCAAGACCTTTGCTATTGTGGATGTTATTATTCTGTATTCTGTAGAATTTTTCGAAAATATTGTTCAGCTCTTTTGTTTCCATACCTTTACCGTTATCGGAAACTTCAAATTCTAATTGTTGAGAACTGTTTCTGACACCTATTGTAATAACTGATGCTCCATATTTTACACTGTTTTCACAAAGGTTTTTAATGACCGTTTCCATCAGGTTTTTATCAAAAGGCAGCTCTTGTGAAACTGTATTTTCAAGCTTAAAATCTGTATTGGGATAAGTAACTGAAAGATCCTGAATAAAAAAGTTCCAGTGCTCAGGTTGTATAGCGGTCATTTCATCAGGAATTTCATCTTTATGAAGCTGAAACATCAGGCTTTCAAGACGTGAAATTTGTCTGTCAATAAGAGGAAGTGTTTCAGGATTCCATTCTTTTTTTAATGCTTTCGAAGCTATTTTTAAAGTAGCGATAGGAGTTTTAAATTCATGAGAAATGTTATCCACAATGTTGTGGAGGACTTCCACCTGCTTCTGCTGCTGAATAAGATTTCTGATCGTGAAAATATAAAGCAGAAGAACTCCTGAAAGAAGAATAACGCAGCATATAATCAATAAGGTAAGCTCTTTGAAAACAATACTTTTTATATTTCTGATCTCAAAATCTGTCTGGGTTTTAACAAGAAAAGTATTCTTTTTTTCAATATGTCCTTTATCTGTATCATTTCTTTTGGTGGTTGAGGTTTCCCAACTTCCGTTACTGGCAATGCGTGGATTTTTTAGCTTATCCTGCGTTTCAAAAATAACAATAGGTTCGGTAATTACTTTTGAGCTGTCCGGAAGATGAACAATGGAAAGATATCGTATTCTTGCGGAGATTTCGTAACCGTCTTTTTTATAACGACTGTCAATATAATGAATCAGTCTTTCTCTGGCAGATTTCCTGTTTTCTATGAAATAACGGAGAAAATCTTTTTTGTTGATCTCTTTATTATGATACTGTATAATGATTTCCTGAAGAGAATCATCATTTCTTTCTTTAGCCTCCTGGATGTCTTCAAGATTGTCTGTGTAATTGGTAAGCCCATCATTCACAGATCTGTAGATATCCCTCTCTTTTACCTGATAGGTTTTATACATAAAATAAACCTGGATTCCCAATAAAAGCAGGAATAGAGCGGCAAAAACTGAGATGAGAATTTTACTCTTGGTTATCATTAAAACAAAGATAAAACTTTAGTCATTTTCCGGAAATGATTATTTTATTATTAACCTTCCGTTAACCATAGTGTTGAATCTCCACAAATAAAGCTTTATCCATCTTCCTGAATCTGGATGTGTTGATATCAGAAAATACATTAATCCATCATTAACCTTCCATTAACTGTATTTGTTCCAGCCAATATAGAATTTTGTATCCATAGAACAGAACAATAGATTTTGTTTGAGAGGATAAAAAAAAATAACCATGTATAAGATTCTTTTTTTTCTGTGTTTTCCAGCTTTGATTCTTGCCCAGCAACAAAAAGCTGGAGGAACAGTGGTAAATACCGAAAATGAAAAGCTTTCATCTGTAAAGGTGGAAGTGTATAATGCTCAGGATAAATTAATCAAAAAATTAAAAACAGATGACAATGGGAAATTTGTACTGGAAGATATTTCAGAGGAAAATATAAAGCTGGTCATTAAAAATCAGGGATACTCTTTATTTGAGAAAAAATTGGATTTAAAAGAGCCTGAACCACTGAATATCATTCTTAAAAAGGAAGCTCATGAAATAGAAGGTGTGATAATGACGAAACGTAAACCTTTAGTGAAAAGAAAGGTAGACCGTCTGGAATTTAATGTGGAAAACAGTAATATTTCTTCACTCAATGCCTGGGAAATTTTAAAAAATACACCCAGTGTTACCATCAACAACAGTGTATTGAGTGTAAAGGGAAGTACCGGAATTCTGGTGACGATTAATGATAAAAAAGTAATGCTGACAGGGGATGAACTTAAAAACCTTCTGGAAAATACACAGGGAGATGAAGTGAAATCTGTGGAGGTGATTACCAATCCGCCTGCAAAATATGAAGCTTCGGGAAGCGCAGTACTGAATATCGTTCTGAAAAAGAATAAAATTGAAGGTTATCGCGGTATTCTTTCATCCAAATATGTGCAGACACAATATGCAAAAGGCGTTTTTGGTGTTTCTCAATATTATAAAAAAGATAAACTTTCCTTAATGGGAAGCTATTATAAAGGGCTGGGAACGTACTACCGGGAAGGAACAGATTATGTAAACTATCCGGAAAGCCAAACCCGATGGGTAAGTACGATGAACAGGAAGGATAAAAACAATAACCAGAATACCCTGAATTTTAATGCGGAATATGAACTGGACAGCCTGACCAATTTAAGCTTTAACTACTCAGGGTATTTTTCTCCAAAGTCCTTCGGGACTTATAATGTCCCTACGTTGATCTATAACCAGCAGGATATAGTGGAATCTGATTATACCACGATCAATGATCACCGTTCCCGTTCCATCAATAACTCGGTAAGTTTTCAGATAGACAGAAAACTGAATAAGAAAAGCAGTCTTTCATGGATCAATTATTTTACCGGAAATAATGTGGATAAATACCAGAATGTAATCACCTATCTGAACTTTGCAAGCCAACCACCTAAAGAAGATAACTTTATTACTCAGAATAAAGCAGATGTTCAGCTGTATTCCACTCAGTTCGATTATCTGTGGAAAGCGGATAAGCTGGAACTTGAATCTGGTACGAAATATAGTTTTGTAAAGACAAGCAGTCAACTTGATTTCTCCGATAATGAGAACGGAGTATTACAATACCGGCCGGAAAAAAGCAGTATTTTTGATTATAAAGAACACAATTTTGCCCTATATTCTTCATTAGCCTACAATATAGGGAAATGGAGCTTCAAAGGTGGACTTCGTGCGGAAATGACAAATCTTGAAGGTGTGGTTTCAGAACCTTATGAATTGAATAAAAGTAACTATTGGAAATTCTTTCCCACTTTTTATGCACAGTACACCACAGAAAATAAACAGGAGTTTGGGTTCTCCTATGGGAAAAGAATCAGCAGACCTTCCTATTCATGGTTGAATCCTGCAAAATCTTACTACAATCTGTTTTCTTATTACCAGGGTGATCCGAAATTAAAAGCGACAATTACCCATAACCTCAATCTTACCTATTCCTGGAAAGACTGGAATCTTGATTTGTATTATCGAAAAGAAATTTATCCTTCTATGGAAATTTCCTATCAGGAGCCAAGTACGAACAGTTTGATTTATTATTTTACCAATATCGAGAAAGGTGAAGCTTTCGGGTTAAGCTTGTATAAAAATTTCCAGGTGAAATCCTGGTGGAATATTATCCTTTCTGAAAATCTTGAGCACAACGAGAATTATTTCAAAGGAATTGATGGAATGTTGTATAAAAATAAAGTCTGGAACTGGGTTTCGAACATCTCAACAAGTTTTACGCTGGATAAAAATAGCGACTGGAAAATGGAAATGGGACACCGCTACTATTCTCCCGGCATACAAGGAACTTTCAGAATATCTTCTTTGTGGTCAGCCTATTTTGTAATGAATAGAAAATTCTTTAGTAAAAAGCTGGAAGCCAGTCTTGTTTTTAGCGATATTTTCAGATCTACAGGGCAGAAGGTCAGTACAAAATATGCGAATCAGGATAACTATTTTCTTGATTATTCCGATACTCAGGGAGTGACATTTTCATTGAAATTCAACTTTGGAAATCAATCGGTTAAAAATGCAAAAACCATTAAGAAAACAGCCGAACAGGATAGATTGTAGAATATTTTAATTCAAAAGTTAATTACAGTGAAATATTATCGTAAAATAATGGTCGTCTGATGGTGTATTTTCGCTATTTTTGATGCCTATCTTTAAAAAGATTGCTATGAAGAAAATTTTTTCCGGAATGCTGATCGCAGTTTCTTTACTGCAATTGTCAGCTCAGGAATTGTATATGCCGAGGAATATCAAAAAAGCGTATGAGAGAGGAACACGTGATATCTCCGGAGCGCCAGGAAAAAACTACTGGCAGAATAAAGGAGTGTATAATGTAGAGGTGAAAGTAGATGCTGCTACAAAAATAGTTTCCGGAAAAGAAACCATTGTCTATACCAACAACAGTCCCGATAATCTGAACGAACTGGCTATACGATTTGTGAATAACCTTCACAAACCACAGTCGCCAAGATCAGGATTTGTATCCAAAGATTTCCTTTCATCCGGACTGAAAATTAAATCCTTTACTGTAAACAACGTAAAATATGAGATCAACAGTGATGATTGGAGTACAGTTGAAAAAGTAAAATTAAAATCAGCTTTAAAATCTAAATCAAAAGCTGAAATTAAAATAGAGTGGGAATATCCATTGTCAGTGCAGAGTGGAAGAGAAGGGCAGATTGACCCTGAAACATTCTATGTGGCATATTCTTTTCCAAGAATTTCCGTGTATGATGATTACAACGGATGGGATATGCTGCAGCACTCAGATAGACAGGAATTTTATAATGATTTCAATGATTACAGTTTTGCTATCACTGCACCGAAAAATTATGTAGTTTGGGCAACCGGAGATTTTCTGAATCCGGAAGCTGTCCTTCAGCCGGAATATTTAAAAAGATATAAAGCTTCTCTGAAAAGTGATAAGCTGATGCATATTGCTACAGAGCAGGAAATGAAGTCCGGAAAAGTAACAAGACAGAATAAATGGAATGTCTGGAAGTTTAAAGCAAGCCATATTACAGATTTCTGTTTTGCAATGAGCAACCACTATGTGTGGGATGCTGCCAGTGTTCAGTTAAAAACAAAAAGAGCCAGCGTTCAGGCCGGATATAAAAACGGAGCGAAAGATTTTGAACATTATGTAGACTGGATGCGCTATAACCTGGATTGGTTTTCAAAAAACTGGCCGGGAGTAGAATATCCTTACAACGTAATGACAGCTATCCAAGGGTATGCAGATATGGAATATCCTATGATGATCAATGATACCAGTATTCCTGATGATCTTAATGATGCCAGGTTGACAGCAGATCATGAAATTGCCCATACTTATTTCCCTTTCTATATGGGAATCAATGAAACAAGATATGCATTTATGGATGAAGGCTGGGCGACCACGCTGGAATATCTTATAGGAATTGACGAAAACGGAGAGGCTGCTGCTAAGGAATTTTATAAAAACTTCCGTGTTAAAAAATGGATCAATGATCCTTCTGCAGAGCAGGATCAACCGGTGATTACGATGAGTACACAGGTGAGCGGTGCCGGATATGGAAACAACTCCTATGTAAAATCTTCATTGTCTTATCTGGCTCTGAAAGATTATTTAGGAGATGAACTTTTCAAAAAAGCATTACATCATTACATGGATAACTGGAATGGAAAACATCCGGTTCCGTGGGATTATTTCAATTCTATGAATACAGGATCAGGAAAAAATCTGAACTGGTTCTTCCAGAATTGGTTTTATACCAATAATTATATCGACTTAAAAGTAACAGGAGCATCCCAGATGAATGATATGCTTACCATAAATCTAACGAATGTAGGTGGGTTTGCCATTCCTTTTGATGCAATATTGTCTTATGATGACGGAGCTACGGAGAAAATTCATTTTTCACCTTCAGTTTGGGAAAAAGATCAGAAACTGACCGATCTTGTAATTCCTATTAAGAAAAAAGTAAAATCTGTACAATTGGACGGAGATATCTTTATGGATTATACTCCGGATGACAACCATAAAAATTTATAAAGTAAAAGCCTTCAGATTCTGAAGGCTTTTTGTTTTAAAAATAGGCTGTTAATCGTAAGCCTAGCGTAATATAATTGATTTTTTCTTTAGTAATCAGGTTATTAAGTTCCTGATTCAGTTCGTCACCATCCTTAATCTCATCGCTGAAGTAATAGCGGATTGTAGAATTGATCTGATTGTAATCTGTATAGAATGTAAGGCCTAATCCAGGATTGAACTTGTAGGTCATGGAAGCACCGGTGTTCCAGCGGAAAGCCGGTTTGGGCTTGTATCTGGCGATCTGAAGTTCGTGGTTGGGAGCATCAATATCGTTTCCTTTTACAAATACTTTTCCACTTGCTGTTGCAGCATATCCTCCGGTTACCTTTAAAGTAAGCTGCCATTTTTCTGATAATTCATGAGAAAAATAAGGTCCGATGCCTGCAGAAAGAAAGCCCATAGATTGTGTTTTAATTTCATGATCACCAAAATCCTGTCCGTCATCAAAAGTTATTCTTTGGGATTTAATAGGGAAGCTGCTGAAGGATACATCTGCACCTACACCCCATTTTTTTGAAAAGAAGTAAGCACCTTCCAATCCTCCTTCAAAACCGATTTGCTTTTTGTCATCCAGCTCAGATTCTTTCAGGAAGTTGGTGGTACCTAATGCGGTTCCCATTTTTAGAGCAAGAAAAGAAGGATAATCATTGCCCTGTATTCTGGATAAGAGACTTAAATTATCTCCCTTGTTTTTATAAATTTTGTCAATAAAAAAATACCCCAGTTCTGTAGATATAATTCCGATACCTGCACCGGCCAGAATATCCGGAACCCAATGTCTGTTGTTTAAATTTCGCCCAAGCCCTGTAAGAGTTGCAGAACCATATCCTGCAATACTGTAGGCTGGGTTTACCAAACCATATTCTTTGTGCAGAAAACTGGCGTTGGTAAAAGCCATTGCCGCATGTCCTGATGGAAAAGAGTTGTTTTTGGATCCATCCGGGCGTTCTACTTTTGTTGTATATTTAATAGAATTGACTAAAATGGCCATGATGGCTAAACTCGTACCATAAGATAAAGTAGCTCTCCCGAGATTGTTTCTACCTTTTACACCTGCCAGCTTTAAACCGTAAACAGCTACAGCTGGAGCGTATTGTAGATAATCATCATATTTTACTTTGAAGTTGGGAAGGTATCGGTTTCTTACCTCACGAATATTCTCTTTTTCTCCCCATGTTGCAGCGGCAGCGGTAAACAGAAGAGCAGGAGCTACTGATTTTTTCACCCATTCTTTTTGAAAAAAAGGAGTTTTCTCCTGAATAGCATATCCTGAACTGATGAGGGCTAAATCTTCCTTGAGATTTCTGGATGGGATAGTATCCAGTGTTTTAATTTTGATAGTATCCTGAGCTTTAATACAGTATAAATGCAATAGTATTCCTGATGCTAATGCTATTTTTTTCATCTTAGTGGTGTTGAAATTTAAATCGCGTAAAAATATTAAAAAAATCTATCCCAAAAATTGAGATAGACTATTTTAATATTTTTATAATATTCTAATTGAGGTTGTTGGTTATCTTAATCCAGCTCTTGGTCCGGATGCTGCCACTACAGCCTGCATTCTTGTTTTTTGATTGGCAGAAAACATCACCATAGATTTATCATCTACATAATCCATGTAATTCATGAACATCTGAGAACGGCTTACACCACCACAAACTCTGTTTAAAGGATAAGTAGGATTTCCATAGTTAGGACCAGGAGAGGTAGGAGTGTCATTAGAGTAATCTGTCTGACAACCTGTATTGGATGATCCCCAAAGGTGAGGCAGATTTAGGTAGTGTCCTACTTCATGCGTTACTGTTCTTCCTAAATTAAATGGAGCAGATGCACCTGTTTTTCCGATATATTGATATCCAATTACAAGACCATCATACCATTGCCCTGCATTTTCAGGATAATAAGCATAACCTAGAGTTCCTGGTTGGTTGTTTTCGTCAAGAATTGAATTAACAACCCAAATGTTCATATTTTTATTTACATCAGTAGCATCAATACCTCCGGTACTGGCTTTTTTCATTTGCTCCAGATCAGATCTCCAGCCTGTCTTGGTACTTTGCTTACGGTTGGTTGCTACTAGTTTGAAACGGATTTTTACATCACCTGCTGCAGCTGGTTGAAATGCAGAAGGAATTTTATTAATATCAGAATTGGTTGCCCCATAATCGGCATTAAGGACTGCAATCTGTTCTGCAATTCTTGCGTCGGAAACATTTTGAGCAGAAGTGTTGTAAATTACGTTAAAAACAACTGGGATTTCAACAGTTCCATCGGCAAGAACTTTTCCCACTTTAAGATTTTCTGCAAATTTTTCAGTACTGAATTCAATATCAGCCATTTTTTGTTTTAATGCAGGGTTTTTCAGAAGCATTGCTTGTCTGATTTCTTCTGATGGGCAACCTCTTTTAAGAGCACTCGGAACAGTGTTATCCTGATCCGGAGAAGTCTCGTTTTGGTTGGTTAAGCTGTCGTTGTTGCACGCCGACATAAGGCCCAGAATCAGGGCTCCAAATAGGAATTTTTTCATATCGTTATAATATAATTTGGTTGAGGGCGTGAAATTATAGTATTTGAAATTAATATGCAAATTATTTCTGTAAATATTTAATAAATACCTAAATTTTAATTAATTTGTTTGAATTAAAATCAATTGAATATGAATTCTGTTGAGTTTTAGTTAAAATCAATTATTTGTTTTATATTTCACATTTAAGTGTATTTTGAATGTAAATAATTTTATCATTTTTCTATTTTTTATAGAATATTTTTTATAATAAATCGAACTAAGAAGGTTTTTAAAAACAAGTCAGAAACTATTGATTTCTTATCAGATTATGTTCTAACATTTCCAGTGCTGGCTTTGATTTCAATGTTTTTCCTTTATATTCCTGAAAGGCAAGCAGAATGGAATAAAAAAATCTGTCTCAAACTTGAGACAGATTTTAAATAGGTAAAAAGATTTTAATTTTAATACACTCTCAATCCGGATCTTGCTCCAGAAGAAGCTACTACAGACTGCATTCTCGTTTTTTGTCCTGCAGAGAACATAAACATAGCTGCATCATCTACATAATCCATGTAATTCATAAACATTACAGATCTTTGTACTCCACTGCATGTATTATATAGCGGGTAAGAAGGTTTTCCATAATTAGCAGTAGTCTGTGTAGGAGTATCACTTACCTGGTCGTTTCCACAATTGGCATCTCCCCAGATATGTCTTAAGTTCAGATAGTGACCTACCTCATGCGTTGCAGTTCTTCCCAGGTTGAAAGGAGAAGAAGCTCCGGTTTTTCCAAAATATGGAGCGGCAATTACAACACCATCATTCCATAAGCCTGCAGATTCAGGGAAAGTGGCATATCCAAGAATGGTGCGTCCCTGGCTGGTCATTTTGCCTACAACCCATAAGTTTAAATAATTGGTAGGGTTAGTGGCGTCAATTCCTCCTTTAGAGGCTTTTTTCATATCATCATTAGTTGCCCAGCTTGTTTTTGAAGTGGATTTTCTAACGGTGTTTACCAGTCTGAATTTTACTTTTGTATCACCAGAACTTACGGGCTGGAATTCGGTTGGAATTTTATTAACATCACTGTTCGTGGCTGTATAGTCTGCATTCAATACTGCAATTTGTTCTGCAATTCTTGCATCAGAAACGTTTTCAGCAGTCGTTTTGTAGATAACATTTACGATAACAGGGATTTCTACAGTACCATCAGCAAGAACTTTTCCAAATTTCACATCATTGGCGAATTTTTCTGTATTGCTTTCTAATGCCGCGAATCTTTGTTGAAGTTCAGGACTTTTTTTCAATGCTTCCTGTCTGATTTCCTCAGAAGCACAGCCTCGTTGGGCTAAACCTGCAGTAGTTGCATTTTCGTCAGTTGTGTTTTCATTTTGATTAGTAATGCTGTCATTGTTACATGCAGCCATTACAGTGAGCATACAAGCTCCGAATAATAGTTTTTTCATATCAAAATCATTTAGGTTGAGGATGTGAAATTATATTATTTGAAATTAATATGCAAATAAATTTTTGATTTCTTTGTAAAATTGTTAATTATTGTCGGTAATTATTGGTTTTAGTTTAATGTTTTTTAAAATGTATTGAATTTTAATCAATTTTAAAAAATATGCTAATGTGATCTTAATTTTTAATTATTTTAAATGAATTCTTTTCGTTTAAATTTACTTTTGATAGAATTTTTTCATGGTAAAATCTAATTTGCAAAACCATTTTTAATGGCAAAAACCGCAAGCCCTACACGGGTTTTCAAATCCAGTTTTTCACATAGTTGATCACGGTAGCTTTCCACTGTTCTTGGGCTACAGCACATCCTATCCGCAATTTCCTTATAACTGAGTTCGGTTACTGTATATT
Source organism: Chryseobacterium metallicongregator (assembly GCF_031324065.1). Classification (NCBI taxonomy): domain Bacteria; kingdom Pseudomonadati; phylum Bacteroidota; class Flavobacteriia; order Flavobacteriales; family Weeksellaceae; genus Chryseobacterium; species Chryseobacterium metallicongregator. Next base: position 56,056 of record NZ_JAVIXS010000008.1, read on the forward strand.
TCAGGAACTCTTTTTCTCTGTCTGAAATTCTTATTGCGATCTCAGATTCTGTTTCTTTATTAAGATTGGAAAATATGATCTTGGAAGCCCAGTCCGGATAAAAAAAGCCATCACTATTGAGGCGGGTAAGTGCAGTTTCCAAATCTCTTGGATGGGTGTTTTTTAGCAGATAGCCTTTTGCACCGCTCTTAATCATCTTAATTACGCTGTTGTCATCTCCCTGCATACTGAGCGCCATAATTTTAATATCGGGATGATTTTTTGTAAGCCAGACTGCGGTTTCAAAACCGTCCATAATAGGCATGCTGATATCCAAAAGAATAATATCAGGAATGGTATTGCCTTCTTCGAATTTCTGGATGAGATCTTTCCCGTTTTCACTTACATAGATTACTTCAAATTCACTGAAATTACCAATAATTCCTTCCAGAGCTTTTGCAATAAGTATATGGTCGTCAACAATGACAATAGATTTTTTCATGACTGTTTTTTTAAGATAATATTGATTTGTGTTCCCGCATTTTCCTGGCTTTCCATACAAAAACTTGCTCCTATAATTTCAGCTCTGTTTTTCATATTCGTTAGCCCTATTCCGTTGGACTTGATCTGTGAAGTATCAAACCCGATTCCATCATCACGAATATCAAGCTCCCAAAGAGTGTCTTCTGAAGTGTTCAGGTTTATAAAAATATTTTTACAATGGGAATGTTTTATACTGTTTTGAATAAATTCCTGAGTAATTCTGAGTAAAACATTTTTATGAACAAAGCCCAGATCCAGTTGTTTGAAATTGTGTTCAAAACTTACATGACATTTTTTGAAGGAATTGGTGTTATCCACTTCTTCCTGTATCAAAGTTACAATTTCCTTCTGGTTGATATTGTCATCTGTCAACGTTTTTGACAAGCTTCTAAGATCCTGCAGAGATTGATTAATAATCTGTGAAACCTGATCAATTCTTTCACTTGCTTCAGAAACTTTGTTTTCATAAAGCATCTGCTGTACATAAAGACTTACGAGGGTAAGTTTCTGGCCGATATTGTCGTGCAATTCCCGGCCAATCTGCTGCATGGTGGCTTGTTGTATTTCCAGTTGGGTAGACAGGAGTTCTCTCTGATGAAGTTCATTTTTTCTTTCAATTTCATTCACATGTTCCTTCTTGCGTTGTTTGTAACTTCTGATATAGATTAATACTGCCGTTACAAACATTACAAAAAGTATATTGAATAGAATGATAACAATTAAGAGCTCTGTTTTCCCCATATGAATGAACTTGCAAATAAAATATACATGACCACGCCTGACATTAGAAAATAACTAAAATAAATATCCCAGATCTCCATATAATTCAACAGAATTGAATAAAATGCCATAAAAGGTAGTGTTCCTATATAAGAAAGTGTTATACCTAAATTAATATAAAACATTCTGTTTTTATTAAAGTGAAGAATATCCTGGGAGTTAATTTGTTTGTAATATTCCATCACTACCAAAAGCATTAAGATAAGGCATCCAAAAGTATAGTTAAAAGCAAATACAATTTTATTGCCCGAAAAATACAATTCATTGGGAATAAATGAAAGAAGATAAAGGAGGGATAATCCGTAAAAAAGCTTTGGCTTTCCTAAAGATTTGGCTGCATATAACCAGTAAAAAAAAATAAACTGGATAGGCATTAAAAAATAATTATAGAAATAAGCTTTAGAAAAATAAGCAAATTTTCCCCATCTACCATATGCTTCACTAAGAAAGATAAAAACTAAGAAAAATACAAAAAATTTCCAATATTCTTTTCTTATACGATTGTAATACAAAAGGCCAACAAACGCAGCAAGTCCCTCAGCCCAAAGCATGCTTTTGCTTGCAAACTCTTGGAAATCCGTCATGTATTTGTTATTTAATTATTAATATAATTCACCAAACGAGTTCTTAGGAGGCGTTAGTTGTCCATTGTTTTCTCCAAGACCTGTATCATCATCTTCTTCTCCTCCAATGCCTTTGGCAGATCGTGCATTTAACGCTAAAGGTTTGCCATCCGTATCTGGAGATTGATTGAAATCGTAATCATGAAACTCTCCTGTTTCATCAGCTTTTTTTAGGGTCGGAATCATTACTAATGTATGCTTTCCTGCATATTCGGTAGGAACAGGGTGAGAGTCCATTATAGACCAGTTTTCTTCTTTTGGATAAGCAGCATAATAAAATCTTATACCTAAATCTTCCGTAGATACATCTGGATTTACTTTAGCAGCTTCAGCTTCAATTGTAGCGATGAAATTTTTTAATTTCGGAAGATCGAACCAGATGGAATGAGCATCTTGTGTTCCTAAAGCAGTGTTAATAACATTTAGATGATTTTGACGGTAGTTGTCAATCAGAGCCTGGATAAGGGTTTTTGACATGGTCCCAGGCTGTAATGGATTGTTTGATTCTGTATTCATAGCTTAGTGGTTTACGGTAAAACTCAATTAATATGCAAATCTCGTAAAAAATATCCTAGAAAATGTATTCGCGAATTGGGAATTACACTGTTATTTTTACCGTGTTTTTACGGATTGCATGAAAACTATAATGATTTAGATCTTACTCAAAAGAGAATTCACACTATAAAAAAGCGGAGAAATATGTTTTCCCCGCTTTTTTTAAATACATGGATACTTTCTCCAGTCCCTGCAAGTATAATCTACAGTACAACAGAGGCCTTGAGGGCAGCTCCAGTCTTCGCCACACGCAATTGGGAATGGTTCAATTCCACCCTCAATTTTCTTTAATTGATTTCTTTTTAATTTTTTCATGTTGATTTTGTTTAAGTTATTAGAATAGTAAATATAATTATATTTCACCTAAAAAGGATAAATTGAATAAAAAATAAGTGCTGCAGATTATTCTACAGCACTTATTCACAAAAATAATGTATATGAAAAAAAACTATTTTATTGTTCAGTAGGTCGGAAAACTAATCCTGTTTCTACAAAATAATCCAGCGTAATTCTGTCTCCGTCATTCACATTTCCCGCAAGAATTTCTTTAGACAATTTGTTTAAAACTTCCTGTTGGATTACCCTTTTCAATGGTCTTGCTCCGAAGGCAGGATCATATCCTTTATCCATCAGATAATCTACCGCATCCTGAGTGAAAGTCATAATGATGTTTCGTTTAGATAACATTTCATTGAATCCTCTTAATTGATACTGAACGATTTTTCCGATCTCTTTTTTTCTTAAAGGCTGGAAGAGTACAATCTCATCAATTCTGTTCAGGAATTCCGGACGAAGCGTCTGTTTTAAAAGATCAAAAACTTCATCTTTTGTTTTATCCACAACTTCATCCTGATTTTCCTCAGTAAGGTTTTCAAAATTCTCCTGAATCAGATGCGAACCTAAATTCGAAGTCATGATAATAATAGAATTTTTAAAATTCACTACTCGTCCCTTATTATCCGTCAGACGTCCATCATCCAGAACCTGAAGCAATGTGTTGAAAACATCAGGGTGCGCTTTTTCAATCTCGTCTAAAAGCACTACAGAATAAGGTCTTCTTCTTACTGCCTCAGTCAATTGTCCGCCTTCATCATAACCTACATATCCCGGAGGAGCTCCTACCAATCTTGAAACACTGTGACGTTCCTGATACTCACTCATATCAATTCTCGTCATATTGTTTTCATCATCGAATAAGAATTCTGCCAATGCTTTTGCCAGCTCAGTTTTACCTACTCCGGTTGTTCCCAGGAATAAGAATGAACCGATAGGTTTTTTATCATCGCTCAATCCTGCTCTGTTTCTTCTGATGGCATCTGCCACCGCCTGAATCGCTTCATCCTGTCCTACAACTCTGTGGTGTAGCTCAGTTTCAAGATTCAATAATTTTTCTCTTTCTGATTGCAGTAATTTGGTTACGGGAATACCTGTCCATTTACCAATTACTTCAGAGATGTTTTCTGCAGTAACTTCTTCTTTGATCAGCTCATTCTGATGATTCTGCATTTCCAGCTCTACTTTGGCTAGTTCTTCCTCTTTTTCACGAAGTTTCCCGTATTGGATCTCTGCTACTTTTGCATAATCTCCTGCTCTGGAAGCTCTTTCTGCTTCGTGTTTCAGAGATTCAATATCTTTTTTGATTTGGGTAAGATCTTCACTTTTCTGTTTTTCTTTCAGCCATTTGGCATTGATCTCATTTCTCTGTTCGGAAATTTTAGCAATATCTTCCTTCAGATGATCAATTTTAGTCTGATTTCCTTCTCTTGAAATGGCTGCTAATTCAATTTCTAGCTGCATTAATTTTCTGTCCAGAACGTCCAGTTCTTCCGGCTTTGAATTGATTTCCATTCTCAGTTTTGCAGAAGCTTCATCAATAAGGTCAATCGCTTTATCCGGTAAGAAACGATCTGAAATATATCTTTGAGACATTTCCACCGCAGCAATAATTGCTTCATCTTTAATTCTTACTTTGTGGTGGGCTTCATATTTATCTTTAATACCACGAAGGATAGAAATTGCAGATTCAGTATCCGGTTCTTCCACCATTACTTTCTGGAAACGTCTTTCCAACGCTTTGTCTTTTTCAAAATACTTTTGGTATTCATTCAAAGTAGTGGCGCCAATGGCTCTTAATTCTCCTCTTGCCAAGGCAGGCTTTAAGATATTGGCTGCGTCCATTGCTCCTTCACCACCTCCGGCTCCAACCAAAGTGTGGATCTCATCAATGAAAAGAATAATCTGCCCATCAGACTTGATTACTTCATTTACAACGGATTTTAAACGCTCTTCAAATTCACCTTTATATTTTGCTCCGGCGATCAAAGCTCCCATATCCAATGAGAATAAAGTTTTATCCATCAGGTTTTCAGGAACGTCACCACTGATAATTCTGTGGGCAATTCCCTCGGCAATTGCAGTTTTACCTACACCCGGTTCTCCAATAAGGATTGGGTTGTTTTTAGTTCTTCTGGAAAGGATCTGTAAAACCCTTCTGATTTCTTCATCACGCCCGATTACCGGATCCAGTTTTCCCTCTGCTGCTAACTCGTTGAAATTTTTAGCATATTTATTTAAAGACTGATACGTTTCCTCTGAGCTGGCAGAAGTTGCTTTGCTTCCTTTTCTTAATTCTTTGATTGCGCCTTCCAAAAGATTTTTGGTAACACCCATATCTTTCAGCATTTTGGATACTTCAGAAGTTGTTTCCAAAAGGGATAACCATAAATGCTCAATCGTTACATATTCGTCACCCATTTTCTTAGCGATGTTGGGTGCATCCAGCAATACTTTATTAGCAGATTGTGAAAGATAAATGTTTCCTCCCTGTACTTTAGGAAGCTTTTCTAAATTTTCGCGGTTGCGCTCTCTTACTAAATTAGCATCTGCTTCAGATTTTTTTAATAAGAAAGGCGATATGTTTTCATCTACCTGGAAGATTCCTTCAAGAAGATGTTGAGGTTCGATACTTTGATTGCCCAGTTCCATAGCAACCTGTTGTGCTGCCTGGATGGCTTCCTGTGATTTTACAGTATATTGGTTTAAGTTCATATTTTTATATATTTTTGGTAATGGTTTGTTTAACGTTTAGTTTTTAAAAAACATCAAGAAACCAAATTCTGAGGCTTAGTTTCTTAATGCCATCAATTATTTAATCATTTATTCGATGACTGTATCGCAAAAACTGTTCAATTATTAAATTTACAAAAAAATAGGACAAATTTTCCGGATATTGTATTTTTAACGGAAATTTAACTTGACAAAATTTCCGATTTCGTAATTATTTCTTGGAAATCCATGAACAAAAAGTCATAGCAAGGTAAAATAGCTAAAGATTGAGACTGAAGATGATGGGTCTTTTTTCTTTTTATGCTCAAAAAATGAACAGTTTAATTCAGAATAATTACTTTTGCATTTTACCAGATGGAATTAAAAGAAAAACAGAGAAAAATATTAGACGTAGCCGTAGAACTTTTCAAAGAGAAAGGGTATATGGGAAGCTCAGTAAGAGACCTGGCTACCAAACTCAATATCAAGGCAGCATCGCTATATGCACACATCCGTTCAAAGGAAGAAATTCTGGAATGGATTTGTTTTGGCATTGCTCAGGAGTTTTTCGATGAGCTTCAGGAAGTAAAAAATACAGATATTGCTCCAAAGGAAAAGCTGAATCTATTACTGGATAAGCATCTTTCTGTTGTTCTTAAAAACCGTGATGTTACCCATATTTATTCCAATGAGTGGAAACATCTTGAAGAAAGACTTCCCGAATTTGTAGAATTGAGAAAAAACTATCAGCAGGAAGTAGAAGAACTGATTTCCGAGATCTACAAAGCTGAAAAATGGGAGCTGAAATCACCATCATTTACCACAAGATTTATCCTTCATACTTTAAATAATTCTTATTTCTGGTTCAAGAGAAGCAGTGATTCTACAGATGAAATTACCGATGAGATCAGAGAAAAAATTCTTTTTGGATTATTGGGTAACCAGAAAAATTAATCACCCCTGTGTCATTCTGACGAAGGAAGAATCTCATAATTATACTTTTTAGTCACGAATTTTAATACTACGTTTGTTATTTCGAGATAGAGAAATGATTCATTCATGTATTTAATATGAGATTCTTCTCTACACTTCGTTCCGCTCAGAATGACATTGGGCATAATTTTAACTATCTTTCTTATTTAGAATCATTCAAAATATGACAAAAGTCATAAAAATTTTGCCAGCTAGCAAAATCTTTTTAAATTTACACCTAACAAATGTTAGTTAGTTTTATGGATTTTTCAGTTGAATATCTGGAGCTGGGTCAGTTGAGACAGCTTCAATCCGACCGGTTGATCAGCCTGATCAGCTATTTGGGAGAGAAGTCGGAATTTTATAAAAAGAAATTTGATGAATTGCAAATATCTCCACAGGATATAAGGTCGATTGAAGATATCGCTAAACTTCCTATTACTTACAAACAGGATTTAAGAGATAACTATCCGTTCGGGTTATTTGCTGTTCCTAAAAGTGAGCTTCAACGTATACACTGTTCAAGCGGAACTACGGGAAAACCAACGGTAGTAGGGTATACTAAAGAAGATGTTGACCTTTTCAGTGAAGTGGTGGCAAGATCTTTACATGCGGCAGGCGCAAGACCAGGAATGCAGTTGCATAATGCCTATGGCTACGGGATTTTTACAGGAGGTTTAGGCCTTCATTACGGAGCCGAAATGTTGGGAATGAGCGTCCTTCCTATTTCTGGGGGAATGACGGCAAGACAGGTAGACTTGATTGTGGATTTCAAACCTGAAGTAATCTGCTGTTCGCCATCATACGCTTTAACGATTGCAGATGAATTTGCCAGAAGAGGAATTACTGCAGAAGAGATCAGTCTTCAATATGCAGTGCTGGGTTCAGAGCCATGGACGGAGATTATCAGAGGTCATATTGAAGAAAGATTAGGCGTTCATGCAACCAATATCTATGGGTTAAGTGAAATTATCGGTCCGGGAGTTTCTATGGAGGATTTCGAAGAGAAAGGCGGAGTTTATATCTGGGAAGATCATTTTTATCCGGAGATTTTAGATCCGGTTACCAAACAACCGGTTCCTTTTGGGGAAGAAGGAGTATTGGTGATAACCACTTTAACCAAAAAAGCAATGCCGCTTTTACGTTACTGGACAAACGATATCACAAGTCTTTACTACGATGCAAATGCCAAAAGAACCATGGTAAAAATGAAACCCATCGTCGGGAGAGCAGATGATATGCTGATCGTAAGAGGAGTCAATGTTTATCCAAGTCAGATTGAAGATGCTTTTTCTTATGTAAAAGGAGTGGTTCCTAACTACTATCTTACGCCTGTAGAGAAAGAACATATGTGCATTGCTTTGGATATTGATGTTGAAATAGATGATGAATTGGTAAAATCTCAAAAAATAGAATCAAATACCGATGATTATTTTAATTTTGTCGGCAACTTTGGGAAAAACATAGAAAACGAAATAAAAAAGAGAGTAGGAATTACTACGAAAGTAAAAGTTCATGCTCAGGACAGCCTGCCGAAGTGTGAAGGTGGAAAAATTAATAGAATACTTAAAAAATAATGAATTCATTTTATAAACTTAAAACAGTTAAAGTTCAGAAAGATACTTCCGAAGCAGTGAATGTGGCGGTAGAAATCCCTGAAGAACTGAAAGATAAGTTCAGGTTCAAGCAGGGACAGTATCTGAATTTCCGAATGACAATCAACGGAAATGAAGAAAGACGTTCTTACTCTATCTGTAATGCTCCAAGTGAAAAGGGAAATACGCTGGAAGTATTGGTAAAGTTGCTGGAAGGCGGAAAAGTGTCAGGGTATTTCAATGAACACCTTCACATGGATGAAGTGCTGGAAGTAATGCCTCCGATGGGTGGCTTCAATACTTCTTATCACCCCACAAACGTAAAAACTTACGTTGGTCTGGCGGCAGGAAGCGGAATTACTCCTGTATTATCCAATATTAAAGAAAGTCTTTATCAGGAGCCTAAGAGTAATGCTTATCTGTTTTACAGTAACAGAAGCATGAATCATGTTTTAAGAAAGGCAGAGATTGATAAACTTGTAGAGCATTTCAACGGAAGACTTAAGGTGATTTACCTGGTAAGCCGTGAGAAGCACGAAGATCCTGTTTTTGAAGGAAGAATTTCGTCAGAAAAATTAGAGCAGCTGTTTGAAAGATATACAGATATTGATGTAAAAGAAGCTACCTATTTCATTTGCGGACCTTCGGAAATGATTAAGGGAATTGCAGACTATCTGAAGAAAGACAAAAAAGTACCTGCTATTCAGGTTTTATTTGAATATTTCACCGCTCCGGATGAAGAAAATACGGAGGAAATGAGTGATGAATTCAAGGCGATTGCCAATATTGAAAGTATGGTAACGGTAATCATTGATGATGATGAATATTCGTTCCACCTTAATTCTAAAAAAGAGAGTATCTTAGATAAAGCATTGAAAGATCAGCTTCCGGTTCCTTTCGCATGTAAGGGAGGCGTTTGCTGTACGTGTAAGGCGCAGGTTCTGGAAGGAGAGGTTTTCATGGAGAAAAACTATGCACTTACCGAAGAAGAAGTAGCCAGAGGCTTCGTTCTTACTTGCCAATGTCACCCTACAACCAATGTGGTGATGCTAAATTATGATGTTTAAGACAATTTGAAAATGAGAAAATGTGATAATTTGAAAATGCCATTATCGTATTTAAAATTTCCAAATTCTCAAATTCTCAAATTATTTAATTTTCAAATTCAAAAAAGATGGACTTAGAAAAATTTGTTCAATACGTTCACGAAGAAAATAAAGTAGAACCAAAAGATGTAATGCCGGATGATTACAGAAAACTATTGGTTCGTCAGATTTCACAGCACGCGCATTCTGAAATTGTAGGAATGCTGCCGGAAGCCAACTGGATTTCCAGAGCGCCTTCATTGAGAAGAAAAATGGCTCTTTTAGCGAAAGTTCAGGATGAGGCTGGTCACGGCCTGTATCTTTATTCTGCCACTGAAACGTTAGGAGACGGAAGCATCAGAGCAGACAGAGATGCTACTTATGATGATATGCTGGAAGGAAAAGCAAAATATTCAAGTATTTTCAACTATCCTACCTTAAGCTGGGCTGATATCGGAGCCATCGGTTGGTTAGTAGACGGTGCTGCCATTATGAATCAGGTAATGCTGATGGGGAATTCCTACGGTCCTTATTCAAGAGCGATGGTGAAAATCTGTAAGGAAGAATCATTCCACCAAAGACAAGGGTATGAAATTCTTATGGCATTGTGCCGTGGTACAAAACAACAGAAAGAAATGGCCCAGGCTTCATTAAACCGTTTCTGGTGGCCAGCTCTGATGATGTTCGGGCCTAATGATGACAGTTCACCTAACTCTAAAATCTCTATGAACTACAGAGTGAAAAGAGAAAGTAATGACAGTCTTCGTCAGAGGTTTATTGATGTTACTGTTTCTCAGGCTGAATTCCTGGGATTAACCATTCCGGATAAAGATCTGAAATGGAATGAGGAAAGACAGCATTACGATTTCGGAGAGCTTCCCTGGGATGAATTCATGGAAATCTTAAAAGGAAACGGACCTTGCAACAAAAAGCGTATCGAAACGAAGAGAAAAGCGCAAAGAGAAAATTCGTGGGTAAAAGAGGCTGCGGTGGCTTTTGCAGAAAAGCAGAGTGAAAAGGTAAACTAAGAAGTAATGAAAAACTCACTTCAAATTTTATTTTTCCTTATTGTTTCGATATTGAAAGGGCAAGACGTTAATAAACTGGCCAATATTTCTTTCAAATTGGAAAATGAAAAAGAAATAAGGATATATAAAGGAAGAGGTATCTCAAACGGAGGACAGATTTTCAGAGTTTATCAGGGAGAAGATAAGAATTGGAAAGCTGAGTTGATACAATGGTTTCTTCCTGCAAGGAAAAGTGAAGATGAGTTTGAAATAATTCCAGCTAGAGTTACTAAGCTTACATCAAAAACACCGTTAGAGTTGGTGTTTTTAAACATTGAAGCACTTGATATTGAATATCTTCCCAAAGAAGAGCTTTTTGAATACAAGAAATCAAAAAATGAGGTGGTTTTTGACAAAGATGAAAATGATTATGTTTTAATGTCAAGGAGAATAAGTGTTTTAGATGGAAAAGACTTTTTAGTAAAATACAAATCAAATAAGAAAGAAAATGAATTTGATTATTCTAATCCTGAAAGTTATTTAAATAAATATCCGGGAATTGATGAATATGAAAGCTTCATTAAAATTTTAAAATATGTTGAAGATAGCTTCAATATCAAATTAAATTAAAAAAATAAAAATAGATAATGAGTCAATTAGATATGTGGGAAGTGTTTATTCAGACTAAACCGGGATTATCTCACAAACACGTTGGAATTGTACAGGCACCAACAGCAGAAATGGCTTTGCAGAACGCAAGAGACGTTTATACAAGAAGAAAAGAAGGAACTTCTGTTTGGGTCGTTCCAAGTAAATATATTGTGACTTCAGAAGGGATTGATAAAGAAGCATTCTTTGATCCGGCTGATGATAAACTATACCGTCATCCAACGTTCTATGAGATTCCAAACGATGTAAAAAATATGTAAAATAGCTAATGGCTATTAGCTGCTTGCAATTTGCCAAAAGCTATATGCCAAAAGCCAAAAGCTAAAATAATGAACCCATTATATAATTATTTATTAAAACTAGCAGACGACAGTTTCATTATGGGACAGCGTTTGTCTGCGTGGTGCGGTGAAGGTCCTTACTTAGAGGAAGATATTGCATTGACTAATATTGCGTTGGATGAACTAGGTCAGGCGAATAACTTTTACGTTTACGCTTCAAGAGTGATAGACAACGGAAAAAATGAAGATGATATCGCATTTTTAAGATACGAGCACGAATACGTCAACGCCCATTGGGTAGAACTTCCTAATGAAGATTATGCACAGACTATTCTGAAAGTATATGTATTGTCTGTGTATCAGAAACTGATGTATGAGGCTTTATCAAATTCTTCTAATGAAGAATTGGCTGCCATTGCTCAAAAATCATTGAAAGAAGTAAGATATCACTATACCCACGCTGCATCATGGATGAAAATCTTTGCTCAGGGAACAGAAGAAAGCCGTGGACGTTTGGTAAAAGCGATTGAAAATATCTGGGAATACACGAAAGGTCTTTTTGCTAAAACAGAAGGTGAAGATGATCTTGTTGCTTTAAATATTGCTCCCAATTCAGATGCGCTTTACGAAGAATTCCTTGCAATTACCAAGAAAGATTTTGCAGATTTTGGTTTAGAATATCCTGAAAATGCTTTTATGCAGCCCAAATCAAGAACAGGATATCATACAGAATATTTCGGATTTATTCTTTGTGAGCTTCAGTATATGCAGAGAGCGTATCCTGGATGTACGTGGTAATAAATTATGAAGAAGTTGCTTCTTGGGATATTGGCTTTTTTTCTTGCAGCATATGTGATACTATGTGTTGGAATCTATTTCTATCAGGAGAAAATTATTTTTTATCCTGAAAAATTACCGGAAAATTACAAGTTTACATTTAAAGGTAATTTTGAAGAAGTACCCATCAAAATGCAGGATGGAAAGCATTTGAGTTCTGTTTTATTCAAAGCTCAAAATCCAAAAGGAGTCATCTTTTATCTTCACGGAAACGGAGGATCAATAAAAGGCTGGGGAGAAGTAGCTCAGTTCTATCGAAGTATGAATTATGATACTTTCATACTTGATTACCGTGGTTACGGAAAAAGTGAAGATAAAATTAATAGTAAAAATCAGATCTTTTCGGATGTTGAGAATGCTTACAAAGAGCTTTTGAAAAGATATCCGGAAAACAGAATTATTATTTTAGGATATTCTGTAGGTACAGGATTAGCCGCAAACTTAGCATCCATGCATAAGGCAGGATTATTGATTTTACAGGCACCTTATTACAGTATAGAAGATGAAATGAGTCAGAAATTCTCATTCCTTCCGAAGTTTTTACTGAAATATAATTTTGAGACTGGTGAATATTTAAAAACCGTTCAATCGCCAGTCGTTATTTTTCATGGGGATAAAGATGAGGTTATTAACTATAAAGCCTCTTTAAAGCTTAAAAATAACTTTAAAAAAGGTGATCGTCTGATTATATTAAAAGATCAGTATCACAACGGAATAACAGATAATTTGGATTATCAGAATGCAATGAAAGCCATTCTTGATTCTGATAAAAAATAAAGTATGAATCAGCTTTTAGATTTATTAAAAACAATTCCCGATCCGGAAATTCCGGTCATTGATATTGTGGAATTAGGAATTGTAAGAGATGCACAGGTTACAGGAGAAAATACCTGCGAAGTGATCATTACACCTACTTATTCTGCCTGTCCTGCTATGTTTACCATTGAGGAGGACATTATCAAAATGATGAAAGAAAACGGATGGGATGCGAAAGTAGTGACGAAGATGTTTCCCATCTGGACAACAGACTGGATTACTGATGAAGCGAGAGAAAAACTCCGTATTTACGGGATTACACCTCCGGAAAAAGGAGCAGACGAACATCACATCGGGAAACCGAAAAAATGCCCGCGTTGCGGTTCCGAGCATACCAAGCAGATCAGCAGATTTGGGTCTACTTTGTGTAAGGCATCTTATCAGTGTTTAGACTGCCTGGAGCCATTTGATTATTTTAAATGCCATTGATGAGTTATTCATCAATCTACAACAAATTTTACGGCTATGCAAAGCATAACGAAGGAATTGTTAGAATGTTAAATTATTAGACGGTTACATTAATTTATATTGTTAAATTAGTGCGTTGTTAAATAATAAATTAATAAAAACTATGTATACACAACTTGATATTGAAACGCATTTTGACGGAAAGCTGAAAATCGCATATCTTAATCAACCGGAAACGATGAACGCCCTTACTAAGCCGGCTTTATCAGATCTTAGAGACTTTGTTAAAGAGTGCAGCGAAGACGAAACGGTAAGATGTGTTGCCATTTCCGGAAGAGGAAGAGCATTCTGCTCAGGTCAGAATCTGGATGAAGCTTTTGTAGTAGGTAAAGAACACCATGATCATGACATCATCAGAAAAATTGTGGTAGACTATTACAATCCATTAGTAATGGAAGTTACCCGTTGCAAAAAACCGGTTATTGCTTTAGTAAACGGTCCTGCAGTAGGAGCTGGAGCAATGTTGGCTTTAATCTCTGACTTCGTTTTAGCGAATGAGAAAGCATATTTTGCTCAGGCATTTTCAAATATCGGGTTGATTCCTGATACAGGAGGAACTTACTTCTTACCGAAACTTTTAGGTAGACAATTAGCCAATTATTTAGCATTTACAGGTAAAAAATTATCTGCAGAAGAGTCTAAAGCGCATGGTCTTGTAGCAGAAGTGTTCACTGAAGAAGAATTCGTTCCAAAATCTATGGAAATTCTTGAAAGAATGGCGAACATGCCAACAGCCGCCATTAAGCTTACAAAAAAAGCGTTTGCCAATTCTTATACCAACACATTGAAAGAGCAGCTTGAACTGGAAGGAGATCTTCAGCAGGAAGCAGCAGGCACAGAAGACTTCATTGAAGGAGTAAATGCCTTTTTACAGAAAAGAAAACCTAATTATAAAGGAAGATAATTAATTTGAAAATGAGTTAATTTGAGAATTTGAAAATGAGAAATGGCAAAGAAAATATTATTGTAAATAAGACTTTTGATTTTGCACTCAATATTATTGAATTTTCAGAAGATTTATATGAGGATAAAAAATTTCCTTTGGCAAATCAAATTTTTAAATCAGGAACTTCGATTGGAGCCAATGTTAGAGAGGCTCAAAATGCAGAAAGTAAGGCAGTATTCATAAATTGAAAATTGCAGCTAAAGAAGCTGATGAGATAGAATATTGGCTTTTGCTGTGCTTAAAGTCTCCATATTTGAAATCTCCGAACGAGAGGTTAATATCTGATTTAAAAGAAATCCTATTAATTCTGTCTAAAATTATTTCAAGCTCAAAATTAAAATAATTTTCAAATTAACTCATTTTCAAATTTTCAAATTTAAAATATGAATGTAGGAATTATCGGTGCCGGAACCATGGGAATCGGCATTGCACAAGTAGCCGCAACGAACGGATGCAAAGTATGGGTGTACGACGCCAACGCAAAACAAGTAGAAACGGCAACGGTAGGTTTGGAAAAAACCTTGACCAAATTGGTTGATAAACAAAAAATTTCGGCAGAGAAAATGACTGAAATTTTAGCTAATATTTCCATTGCTACGGAATTGAAAGATTTCAAAGATTGTGAGCTGATTATAGAAGCCATTATCGAAAACAAAGAGATCAAAACCAAAGTGTTTACAGAACTTGAAAACTATGTTTCTGAAAGTTGTGTTCTCAGTTCCAATACCTCATCTATCTCTATCACCTCTCTTGGTGCAGAACTAAAGAAACCGGAGCGTTTCATCGGAATTCACTTTTTCAATCCGGCTCCATTGATGCCTTTAGTGGAAGTTATTCCATCCTTATTAACTGAAAAAACATTAGCAGAAAAAATCTACAACCTCATGAAAGAATGGGGAAAGACTCCTGTTATTGCCAAAGATATTCCAGGATTCATCGTCAACAGAATCGCCAGACCTTATTATGGAGAAGGCTTGAGAATTGTTGAAGAAAACATCGCCACACCTGAACAGGTAGATGATGCTATGAAAACATTGGGGAACTTCAAAATGGGACCTTTCGAATTGATGGACCTTATTGGAGTGGATGTCAACTTTGCAGTAACAACTACTGTTTACAAAGATTATTTCTACGATCCCAAATACAAGCCGTCTTTATTACAGCAAAGAATGTCTGAAGCCAAACTTCACGGCAGAAAAACAGGAAAAGGTTTCTACGATTACAGCGAAGGAGCAGAAAAACCTATTCCTCAGAAAGACGATGCTTTATACCAGCAGATCTTTTTAAGAATCATTTCCATGTTGATCAATGAGGCTGTTGAAGCGAAAAGATTAGGAGTAGCCAATGACGAAGATATCGAGCTGGCCATGCAGAAAGGCGTTAACTATCCAAAAGGATTATTAAGCTGGGGGAAAGAAATCGGATATGCAAAAATCTCCGAAACCCTTCAGAATCTTTATGAAGAATATCAGGAAGAAAGATACAGACAAAGCCCTTTGCTAAGGAAAATGTAATATGAGATATTTTCCTAAAAGATATGATGAAATAAAATCTTTAAACTCTGTTGAAAAGATTTTATCTAATATAAATGGCAATAGTGATAAAAGTTATTCTCTAACGATGAAACGCACTAATAAATTCTTAAGAGGATATACAGATAAAAATTTTTTTAAAGTAATAAGTGCTGAAGTACCATTGGGAGCTTTTTGTGTTTTTGAAGGTCAATTGGTCCAAAAGGAATATGAGACAATAATAAAGTTGAATTCAAAATTTCATAAAACTTTTAGAATAATATTATGTGTGTGGGGTATTCTTCCAGTTTTTGCGATAATTATTAATTGTTTTCAAAGTGGAGCAATAGCATTAGCATTATTATTACCAATTGCTATATTTTATACAATAATCTATTTCTTAATTAAATTTTATTTCAAAAAATCTTATGAAAATGGAATTAAAGATTTGAATAGGATTATTAATAAGTAAAATTAAGTCATTATCATGAATATAGATGAATTCAGGGCAGAGCTGGAAACCAGACTTTTAATTGAGAAACAGTATTTAACTCAGGAAGCCTCCTCCGTTAATGAGCAGGAAAGACTTGAGCTATTAGGAAAGTTTAATGAAAAATATAAAGAACTGATCAAAAGATTAGCCAGCGAAAATGGAATTGATTTAAACGAATCCTATCCCTCTGAAAATTCATCAGACTCAGAAAACCTTTCATACGGGCAGATTATTCTTGGGAAAACCATGAGTGTTTACGACAGATTATCCGATGAGCTGTATGAAGAAATAATAAACATATAATTAACAGAAATGAATCCAAGACAAGTAGCAGATTATATGTTCAATCAGGATTATTTTTCCCAGTGGATGAATATTAAGATGATTGAAGTAAAAGAAAATTACTGTTTAATAGAAATGCCAATTAAGAAGGACATGCTGAACGGGCTTAAAACAGTTCATGGCGGAGTTACCTTTGCGTTTGCAGACTCTGCGCTGGCATTTTCCTCTAATAATACCGGAGATGCAGCTGTAGCATTGAACTGTATCATCAATTTTACCAAAGCAGGAAAGGAAGGTGATGTTTTCAGAGCAGAAAGTGTTTTGGTCAATGATACGAGGAAAACAGCTGTTTATGACATTCAGATTACCAATCAAAATAAAGAACTGATTGCAAAATTTGTAGGAACAGTTTACAAAATCGGAAAAAAAGTAACAGAATTATAATAAGCAGTAAGCTTGAAGCAATAGGCATTAAGCTTTTTTGAAGCTGATAGAGCCTACTGCATATAGCTTATAGCCTAAAGCAAATAAAAATGAACAACGTATACATCATAGACTATGTCAGAACTCCCATCTCGAAACTGCAGGGAGGATTATCAGAAGTAAGAGCCGATGACTTGGCTGCTATTGTTATTAAAGAAGTAGTAGCAAGAAATCCTGAAGTTCCTGTAGAGGAAATTGAAGACGTTATTTTCGGATGTGCCAATCAGGCGGGAGAAGATAACAGAAACGTAGCAAGAATGGGACTTTTGTTGGCTGGTCTTCCTTATAAAATTGGAGGTGAGACGGTAAACAGGCTATGTGCATCAGGAATGTCTGCTGTAGCAAATGCATTTCGTTCTATTGCTGCCGGAGAAGGAGAAATTTATATCGCTGGAGGAGTAGAACATATGACACGTTCTCCATATGTGATGTCAAAACCTGGTGCTGCTTTCGGAAGAGACAGTCAGATGTTTGATACTACTTTCGGATGGCGTTTCATCAACCCTAAGATGAAAGAATTATATGGGGTTGACGGAATGGGTGAAACTGCTGAAAACTTAGCAGATATCCACCAGATCAACAGAGAAGATCAGGATAAATTTGCCCTTTGGTCTCAGCAGAAAGCTACAAAAGCACAGGAAAGCGGAAGACTGGCAGAAGAAATTGTAAAAGTTGAAATTCCTCAGAGAAAAGGAGAACCTGTCGTTTTTGAAAAAGATGAATTCATTAAACCAACTTCTTCTATGGAAGGTCTTGCAAAACTTCGTCCGGCTTTCAGAAAAGAAGGAACGGTAACTGCCGGAAATGCTTCAGGAATGAATGACGGAGCAGCTGCTTTGATTTTAGCAAGCGAAGAAGCGGTGAAAAAATATGGGTTGAAACCAAAAGCAAAAATTCTGGGATCTTCCGTAGCAGGTGTTGAGCCAAGAATCATGGGAATCGGACCTGTAGAAGCTACCCAAAAACTATTGAAAAGATTAAACCTTTCTCTGCAAGATATGGATATCATCGAATTAAACGAAGCATTTGCAGCACAGGCACTTGCTGTGACAAGAAGTTTAGGATTAAAAGATGATGACTCAAGAATAAATCCGAACGGAGGTGCTATTGCCATTGGCCACCCACTGGGAGTTTCCGGAGCAAGAATCGTAGGTTCTGCAGCAATGGAACTTCAGAAGCAGGATAAAAAATATGCATTGTGTACCCTTTGTATCGGTGTCGGACAGGGATATGCAATGGTTATCGAAAAAGTATAATTAATTTGAAAATGTGCTAATTTGAGAATTTGAAAATGTTTGAGGACATTATTAATTTTCAAATTAACTCATTCTCAGATTTTCAAATTAAAATTATGAACATCTACTCATACCATGGGATTCGTCCCATTATAAAACCTTCTGCCTACATTCATCCGCAGGCAGTCATTATCGGGAATGTAGAAATAGGGGAGGAAGTATATATCGGTCCCAATGCGGTAATCCGCGGCGACTGGGGGAAAATTATCATTAAAGATGGAGCCAATGTACAGGAAAACTGTACCCTTCACGTTTTCCCAAATATAGAAACTATTCTGGAAGAATCTGCGCACATCGGACATGGAGCGATCATTCACTCAGGACACATTGGAAAAAACTGTCTGATCGGAATGAATTCTGTGGTAATGGACAAAGCTTATATCGGTGATGAAAGTATTGTCGGGGCATTAGCTTTTGTACCAGCCAATTTCAGATGTGAACCAAGAAAACTGGTGGTAGGAAGCCCAGCAAAAATTATCCGTGATGTTTCCGACGAAATGATTCACTGGAAAACAGAAGGAACAAAACTATATCAGGAGCTGGCAAGAGAAGGAAAAGAAGCTATTCTGCCTTGTGAACCGTTTACAGAATATGTTCAGCAGATTCCAACTAAAATTGTGGATTACAGCATCTGGGATGATATAAAATAATAACCATTACAATTAAATATGATTAAAAAAATTGCGCTTGCATGCAGCATAATGTTTGCGGTGGGGTGTACGTTATCAGCACAGACTGTTGATACCAAACCGCTTACAATAGGAGAAGTGAGGATCATTAAGTCCAAAACATTAAATGAAGACAGAACGCTGAATATTTATCTTCCACAAGGATATGATAAAACAAAATCATACCCGGTGATCTATTTATTGGATGGAAGTATGAACGAAGATTTTATTCACGTTACAGGATTAGTACAATTCTTTAATCAGATGTATTCCATGCCGGAAACTATTGTGGTGGGAGTTGCTAATGTAGATAGAAAAAGAGATTTTACTTTTCACACGGATTTAAAAGACTTACAGAAAGACTATCCTACAACAGGACATTCAGATAAGTTTATTGCATTTGTTGAAAAAGAATTAAAACCTTATGTGGAAAGTCAGTTCAAAACCACAGACAAATACCTTTTCGGTCAATCTTTAGGAGGGCTTTTGGCCACAGAAATCCTTTTGAGAAAACCGGAAATGTTTAACAACTACTTTATCATCAGCCCAAGTTTGTGGTGGGATGATGAAAGCCTTCTAAAGCAGGCAGGAGCATTACTTTCAAAATCTCCGGATACTAAAAAATTCGTTTATGTTTCCGTAGGGAAAGGAGAACATCCCGTGATGGTAAAAGACGCAGAAGCTTTCTATGATGTTTTGAAAAAAGCAGGAAAGAAAAACTGGACATTGGAATATAAAATGATGGAAACAGACAATCACGCAACCATTCTTCACAGAAGTTTATATGAAGGATTGGTGAAAATGTTTCCCTATCAGGAACCGAAATAATTTTAACTGAAAGAATAAACTTATCTAAGCAAAAAGTAAAAAACTATATGGAAAAGTTAAAAAACTATATCTACGGACAATGGGTAGAAGGTACCGGAAGCGGAGTTCCCTTGTACAATGCCGTTACAGGAGAGCAGGTAGCTGTTTCCGATACAGAAGGACTTAATTTTGAACAGGCTCTTGACTACGGAAGAACCGTAGGATATAAAAACCTTTCTTCAATGACTTTCTACGACCGTGGGGAAATGCTGAAAAAAGTAGCTCTTTATCTGTTAGAAAGAAAGAAAAAATATTACGATTTATCATACAAAACAGGAGCTACACACGTTGATTCTTGGGTGGATATTGAAGGAGGTTTCGGAACTTTCTTTACTTATTCGGGATTGGCAAAAAGAATGCTTCCGAATACTTCATTTTGGGTAGATGGAGACACTCAGAAGATTTCTGCTAACGGAACTTTCTTAGGAACTCATATTTTAACACCTAGTGAAGGAGTTTCTGTACAGATTAACGCTTATAACTTTCCAGTTTGGGGAATGTTGGAAAAACTTTCTACCTCGTTATTAGCAGGTGTCCCTTCTATTGTAAAACCATCTCCTTTTGGATCTTACCTTACCAATGCGGTATTTCAGGATATGATTGAAAGTGGAGTATTGCCTGAAGGAGCTGTGCAGTTAGTGTGCGGAGAACCGGGAAATATCTTGGATTATGTACAGGATGGAGATTCTGTATTGTTCACAGGTTCAGCCAATACAGGAAGAAAATTAAAATCACTTCCATCTATTGCAGGAAATGCCGTGCGTTTCAATATGGAAGCAGATTCCCTGAACTGTTCAATTCTTGGATTGGAAGCAAAACCGGGAACACCTGAATTCGATCTATTCATCAAAGAAGTTCGTAACGAAATGACGACAAAAGCAGGACAGAAGTGTACTGCAATAAGAAGAATCATTGTTCCTGAGCACTTAATTGGTGACGTTCAGAATGCTTTGTCTAAAGCGTTGGATCAAACAAAAATCGGAAACCCATTAAGCAGAGAAACCAAAATGGGATCTTTAGTAGGAAGACAGCAGTATGAAGAAGTTCTGAGAAAAGTAAATATTTTAAAATCAGAAACAGAACTTGTTTATGATGGAAAACACGAACTGGTAGATGCTAACTATGAAAATGGAGCATTTATGAGTCCGAAATTATTCCTGAACGATAAGCCTTTCGAAAAAAATATCTCTCACGATGTAGAAGCTTTCGGGCCGGTATCTACATTAATGCCATATAAAGATGCTGAAGAAGCAGCTGCATTGGCAAAAAGAGGAAAAGGAAGTTTGGTAGGATCTATTGTTTCTCATGACGAGAACTTTATTGCAGAAACTTCCTGGAAAATGGCTTCCCAGCACGGAAGAATCTTTGTATTGAACAGAGATAACGCGAAAGAAAGCACAGGTCATGGTTCCCCACTTCCTACATTGATGCACGGAGGTCCTGGTAGAGCAGGTGGCGGAGAGGAAATGGGCGGACTGAGCGGTCTTCATTTCTTCCTACAGAAAACAGCAATCCAGGGATCACCGGATGTGTTGAAAGCAATTACTAAGATTTACCAGCAGGGAGCAGAGAAAAAATACTCAGATAAACATCCTTTCCAGAAATATTTTGAGGAAGTAGAAGTAGGTGACTCTTTAGAAACAGCGGGAAGAACAGTTACGGATGCAGATATTGTAAATTTCTCCAATGTTTCATGGGATCATTTCTATGCGCATACAGATGCTACAAGTTTAACAGGTACCATCTTTGATAAAACTGTTGCTCACGGATATTTTATCCTTTCAGCAGCAGCAGGATTATTCGTTTCAGGTAAAAAAGGACCTGTTATTGCTAACTATGGATTGGAAGAATGTAGTTTCTTCAAACCTGTATATGCCGGAGATACCATTACTGTTTATTTAACAGCAAAAGAAAAAATCAACAGAGGAGTAAAAGGAAGAAATATTCCTTCCGGTGTTGTAAAATGGCTGGTTGAAGTTGTTAATCAAAGAGATGAGGTCGTTTGCGTGGCAACAATTTTAACATTGGTAGCAAAACAATCTCCTTTCATCGATCTGAATGTGAAAAACGTTCAGAAAATACTGAATGGACTAACAGAAACTACACCTTCTCTTTGGGGAAAAATGTCTCCACAGCAGATGTTGGAACATCTTGAGCAGGCGGTATTGGTGAGTTTTGGAGAACCAGAAGCCGAAAAATGCTTTACTCCGGAAGAAAATCTTGAAAAATGGCAGGATTCTCTTTATAACCACAGAGCAATGCCAAAAGAATTTACAGCTCCATTCCTTCCACAGGATGGCTCACTTCCTGAGCTAACACACAAAAATCTGGAAGCGGCAAAACTGTCATTCATGGATAACCTGAAGAAATTTGTAATCTATTACAAAGAAAATCCACAGGCAGAACACATGAATTACGTTTTCGGAAAACTGAATAAAGAAATGTGGGAACTGATGCATAAAAAGCATTTTACGCACCACTTCCAACAGTTTGGATTGATTTAATTCAAAATAAAATATAAATTTATAGTCCCTTTCAGTATAAACTGAAAGGGACTTTTTAATACTTCATGTCAAGGTTTGAAACCTTAATATGGTAAGAGAATCAGAAATATTTTTTAATCATGAAATCTTTAAAAACCCCTTTTAATATTGCCTTCTGGACTTTCTTAATTTTATTTCTTTTTTCCTGTTCGGGAAGTCATAAACCGGATAAAGAAGGTTATTTTTCTGAAGAAAAATTTGTGGATAGCCTCAATGTGGGAAGAAAAGGAAAAACTAAAGTTGAGTTTGAGAAATTCAGGCATACAGGTAACGGAGATGTATTTGTGTCAATTAATTTTTATAAATCGGAAAAGAAGTGGGTAAAAGGTGAGAAAACGGATGTTGACATCTGGCGACTGACCAACAGTTTTAAATTTGATAAAGATGGAATATCTGATATGGATGTTCAAATTGGTGATTTCAATAACGACGGATTTAATGATATAACCTATCAGAGTGCTATCGCTGGAAGAGGGGGAAATATAGTGATGACATTATTTGTTTATAATCCTGGGAATAAAGATTTCATCCACATCAAAAATTCTGAATTTTATCCGAATTTAACTTACAACGCAAAATTAGATTGTATTAATTCACTCATTTTAACTGGCTCTACAACAACCGTATTTCTAAAAATTAAAAAAGATTCTCTGCAAGAATTTGCCAGAGTGGATGTTTCAGATAAAATAATAGTAGAAGAAAAAGATTCTACAGGAAAGTTTAAAATTATTGAAGAAAAACCATTCAAAGGAAATGATGAAGATTTCTATAATGCTTTTAAAAATTACAAACCTTTAGAATATTAATAATATCTATAAATGTTCATAATTTCAATTAGTTATACTTTTTATTTGAAAAATTATTAACTTTAATAGGCGAAATCCGAAAAGCATATAGAGTAGGAGAGAATATCAAAACAAACCACTATGAAAAACTTAAAAAAACTTTCAAGACATGAGTTGAGATCTCTTAAAGGCTCCGGACCAAACTGGTCTTGTGTCCTTAATCCTTGCCCTCCCGGAAGCTGTTGTCTTCCTGGAAGATGGCCTGATATTGCAAGAGCATGTTATATATGTGCTGATTCTTAGATTTTTTTCACTTAAAACAATACATAAAGCTGCAGCTCCCATGGTTTGCAGCTTTATTTTTATAATCTTGTGTTAAAAATTCTTTCCTGTTTGATGCCTTTAGATTTATTCATTATTTTCAAACTTTAAATCAACTCAAAAAAATATAGAAATAATGAACGAAAGCTGGATGCAAAAATGGGAAGAAGTGAAAAATATTCTGGTTTGTCCTGCAGATCTGGAAGCGTATTTTAATTCTGATGAAATTCTGGGGCAGAAAATGGAAGTGATGGAAATCGGAAATGTTTCTCTTCCTTCCGGAAAAGTGGTGGTAAGAGATCCGCTGGTGTCTCTAAATGCCAATCAATCACCTTATTTTATTCAGGCTCCGAAAGGAAATTTTCCTGTAACTATTGCTGTAGTAAAATCTGAAGATTGGGGAGACAGATATGCCGTAGTAAAAGTTGAATTTACTAAAGAAAAGCCCGTTGTTTATAGAGAAGCCTTAGTTGGAATAGAAGAGTTAGAAGGAGTCACTGAAGATGATTTTTTTGGTTTTGAGGTAGATGCTGGTTTAGGTTGTATTGCGGATAAAGAAGTACTTCCTTTTGTAGATCAATTTATTGATGAAATAAATGTCGACAATATTTATGATGATTATTTTGCCGGGCTTTTTTCACAAAGCTATAAAGATTATCCCAACAATCAGAGAGAAGCAGGAGACTGGATCAATTGGATGATTCCTGATACCAGCTATCAGATTCCGATGTTTGCAAGTGGTTTTGGCGACGGTAGTTATCCTGTTTATTTTGCTTATGATAATAACGGAGAGATCTGTGGTTTATACATTCAATTTATTGATATTGAGTTGGCTTTAAGTGAAGAAGATGAAGATGAGGATCTTGACGATGATCAACCTGAAAACTTTATTTTTTCTAAAAACTAAATATGAATACAACTTTTGCAGACCATGTTATTACGTTCAATGAAAGTCTGAACTATACTGGAAATTTACCTGAAGGTTTTGATGTTCTGAATCCGTATCTGGAAAACCCTGAAACATTAATGGTAATGCAGAAGTTTTATCATAAATATTACAATGATTCATCTCGAAGAAAATTTATTATTGGAATCAATCCCAGCCGTCATGGCGCTGGAGTAACAGGAGTTCCGTTTACCGATACCAAAAGATTGGAAAGTGTCTGCGGAATCAAAATGGAATCTGCCCATACCCATGAAATTTCTTCCGTGTTTATGTATGACATGATGGAAAGCTATGGTGGAGCTGATCTTTTTTATAAAGATATTTATATCAATTCTCCATTTCCGTTGGCTATTGTAAGGAAAACAAAAAACGGATGGCTGAATGCTAATTACTATGATGATAAAAGACTCTTCGAAGCGGTAAAAGACTTTATGGTCGAATCTCTGAAGAAGCATATCAGTCTTACTCTCGATACATCAGAGGTTTTTATTCTGGGTAAGAAGAATGCCGATTTTATTTCAAAATTAAATAAAGAAGCAAAATTGTTTGATAAAATGACAGTGCTGGAACATCCAAGATATATCCAACAGTACAAATTAAAAGAAAAACAGCTTTATATAGACAAGTACATTTTAGCTTTGCAGAAATGACAAAATCCCTTCGTCGAAAGGGATTTGTCATTCATGAATTAGAATCTTTATGGGAATATGGAACTTGTGAAATTTCTTACGATTAGTTTTTAATGACTTTGGTAGATTCTGTAGCTGTTTTAATAATGTAAACTCCTTTTGGAAGCTCTGAAATATTGATTTCATTATTCCCCTTTTGAGTTTGTATAGTTTTCAGCATTTTACCATCCAGACCATAAATTTTAGCCTCACTGGCTTTTTCTGTAGTAATAGAAATAGGCCCGTGGGTCGGATTAGGATAAACAGTCAAGTCTTTTTTAATGCTTTTAGCTTCCGAAGTACCCAATACCAGATTACTGTCTTTTACCCAGGTGAAAGCATCCAAACCTACATATCGGAAAGCTCCGTTTGCGGTGATTTGTAACTCATCAATCACAATGTTCGAGTAATTCTGACCATTTAAGTTGGTAAGATCAATTAATGTGTATCCATTTGTGCTGCCTAAGCTGGTTGCAAATCCGGTAGTTTTTATTTGGGAGAATTTTGTTACTCCGCTTAATTTTCCGGTTATAGTCAGATTTCCTGTTACATTCAGATCCAGGTTCAATGCAGAAAGATACATCCAGAATCTGTTTACTTTAAATAAATTAGAAGTAGTTTTTATACTGAATGATGGCGGAGATTGAGTATCGTTGGAATTATCAATGTATCTGTTATCATTAGCTGTTCCGCTCCAGCCGGTTCCCGGGAAATTCCCCTGAATATCAAAAACACTTACATGTGAAATGATATTGAAAATGACTCCATTATCGGTGAAGCTTGTACTCCCGTTCGATTCTGTCTCAAATTGTTCCGTACTGGTCTGCCCGAATGAGAAAATTGAAATGAGCAGACTACAGATTGTTAAAAAAGTAGTGCTTTTCATGATTTTTGTTTTAAATGTTAGGTTATTGTATAGATATTAATCTCTTGGAGGATAAATACCTTCAACACAAATGATATAATTTAAACCTAGATAAGGTGGCATATTATTCACAGGCAGATTTTGTCCTATGAAGGCAATGCTTTGATTATTAATAATCGTGTCAGGGTTAGCATCATTCACAAAACTTGGTACAGCATTGAAATCTCTTCCCACTTGTGTACCTGAGATGGCAATTGTTGAAGTGGCCGTAGGAGTAGATGAATTAGCATTCTTATTTGCTACCTTAAGCTGAAATCCTGCACCTAGACTTGGAAGGTTGGATGCTAAAAGTGTATTTTGTGTAGTTCCGGACACCACTCCCAAAGGATAAAATTGGTTCGCATTTACATTCCCTGCACCTAAAGCCATACGTCCTTTTAAGTTGGGGAGAGCAAACGTAGTAATACCGTCTCCACCATAAGTTGTTCCTAAAATAGAGAATAAGGCAGAATTTCTTGAAATGCTTATTAGACTTCCGTCGCAAAACATCCAGCCTCTAGGTGCGAAATTTCCTGCAAATAATTTTACAATTCCAATGTACTCTTCCATGATGATATTTTTTTAGTTTTTAGATTTCTTACTCTTTTACAGGCTTTTCAGAATCCGCCTTTTGATTATTTATTCTCAGTTCAAAGGAACGATTAATAGTAGGGTGGTGCTAGAGTAGAAAATACCAAATTAAAAACTCCGTATTTCTACGTAATAGATGTTGTGAGATATGCGGGTTTAAAAAGAAAATTTATACTTTAAGTTTCTCTGAACGAGCTGTATTTCGTATTTTTGTAAGAATCCAATAAAATAAAAATGAGCGAATTTGTAGCATCAGAAATTAAAAATAATATTGCCGAAATCACTTTCGGAACACCCAAAAGTAATTCTCTTCCGGGAGCAATTTTAGAAAAACTGGCAGAAACTATTCTTGAAGAAGGGGCAAAAGACGAAGTGAAAGCTATTTTAGTAAAAAGTGCAGGTGAGAAAGCTTTTTGTGCAGGAGCAAGTTTTGACGAGCTTTTAGCAATTGAGGAACTTGAAGCTTCTACGAAATTTTTCGGAGGTTTTGCTAAAGTTTTAAATGCAATGAGAAACTGCGGGAAAATTGTAGTGGTAAGAGTTCAGGGGAAAACAACTGGAGGAGGAGTAGGAATTGCTTGCGGAGCAGATTATTGTTTTGCTACTAAAGATTCAGCTCTGGCACTTACTGAAATCAATCTTGGAATCGGGCCTTTTGTAATTGGGCCTTATGTTGAAAGAAAAATAGGGAAGTCGCAATTCTCTGCAATGGCCATTGACGCAGACTTCAGATCTGCAGAATGGGCTGAGCAACATAATATTTACCATTCTGTTTCAGATACTATTGAAGAAATGGATGAAAAGCTAGAGAAGTTTTTACATACTTTAGCATCAAGAAGCAGCGATGCTCTAGCGTTAATCAAAAAAGTTTCTTGGGAAGGAACAGATCACTTCAATGAACTAATGCCTGCAAGAATTCATATGAGTGCCAGTCTTATCCTTGAAGATTCTGCAAAGAAAAATATTGAGTCTATTAAAGAAAGATTAAGGGCAAAATAATTTGTCTTTAATGGTTAGAAAATAAGTGGATTCTGATCCATATGTTATCCGTAGAAATAATTGTTTTCTACGGATTTTTTTATGCTTTATTGTGCTTTTATAGTGGTTGTTTGATTTTTTTCAAACAGAAATGATAGTATATTCTACATGTTTTCGGAAATTACATTATTGTTATATTATTTTGTATTCTTTGTGTTTTTGCGCAAATAAATGTTAGTTTTTATGATTTATCAATAGTATTTTAACTTATTTTAAATAAGTGTTTAGTTTTTATTAAACTTGTTTAGTTGAATTTTAACTTATTTTTTTAATGAATAATCAATAAAATGTTAAAATTATTAACTAATTATGTTTAATTCAATTAAAGTTCTTTTTTATTGGCTTTTTATTATTTTTTATTACATATATTTGCGTTCATACTGTTAAAATATGTTAAATATGAAAATGAAGTTAATATTGAGTACTGCTGTGTTATTCTTTGCAGGAGGGCACATGGTAGAAGCCCAAAAGGCTAAGCGTGACACCATACCACAGGATACTAAGATTGATGAAATCGTTGTAGTAGCTTACGGAAGCCAGAAAAGAGAAACAATGGTTGGCTCCAATACAGAAATTAAGGCGAAACAATTTGCCGATAGACCGATAACAAGTATCGGACAGGCTTTGGATGGAGCCAGTGCCGGTGTAAAAGTAAGTACGGGTACAGGTCAACCGGGAAGTTCGCCAAGTATTCAAATCCGTGGGATAGGTTCTTATGGAATTACAACGGCGCCTTTATATGTAGTTGATGGTACAGTATATACTGGATCTCTTGCGGCAATTAATCCCAATGATATTGCATCATTCAATATCCTGAAAGATGCAGCTTCTACTTCTTTGTATGGTTCTGCTGCAGCTAATGGTGTTGTTTTGATCACTACAAAATCTGGTAGAAAAGGAAAAGATGCATTTAACTTTAGCATGAGTACCGGAGCGGTAGGAAGATCAATTCCGGAATATGACAGAGTGAATGTTTATCAATATTATCCTCTTGTTTGGGAGTCAATAAGAAACGGTAGAATGACTTCTGTACCAGGTACTAGTGTTGCGGATGCCAACGCTTACGCTACGGCACAATTGATTTCAGGTGTTCTTAAGACCAATGTTTTTAATGTGCCGGATAATCAATTGGTTGTCAATGGACTTCTGAACTCAAATGCTCAGTTAAAATATACAGACCTGGATTGGCAAAAACCATTGATGAATACAGGTTTCAGACAGAATTATGAATTAAATTACAGTGGAGGAAGTAATACAACAACCTATTTTTCTTCAGTAGGATATACCAATGAAACCGGATATCTTATCAAATCAGATTTTGAAAGATTTACGGCAAGATTAAAAGTAGATTCTCAGGTTAAAAGCTGGTTGAAATTAGGAAGTAGTATCAGTGGAGTGTCTTCTAACGGAAATAACTCAGTAGAAGGTGTAGATAATAATTCTGCTTATATCAACCCATACAGATGGACAAGAACAATGGGACCTATTTACAGTCCTTATGCTCATGATCCTAATACATTTGCTACCCTTTATGATAATGATGGAAACATAGTGTATGATGCAGGAAGTGCCAGAGGTGCTGATGCAGCGGCAGGAAGAAACGTAATTCAGGAGACACTTTTAAATAAAGACCTTTCCAAAAACTATTATATCATTTCCAGAGCCTATGCTGAAATTAAAGTTGATCCTTATCTTACTTTATCTACAAACGTAGGGTACGATATCAGAAATAACAGAAGAAGTACCTATGGAAATAAAATTATCGGGGATGCAGCTCCGGGAGGTTCAGCAGAAAAATTTAGTTTTACAGAGCAAACCTTTACCTGGAATCAGCTCTTAAACTACAAAAGAAAATTCGGAGATCATAATTTTGAATTCCTTTTAGGGCATGAAAACTATAAATTCATGTATGAATACCTATATGGATATAAAAAAGGTCAGATTGTAGATGATAATGATGAGTTGGTTAACTTTGTAACTCCATCATCGCTTACTTCACGTACAGATAACTACAGAAAAGAAGGGGTATTCTCAAGATTAAATTATGATTATAAATCAAAATACTTACTTTCAGGTTCTATCCGTTGGGATGGTTCGTCCAGATTTGCTAAAGATGTAAGATGGGATTCATTCTGGTCTCTAGGTGCAGGATGGAGGCTGAAAGGAGAAGAGTTCTTAAGTAATTCCAATCTTATCAGTGAATTGAAATTGAGAGCGTCATATGGTGAAGTAGGAAATGACAGGACAGATAGTTATTATATGTATAAAAGTACTTATACTTTAGGATATAATAATGCTCAGGAGCCTGGAATCTTATTTGGCTTTTTAGCTGATCCTACCATTACCTGGGAAGCTAATAAACAAACCGATGTAGGAATTGATTTTGGCTTTTTAAATAATAGAATTACAGGATCCGTAGAATACTATAACAGGGTTACTGAAGATCTGATTTTCCCGGTTCCGGTTCCCGTTTCTTCAGGGGTTCCCGATAATACAATCAGCAGAAATGTAGGAACGATGTATAATCGTGGATTTGAATTCAGTATTAATGCAGATGTGATTAAAAATCAGAATTTCACATGGAATATTAATGCCAATGCCTCTACACTTAAAAATCAGATTACAGAACTTTCTAATGGTATCACGGAAATTATCAATGGAACTAAGAAAATTTCTGTAGGCCACTCAGTGTATGATTATTGGTTAAGACAATGGTATGGGGTAGATCCGGCTGACGGTTCTCCTTTATTCCTGGTAGCTGATGCTTATGCTAATACAACAGCTGCTGATATCAGAACGGTGAATGGTCAAAAAGTTACTACCAATTTCAACAAAGCAAAATATGACTATTCCGGTACTGCAATTCCTGACTTATTCGGAAGTTTCGGAACTACGATTACCTATAAACAATGGTCTTTATCTGCGATGTTTACTTATCAGTTAGGTGGAAAAACATATGACTCCAACTATGCTGCTTTGATGTCCAGTTACTCACAGGGAGGAGCTTTAAGTACAGATATTCTGGATAGATGGACAACGCCTGGGCAAATCACAGATGTGCCGGCATTAAACTCTTCAACATATACAAGTTCTAATGCTGCTTCATCAAGATGGCTGGTAAGCTCAGATTTTCTTACATTTAGACAAGCTACTTTAAGTTATAGCTTTACTCCGGAAACTTTATCTCAGCTGGGAGTTTCAGGATTAAGAATCCTTGTTTCAGGTGAAAACTTATGGAGCAAAACAGCAAGAAAAGGATTGGAGCCTGCTCAGGCATTTAACGGTACGGCATCAAACAGATATACACCGGCGAGAGTAGTAACAATAGGATTTAATGTATCTTTTTAAATAATTAAGTAATGAAAAATATCGCAAAACAATATATAAAATGGGCTGTTGTTCTTTCAGTCTTTACGGGAACAGTTTCATGTGAGAGTGATTATCTTGAAACGGATCCTACCACTGCAGCCTCTGAGGAAGCTGCTTACTCAAGTGCTGCCAACCTTATGGCCATTGTAAACGGAATGCATAGAGATATGTATTTCAGACAAAATGATAATCAGGGACAAAATGGTCAGGGTGGAATTATGATCATGATGGATGCTTTGGCAGATGATCTTGTATTTCCTTCTACAGGTAACGGTTGGTATGTTTCAACTGTGAGATGGCAGGATCAGGTAAATGATAATGCTGCCAATGATTTTTATCCTTATCAGTTTTATTATGCGCTAATCCGAAATGCAAATCTGGTTATTGCAAATGGTCCTTCGGTTCCTGCTCCTACTGCTGCTGATGCTACTACCATTAAAGCAGCTATTGGGGAGGCTTATGCATTCAGAGCTTTCTGTTATTATATGTTAGTTCAAATCTATGGTAAAAGATATGTGCCGGGAGCGAACAATACCCAGCTTGGTGTTCCGATCAGACTGGTGGCAAATGAAATACCTTTGGCGAGAAATACTGTTGAAGAAGTATATACCCAAATCAATAAAGACCTTAATGAAGCATCAACAAGGCTTACAGGGATAACAAGAGCTACAAAGTCGCATTTTAATGACAAAGTAGTTTTAGGATTAAAAGCTAGAATTGCATTAACACAAGGTAATTATGCGGCGGCTGTAACAGCTGCGCAATCAGCACGTGTAGGATTTGCTTTGATGGATAATGCAACCTATACCGCTGGATTTAATAATTTAGCTGGTGTTGCTGAATGGATGTGGGGTGCTACTATTATAGCAGATCAGGGAGACACGTTTTCGAATTTTGGAGCGTATATGTCAAGAAACTTCAACTCTACCAATATTCGTCAGGCTCCTAAAGCGATTAATAGTAAATTATTCCTTTCATTCCCATCAACAGATATTAGAACTAAGAATTTTGATCCTACAGGTGCGCATACAGCACTTGCTTTACCTTCAACATATTCTAAATTCCCTTACACGGGACAGAAGTTTCTTGCTGCAAGCCAGGCAGACAGTAGAGTAGATGTTCCTTACATGAGATCTGCAGAAATGTATCTTATTGAAGCGGAAGCTTTGGCCAGATCCGGTGACGAAGCTGGTTCTAAAGCTGTTTTCAACGTATTTGCAAAAAATAGAAACCCATCTTATACAGGAGCTACTACAACAGGAGCTGCCTATATTACAGAAATTCTTGACAGCAGAAGGCTGGAATTCTGGGGTGAAGGTTTCAGATTCCTAGATCTTAAGAGATTGAATTTAGGTTTGGACAGAACAGGAGCCAACCATTCTTCAGTAGTGACTAATAACGTAATGACAGTGGCTAATACAGACTTACGTTGGGAATTCCTGATTCCAAGAACTGAAATCAATGCCAACCCATTGATTGTTCAGAATCCTTTATAACACGTACAGATTTTAATATATGATTGAGAATCCTGCTTTAGCGGGGTTCTCTTTTTTTTATGGGTAAATAAACGATGAGGTCTTCAGAAAAAAATATTTTAAAATTTAAAATAAAGGGTTGGCAGATTAAAAATAAATTTTAACTTTGTAATTCAAAGTTCTTTTTATGGATTCAAAAAACTATCACGAAGACTTATCCCATATCCGTTCTATGATGGAACGGTCTTCCAGATTTATTTCTCTAAGTGGTTTATCCGGAGTTGTTGCGGGGTTAACGGCTATTATTGGAGCTGTATATGTGTATTTTGTTTTTCAGCGCGAAGGAATCAGCTATTTTGATGGGGACAGAAATATTTTAGGCCCGGCCTTGGTGAAAGAACTTGTCCTGATCGGAATTGTTATTTTGGTTGTAGCTGTCCTTAGTGGTTATATTTTTACAGCCCATAAAAGCAAAAAGAAAGGTTTGAAGATCTGGGATGCCACTACAAAGCGACTTTTGATTACCTTTGCAGTGCCTTTGGTAGCAGGCGGTGTCTTTTGTCTCGCACTTCTTTATCATCATCTTTTTGTTTTCATTGCACCAGCTACTCTTATTTTTTATGGATTGGCTCTGGTAGCAGCAGAACGATATACATTAACGGATGTCAAGTATTTAGGATATCTTGAGATTATCTTAGGACTTATTTCTTTGTTCTTTTTAGGATGGGGATTGCTGTTCTGGGCAATTGGTTTCGGTGTTTTACATATTGTGTATGGATTGATCATGCATAAGAAGTATAAATAGTAAAATGAATAAAGTATTCAAGTATTTCATTATAATACTTTGTGCCATTGGAGGTTTATTTTTAGTAGGTTTTATTGCAGTGACTTTAATGATTGGTTATGCTTTTGGAAGTTTTGATAAAAGCTATTCAGTTTCTGACCTGAAAGAAGAATATTCCTTGAGAGAAGTTGAAATCGCAGATTTAATTAAATATTATAATACAATTAAGCCTGAAAACTATTCTGTAGATATTGAATTTAAAAATGATAGAGTATTGAATCGTTTAACGATAACAACTAAAGATTCAACAAAAATTATGTATCAAAATTGGGATGTAAGTTCCAATGTTTTACAATCAAAAAAAATTAGAGATTTAGTAGGATGGGAAGAAAGTGAAGTTAAAATTTTAAAAAATAAATTAGATAAGGCTAATTGTATCTCTGTAGAAGATGGAGAGCCTTTAACAATTGGTTTTAAAAGAAGTGGAATGGGAATGTTTTCTTTTAACATTTTTCAAAAGGCAAATACCAATAGGGGAGAATACAATGATGGATGTCAATATATCTTGGTAAATAGATATTTGGCTCTTCAATATGGAGGAGGAGCAATCGGAAATCAGTGTTTTCCTGATAAGAATTAAGAAATTATGATCAAAATAAGTCAGCTCAATAAAGAATTCGAAAGCCGTGTAAGATTGGGCATTATGTCTGTTCTTATGGTTAACGACTGGGTTGATTTTTCCGAAATGAAAAACCTGCTCGAAATAACCGATGGAAATCTGGCGAGTCATAGCAATGCACTCGAAAAAGCGGGATATATAGAAGTGAAAAAAGAATTTGTCGGGAAGAAGCCTAAAACCTCTTATCGCGTTACACAAAGTGGAAGACAAGCTTTTACTGAACATTTGGATGCACTGGAAAAATTATTAGGGCGATAGTCCTATATTTTTTTGAAAATTAACTTTGAATTACAAAGTACTTTATATTTTAAAATTAAATAAAATGATAACACAAAAACAAAAAACACTCACAATTTATGCCCTTCCATTGGCTTTACTCAGTATTCCATTGGTTGGAAATCTAGTGTCTAAAGAAGTAAACTGGTCAGGATCAGATTTCCTGATTGCAGGAGCTTTGCTTTTTACAACTGCTTTTCTCATCAATCTGGTAAGAAACAGGGTTAAAAAACAAAGTCAGAAAGTGATGATATGTATTTTCATTTTGCTGGCTCTAGCATTGATATGGCTTGAATTAGCAGTAGGAATTTTCGGAAGTCCGTTTGCTGGAAGTTAAACATTGGGTTAGCTCATTAATTTTAAATTTCAAATAAATACAGCATGAAAAAAATACGTGTTCAGTTTCTGCTTTTTGTGTATGATAAAACTCAAAAATTATACAGAAAATATTTCAAAAAGAAAAAAAGGCAATGGCAGTTCAATGAAAAACAACTGCTGGAGTTTCAGGAAGATTCTTTAGGTCGGAAATTGGGGGAGTTTTACAGGAAACATGGCTTCTCAATGATACCAAAGATGGAAAACCACGATGTCCATCATCTGATTACAGGTTGTGGAACCAACTTCGAAGATGAAATCGCCATGCAGTATCTGCTTCTAGGAAATGGTAAGCTCAATGCGCACCTTCTGGCTGCAATCGTATTAGGAACAATTATTCTCCCTGAATATGTGAAAATTTATATCAAAGCTTATAAAAAGGGACAAAATATGAGAACCTTTCATCATTGGGACTTTGAAGAATTGCTATGGCAGAATTATGAACATGTGAAAGACTTTATTCAACAGAAAGAAACAATAGTTCTTCATTAAAAACTAAAGATGATGGGAAAAATAAAATTCAGTCCGTTAGGGAAAAGATCATTCATTGTTTCTTTTCTGCTGGGAGCCCTTCTACTGTTTGCATTTTGGTTGATAAGAGCAGAATTTCTTCTTGAGCTAGGCTTTTATTATGTACTGGTAACTGCTGTGATTAATATGTTTATCCTTCTGCACGAGTTGATTATCTATCTTACTGATGTTTCAGAACAGAAAGCTTCTGGTAATTCGGTCCTTCTCCTGCTTGTCAATATTCCGATTACAACCTTATACCTCTATATAATGACACTGTTTCCCTGGTTGGAAGCAGTTCTCAAAATTTAAATCTTTTAATTCTTAAATAATAAACCTTATGAAAACACATCATTATATATTTCTTACAGCTATTCTCTTTGTCATCGTCTTTTATGATCAGGAAGTAGGGCTGAACCTTGGAATTCTGGGAATTGTCTATGCTGTATTAACGCTGTTTAGAACACAGGAAAAAAATAAAACAAGAACATTGTATGTACTTTTTGGAACAAGTATCCTGTCCAGTATTGCATTTGCGTGGTTCGGAGATTTTCCATCCTTTATTGCGGTGGCGAGCTCACTGCTTTTGCTTGGCTATAAATCAAAGAACAGAAGATTGAAAATTCTCTTTTTAATTCCGGTTTTTATCGTAAACTGCTGTACTTCATTCTGTCGTTTTTTCAGCTTTGATGAATGGCTGCCTAAGAAGAATATTCCAGGATTATGGCAAAAGACATTGGCTTTCATCCTGATCCCGCTGATACTGGTTTCTGTTTTCTTTGGAATTTATTCTGCAGGAAGCAATCATTTTGCAGCCCTTTTCACAGATTATGAGCTGGATCTTAACATTTGGCAGGTGTTCTGTCTGTCTGTTTTAGGATTTTTTATCGCCTTTAATTACTGGAATTATGCCGTAGAAAAGCTAATCTATAAAAATAATCATGTTCTGAATAATGAGTTTGGCAAAGATTCCCGGATTCCCAAGGCTACTTATTCTTTTCTTGATCTTGGTGCAGAAAGAATGAGTGGAGTAATCTCTTTTGTTTTATTGAATATTTTATTGGTGTTTTTTATTATTACTTACAATTATGAACAATTTTATGAAGTAGTAAAAACACCAGTTCAGCTTTCCGAAGAAACCCATGAAAGAGTGAATGCTGTAATCATGTCTATTATAATGGCAATTCTGGTGATTATGTTCTACTTTAAATCAGGATTTAATTTTGATCCAAAAGCAGGACTGTTGAAGGTTTTAGCCAAAATATGGATTCTCCTCAATGCTGTTCTTGTTGTTTCTGCAGCTCTTAAAAACTATGAGTATATTATTAATTATGGATTTACTTATAAAAGATTAGGGGTTCTTGCTTTCCTGTTGTTATCATTAGTTGGTTTGGGTTTGACTTTTATTAAAATCAAAAAGCAAAAAAGAAATATTTTCCTTGTCAACTCTATGATCTGGTATTTTTATGGAACCATTCTGGTGTGCAGTTATTTCAATTGGGGAGGGTTTATTACTTCTCAGAATATGAAACGAAAGGATTTTGTGGTCAATTATCATTTAACTTCCCTCAACTTCAGTGAAAAAGCACTCCTGAAATATGCAGAGGAAAAAAATGATCAGAAGCTTAAAAAGACCTTGCAGGATAAAGTGAAAAATGAAACATCCAAAACATTCCTTTCAAAGATCATATATTATCAGACTATACAATAAAAGATCATGAAAAACTTAGCGGAATCCTCTAGATTTAAAATTAATATATTGTTGATAATGATGACGATATTCTGTTTCAGTCTTTCTGCTTTCAGATACTATATCAGCGATACAAAAGTATTTTTGTTTCTCAACTGGAATCTTTTTCTGGCGTGGATTTCTTTATTACTGAGTTCATTCATACTTGCTTTTAATATCAAAAGTAAAATTTCCCTTATTATCATTATAATAGTCTGGATATTATTCTTTCCCAATTCTCCTTACATTCTGACGGATCTTTTTCACCTCAGAGCAAGAAATGAGAAACCGATCTGGTATGACCTCATTGTGATTCTTTCCTATGCTTGGACGGGACTGATCTGTGGCTTTATAAGTCTTAATGATATTGAAAAGAGACTTTCTGATTATATGAATAGAAATATCATCAGCGGGTTAGTTGTTCTTTTCCTTTTCATGAGCAGTTTCGGAGTCTATCTTGGTCGGTTTTTGAGATGGAATAGCTGGGATGTTCTCAATAATCCTTTTAGTCTGTTCTCTGATATTGTGGTGAGATTCATCTGTCCGATGGAATATACCAAAACATGGGGTATTACTCTTTTAATGGGAATAATGCTCAACTTTATGTACTTTACATTTAAATGGGCAGGAACAAATGATGAAAAAGAATTACAACCGGAAAATAAAACATTAAACGGATTGGAACAATTTTAGCATTTCAATGAGCTCAGCATAATATATGTTGACCCATGCTTAAAATTAATTATTATGAAAAAAAGCTTATTGTTAATTCCTTTGATTATTGTTGCCTGTAAAAAAGAACCCGCTGTGACAAATGTTCCGGATAAGGACTCTACAGTGGTAACAGAAATGCCGGACTCTGTGGTAAAAAAAGATTCTGTAGCATTAAGGAAAAAAGATTCAATTATTAACAATGCCCCGGCCACTAAGGAAGTATTGCGCAAAGGCGTAATGAGAGATGAAAAAGACGGACAGATTATAAGAACTGCAGACGCCAACCAGTTACCTTTTACAATTGGAGAAGAATTTACAAAGGATGATCAGGATTTGATTTTAAAATTGACCCGTTATGATCGTCCCAATATCAAAGCGAAAATTTCAACTAAAGAGAAAGATTTTAATATCCGTTTCAATCAGATCAGACTTCCAAACGGGAACTACGACGGACCTTTTGGAAGAGAAATTACTTATGATACTCCAGGACAAGGTGAAGTATGGCTGATTATCGGAAAAAGTAACATGGCTTCCGGAAATACCAAGGGAAGTTTTACGGTAACTGTGGAATAAGGTCCAATCAATTTGGTACAATTTCTGCAAACTAAACCTTGAAGTTTAAAATTAAAAATTATGAAAAATATAGTTCTAACAGCAATGGCCGCTTCAGCTGTACTTGTAAGTTGCGGAACTGTACAGTCGCTGGTTCAGAATACATTTCCCTACACAACGAATGTTTTAGTGTCTACAGGAGTTCCTGCAGATAAAGAAGTTTCTT
Organism: Chryseobacterium metallicongregator; assembly: GCF_031324065.1. Taxonomy (NCBI): domain Bacteria; kingdom Pseudomonadati; phylum Bacteroidota; class Flavobacteriia; order Flavobacteriales; family Weeksellaceae; genus Chryseobacterium; species Chryseobacterium metallicongregator. Next base: position 94,341 of record NZ_JAVIXS010000008.1, read on the forward strand.
CCACTGCAACGGCTACTAATGTACAAACCTGGTTCGGAGGAAATAACAATGCAAAAATTAAAGATGTAAGAATTTCAGATGCGAAAATCTCTGTAGCGTCTCCTTCAGGAGGAAACCTGAGCACATTCAAAACTGTAAAAATATACGTTTCATCTAACGGAACAGGAGAAAGGTTAATAGCTTCACGTTCCAATATTTCTACCAATTCTTCCAGCTTAAATCTTGATCTTAATGATACAGGATTTCTGGATGAAATTGTGAAAAGTTCAGGATTAACGGTAAGAACAGTTTATGAATTGAAGAATCAGACTTCTTCAGATATGAATATCAAAGTAGCGCTTAATTTCAGCAGCGTTCCTGCGAAATAATTAAATAAAAAATACTATTAAAAACCCTCTTTCAGTTTTCTGGAAGAGGGTTTGATGTGAAGTAAAATGTATAAAAATCTTATATTTTAGAGTTTGGTTAATTTCTCAACAACTCTTCTCTGGCCTTCATTAATATTGATGATATACTGCCCAGTAGGAAGTTGTGAAATATCAATCTTTTCATTCGGTAAAACCGAATTTTTAATCACTGTACGTCCCTGAAGGTTAATAATCTCTAGATCCAGTTTTTTATTTTCACTGCTTTTAATAGCAATGGAACTGCTGGATGGATTAGGATAAATTTTAACCTCTAATGATGGCAAAGTCTTAACAGGTGCTACAAAATTACTTTCCAGTTGAAGGATAGCATTCTTCACATTAGGAAGAGGTCCGATTTTTTGGCCCGTCACTGTTCCTCCCTGAGGAATTCCTGTTGAAATTAAAAGGTTTTTCATCGCTGAAGGTGTTAAATATTGACCTGTAGTCTGGCGATAGAAAGACTGAATCAAAATAGCTGCAGAAGAAACCACAGGTGTTGCAGAACTTGTACCGCTGAAATAATTATAAGTTCTGTTGTTGTCATTGTCATATTTCGCATAAGATCCATAACCTGCTGCCATTACACTGCTTCCCCAACCCTGAACATCCACTCTGTTTCCAAAAGTACTGAAGCTTAATTTCGAATGGGTAGTATTAGGAGATCCTGCACCTACAATAATAGCACCACTGTTTCCTCTTGCAAGATACGTTGCATAAAACGGATCATCCAGATTCTGATTTCCATTACCTGCCGCTGCAATGATAATAATTCCTGAATCAGTAGCTGCTTTTGTAAGATCCCAGATTACTTTATCATATTCTGCCGGACAATACTGACCGTCTTTTCCACCAGTCTGCATTTCGTATAATATAATATCTCCGGCCTGAGATGCATTGATAGATCTGCTCACAGCAGAAGCTCTATTGTATCCTACCGTAGTCCATTCCATATAACCTTTTATTTCAGAAGCACTGTAAGCAGCTCCGGTAAGTCCTATATTGTCTTTTATAGAACCTAAAATACTTACTACAGCAGTTCCATGGTCACGATAGTTATTATTGGCCAATCCTGCATTAGGAGAATAACCGGGCTCAAGTTGTATAGAGTTTTGGTTAGAAAGCATCTCGTGAGTTTTATAGAAACCATATTCTACATCACGCACACGGATATTCTGTCCTGTGATTCCTCTTGACCATGCATATTTGGCGTTGATTCCCGGATTGTCATTCAGGTAGGTCTGCAAGCTTTCCAGATCAGGAGTCGCCACAAAAGCATTTACCAATGGTGGTTCGATAGGCTCGGCACTCATTACAGAAACATATTCTATTTCAGGAAATCTCTCAAGAGTATGGATAATTTTTTCTGAAGCTTCTTTATTTTGAAGAGGAATATCAGCCTTATAAATTCTTTTCAGCTTTTCCACAGATTCTCCGGAATTACCAATGGCTTTGCTGCTCCTGGCCATTTCATCAAGTTTGCTGTCTGTAAAGTCCAGATCATACTTAAATGAGATGTGGTTTTCTCTTGAAAATCTTTCCAGATCAGCGTTTCTGCTGAAAGCTGTTTTTTCTGAATTGATGCCTTTTGAAAAGCATACATAAATAATTGAATTTTGATCATTAGCCATTTTGGGCTGGCTGTCCTGTCCGAAAGACAGAGTAGAACAGAACGCAAATAATGCGAAAAGGTTGATTTTTGTTTTCATATATTTTTGTTAAATGGTTGTAAATCAGTTTTGATTTATACCAAAAATAATAATAAAATAAAAACAAATCACGTTTTTGTGAATTTAATTTTAAATTTTTTACTCTTTTCTTTTGTAGAAAGGCTTTTTTGTTTTTAAGTGATAACCTCACAGGTTTTCAAAACCTGTGAGGTTTAAGAGCGCAAATTTATACTTACTCATCAAAAAAATACGCTTCAATTGATGAAACGTATTAGGTATATTTTACACTTTTGTCTTTCTCTGCTTAGCTTTTGGTAATAGAATCCATTACGATGGTAACCGGCCCGTCATTGATCAGAGAAACCTTCATATCAGCACCGAAGATTCCACTTTCGATTCTTAATCCCGATTTGGCTATTTCTTCCTTAAAATAATCAAAAAGCGGTACGGCTTTATCCGGTTTTGCAGCCTTTATGAAAGAAGGTCTGTTACCTTTTTTATAATCTGCAATCAATGTAAACTGACTAATACAAAGGATTTCTCCCGAAATATCTTTCACTGAAAGATTAAGCTTGTCATCTTCATCGCCAAAGATTCTAAGGTTTAAAACCTTTTGTACAAGCCAGTCAGCATCTGTCTTTTCATCATTTTCATCTATGCCTACCAGCAGCATTAATCCTTTCCCGATTTCGCCAACAATTTTTCCGTCTACTTTTACACTGGCTTCGGAGACCCTTTGTATAACTGCTTTCATTACAAATATTTAGCTGTTTTTGGTTTTCCAGAATTCTACCTGTTCTTTTAGCTCTCTGATGCGCTCTTCATATAATTCAATTACTTTTTCAGAGAGTTGATTAATGGTTATATGAGTATCATGATGTGTATTGGCTTGAACTGCAGAAGCATTATCCTGATTTGTATTTATATTGTTATCGGAATTAATAAAAAAATCTTCAGGTTTGATATCAAAATTTTCGCACAGTTTTTGAATATGATTAACCCAAGAGTTTGTCTCACCACTTTCTATACGGCTATATGCTGAACGGGAAATTTGTAATCTTTCAGCCATTTCTTCCTGAGAAAAGCCCTTATTTTCTCTCAATCTTCTTATTTTACTTCCTATCTGAATATTCATAGCAATATGTAATAAATTTATTTATAACAAAAGTAACAAAAACTCTCTTTCCAATTCACAAAAATTCTTTCTCCCGAAAAAAGGGATAAGATTCCCGAAAATAGAGCAGTAAAGTACTTGGATAAATTTTATATTTGAAACGTTAAATTAAATCAACACATGATGGAAAAAATTAAATTATTAATGCTCATGGCATTAGCACTCTTTCTGTTTGGGTGTAGAACAGAACTCTCAGATAATTCTGAAACCAATATTTCCCAATCTGATTACAGAAAAACAGTCAAGCTTAAAGAAGCTTTAGCCTTCAAAAACTATCTTACAGAAGCTAAAAGCAATCCCTCACAGGTTTACAGTAAAAATGTAGATTCCTTTTCTGCTTTATCTGATGAAAGTACAGTAACTGTTATTGTACAGAATAATGTCACCTCTTACAGTACAGTAGTGAGGCATTTAGACCGATCCTCAGATGTTTTAGTGTATAGTATTGATAATGAAAATAAAAGTATAGGATTTACTGCAAAATATACTCCTGAAGACAGAACTAAAAACTATCAGATTGATAATTTTACAGGAACAGTAGAATTTACAGCGCTGGATGGGAGGCCAATGGGAATGAAAGAATTCTCTAATGGAGCACCGCTTCCTGATAAGGTTGCAATGTCAAAGAATTCTATGAATAAAGCAGGTTGCTCTTTTAGCATCAGACTTATTGAGGTAGAATGTAATGGTGAACATCACAGTCCGAGCCAAATAGCTCAATGTACAGCAAGTCAGAAACCTTATTATATTGTAGAAATTACAGAAGTATGCTCAGGTGGAGGGCAGCCTCCTAAAGGATTTCCCAATATGGGAACATATGACGGGGGAGGAAGTAGTACAGGAGGTGGCACTACCAATGAAATGTCAATTCAGGACAGTTTCAATTATATGTTAGGTGAAGCAGGTCTTCCAGAACTTACATCTGATGAATATACATATATCCAGAATAATCAATATATTGGAGGCCAGCTGCTCTCGTATTTTTATAATAATTTAAATCAAAATAATTCACAGTTTTTACATTGGAGCATTAATTATTTTAAGAATTATGCTGATCTCAATATATCACCTAATGCAGCTTATAAGCAATTTCAAAATTGGTTTATAGATCCAAATGGCAATCCTAATATTACGTTTGAAAATTTTACAAACTCAAATAATGTATTAACATTTCATACAATGAGTGAGTTTGAAAATTTTCTAGCTAATGACATAAATAATTCATCATATTCTGAAGCTACAATTTTTGATAATGGACAAGAAAAAATTACCAGACTTAGAGTTAACAGAATGGGAATTTATAATACAGGTATTAATATTGAAATTAAATTAAAAAAGACAAATAATTTATGGACATATGATTCTGTAACTTCCGAAGAATATATTGGAATAGGTTTCGTATATGAATGGGCGCAATCAAATTATACTTCAAATACTAACAATAATGTTTTATCATTAGAAGTTTTTGGGTATGAGAAAGTAGGTGTTTCACTTGTTGGTATCGATGTCAAATATAAAAACTATGCAAAAGTTTTGGTAAAAATAAATCAAACTACAGGTCAAATAATTTCAGCATCTTTCATAGATTTACCAAATTAAAACCTTTTACATGGAAACTACAATTTCATCATCAAGTACCATTGCTATAATTATTCAAACTTTAACTTTTATTTTATACATTGCTATATTAATTGGAGGAATTTATCTTGTTAGATCAATTAAATCAATAAAGAAGAGATTGGATGTATTAGAAAAAGAAAAATAAAATAAACCGCAGAAAGTCTCTGCGGTTTCTATTTTCTAATAATAAACATTTAAAGTTTTACTTGCAGCATCATAACTGTAAGGATAAGTTTTAGGAGGAAGAGACGTTTTTGCTCCATCTTCCGGCTGCCCTGTACTTAAGATCCATCTTGTATTATCCTGCGGACATATAATGGCAATATTGTCTTTTACCTCAAGAGTTGTATTGTTATCGGGGCATAGATGCGGGGCATTCCTGTCATAGACTTTAAATCCGTTTGCTGTCCGGACAATAATCAATCCTCTGGTTCCCGATTGTTGCTCGTTCACATAAATCCAGCCGTTAATATTGTTCAGAGCGTAATAAGCAGGCAGGTTTAAATTAAGAGATACATTAATAGGAACATTGGGGAAACAGTTCACGGTATCTTCTCTGCTTCCACATGAGTTTATGGTTAAATTACTGAAAATCAATAAAATGAAAATGGATAAGATTGAAAAAGTTTTTTTCATTTCAATTTAAATTTTTATATATTTGTAAAAATTAAACGATTACAACACGAAAACATTGTCCGGCAAATGTCGGATTATTTTTTTATACTAAAACTAAATTTTGAAAATTATGGCAAGCTATGTTACTAAGGAGGGCCTAGAGAAAATGAAAGCTGAGCTGGAACAGTTGGAAACTGTGGAGAGACCAAAAATTACTCAGCAGATCGCAGAAGCAAGAGATAAAGGAGATTTATCTGAAAATGCAGAATACGACGCGGCTAAAGAGGCTCAGGGGATGCTTGAAATGAGAATTTCTAAGCTGAAAGATGTTATCTCTACTTCTAAAATTATAGACGAAAGCCAATTAGATACTTCAAAAGTTTCAATCTTAACAACAGTGAAACTTAAAAACAATGCTACCAAGCAAGAGCAGGTATTTACATTGGTACCGGATAACGAAAGCGACCTGAAGACAGGAAAGATTTCTGTGAACACACCTATCGCAAAAGGACTGTTAGGAAAAGCTATTGGCGAAATTGCTGAAATTACTTTACCTAACGGAAACAAACTGTCTTTCGAAGTATTAGACATCTCTTTATAGTCTGATATTCCTTTCTATTTCTGAACTTCTAAATATCTAACCCAAACTTCTGATAAAATGAGCACTATATTCACAAAAATCATTAATGGCGAAATTCCCTCTTATAAGATTGCAGAAAATGAAAACTTTATTGCATTCTTAGACGCAATGCCTTTAGTGAAGGGACATACTTTAGTAGTACCTAAAAAAGAAGTGGATTTGATTTTTGATCTTGAAAGTGAAGAATACAAAAACCTTTGGGGATTTGCCCAAGAGGTAGCCAAGAAGATCAAAACTGCAGTTCCATGTGTAAGAGTAGGAGTAGCAGTGGTTGGACTTGAAGTTCCTCATGCACACATCCATCTGATTCCTTTAAATAAGATGGAAGACATGAATTTCAGAAATGAAAGATTAAAATTAACGAACGAAGAATATACAGAGATTCAACACTCAATTATTAATTCTTAACAACCAGAAAATCGTAAAAAAGTAATTTTTTACGATTTTCTTTAACATATACATATATATTATATCATATGAATTCCAACCAATGTTCTTTCTGTGGCAGAAAAAGAAATGAAGTACAGATGCTGATTTCTGGGCAGAATGGTTTTATTTGTGAAAATTGTATAGAGCAGGCACATGCTATCGTAAAAGATGGTGCATCAAAAACAGAATATTCACCTGCTAATAGCATGGAGGAGCTTAAAAAGCCAAAAGAGATCAAAGAATTTCTTGATCAGTATGTGATCGGACAAGATCAGGCAAAAAAGCAACTTTCCATTGCTGTGTATAACCATTATAAAAGACTGCTTCACGCCAAGGACGAAAACAGAGAAGTAGAGCTTGAAAAGTCAAACATTATCATGATAGGAGAGACAGGAACAGGTAAAACGCTTCTGGCAAAAACTATTGCAAGAGAACTTAATGTTCCTTTCTGTATCGTGGATGCTACTATTTTAACTGAGGCAGGATATGTAGGAGAAGACGTTGAAAGTATTCTTTCAAGACTTTTAATGGTCGCAGATTACGATGTGGAAAAAGCTGAAAAAGGAATTGTTTTCATCGATGAGATTGATAAGATTGCCAGAAAATCGGACAATCCAAGTATTACAAGAGACGTTTCAGGAGAAGGCGTACAGCAGGGATTATTAAAACTGCTGGAAGGAAGTATTGTGAATGTTCCGCCACAAGGAGGAAGAAAACACCCGGATCAGAAATATATCCAGGTAAATACCCAAAACATCCTATTTATTGCAGGAGGAGCTTTTGACGGGATCAAAGAGATCATCGAAAGAAGAATGAACAAGCAGGCCATTGGTTTCAGCTCTGAAAAAATCAATAAAACAGACGAGGACGAATATATATTAACAAATATTAATGCAATTGACCTTCGTACTTTCGGATTAATTCCGGAACTTTTGGGAAGATTTCCAATTATTACTTACCTCGATAAACTCACAAAAGAGACACTGGTAAGAATCATGAAGGAACCTAAAAACTCTATCGTGAATCAATTTGTGGAACTTTTTAAAATGGATGGCACAAATTTGGTTATTACAGACGGAGCAATTGAAAAAATCGTAGAGGAAACTATTGAAAAAGGATTAGGTGCAAGAGGGCTTAGAGGGACCACCGAAAAAGTTCTAGAAGACTATATGTTTTCAATAGGAGAGGAGAAAGATATCATCTTAAATGAAGATAATGTTTTGATTAATAGATAAAATATTTTTTTTTTAAGAAAATTAATAATACCTTTGCGGGTGAAGATTGTATTAACACACAAATAATTTATACAATGAGAAAAAGTTTATTTGCTATAGGTCTTTTAGCAATTAGTTATTCTGTTCAGGCGCAGATACTATGTCATGTTGACACTAATGCTAATATGTATGTGAGCGAAGGCACCCTAGTTTATAGCGGTGGAGGTGTACAAACAAAAGGTAATGGCCTTTTGGACGTGCATGGAAATATCATGGTTGTAGGATCTGCTACAGATGGTTTTAAAACAATTGATGCCGGTGGTGCTGATAAGACTGACGGTGGAAATATCATCTTAAGACTTAATACCCCTGCTTCTTTTGCTACTTCCACGTATGGCCAGTTGTACATCGATGGACTATCCCAGTCCAACATTACAGGTATTGTCACCAAAGAGTACAGAACTACAAGTAACGGTAGTGGCAATTATTTCCAACAAGTTGCTTTACCTTTCTTTGGTAAAGCTTTAAGTTCATTATCTACTGAAGTTGGTAAAACTTTTAATACTGGTAGATATAGTAATCCAATTCTAAAGTGGGATAACGCCAATGCGGTTTCTGCACATTTTACAAATTTAGCATCTACTACTGCTGATGGTTCAGGGTATTATATGTTGAAAGTTTCCAGTAATGACTGGAATCCAAGCACACCTGCAACAGGAACTGTTTTCAATATCAATGGAAAACCGTATGCTCCACTAACAGGAACTGTGTCATTGCAAAATGCAGGAAAATCTAATTTAGGAGCTTCCAATGTTGTATTCGGAAATGGTGGTAATGCTGTGAATTCTTACAACGAAAAGTATAATACTTATCTTGATGATTCATTTGAATTTACTACAACTCCATGGGCTGGAACATTTGGACAAAATTTCTACCAATTCGGTAACCCTTTCCTTACCAACTTAGATTTATCTAATATTGGATATACTGAAAGCGTTACAGGATCAGACGGAAATGCAGTGAAGAATATCTGGGGTATTGAATATAATCCAGGTACTGTTGTTACACTTCCTGGAGGTTCTACTTATGCTACAGGTGCTCAGGTAGTTACTTACGTTACTACAGGTGACGGAGTTGCTCCGGCAGTTGGAGATGTGAACTTGGATAAAATGGTTATCAAACCTATGCAGTCGTTTAAAATAAAGTTAAGAGATAATACAGCTCAGACTTTAGACTTTAATACACTAAGAAGATTCAAATCAACAGCTAGAACAGCAGGTACTCCTAACGGTGTAAATGCAGCTAAAATGGCTGGTAAGAATACAGCCAATACTGTAAAACAGCTTGGAGTAATTGGTCTTGATGCTAATGGTAATGAGATTTCCAGAACGTACTACGTGGTTTCTCCATCATTTACAACTGGACACCAGGTTTCTACTGCTACAACAGTTCAAAGTTCAGCTGGTACCAGAATTATTGGTACTTACGAAGAAGCATTGAATGGTGGGTATGATAATAATTATACTAACTATTGGTTATATATTAACGAAGCTAATGAGGGTAACTTCCAAGGTAAAAATGTTAAGTTAGTTAATTACAAACTTGATCAGGTTAAATCTTATAAGTTCGAGATCAGAGAAAATGCAGAACTTATTCCTGCTGGTGCACACCAGTTATCTTCAGGAATTGGTTTCTACTATAAAGCGGAAAATGGAAATTTAGTACAGGCTAAACAGGGAGATGTGGTAGCTGTAACAAATGAAGAAGCTAACTTGTATTATGGTGAACCAAGTAATATTACTTTAGGTGTGGATAAAGCAACTCCTAGTGTTTCCAGAACACTTGTTGTTTACGATCCATCTATTACAAATTACATTGTTAGATTTGATCCAAAATGGAAAAAAGCAGACATTCAAGTTTATGATATGAGCGGTAAACTGGTAATCTCTAAAAAAGCGGTTGAAACATCCAGAGATTTTGTAATCGAGCTTGATGGCTCAGTTAAAAATTCATATGTTGTAAAAATCGTTTCTGATAAGGGAGAAACTGTTAACACTAAAATCTTAAAATAAACCACATGAAAACTATTAATAAACTAGTCTTGGCATTTTTCCTATTTGCTGTATCTATAGCAAATGCTGCTCCACCACAACCAGCAATCCCGGGAGGAGGAGGTAACGGAGGAAACGGTACCGGGTCACCTGCCTCACCAATTGATATGTATGTATATGTACTGGGTATAGTAGCAATAGGATTTATTGTTTACTTTACAAAAAAGTACAAGAGCGTAAAAGCATAAAATTTTATTAAAATAATATTAAACTCTCTGATTAGTCAGGGAGTTTTTTTATTTTTACTTTATGAAAAAGATTTATACGCTATCAGCGGTTTTGGCTGCATTTGCTTTACAGGCTCAATTTACTGTTACAATTCAGGCTCCGGCAGACTTTAAAGACCAGGATGCTATTCTATATACACTTAACGGATCAAAAGATATTATTGTTACTAAAGAACAAAGTAAGAATAGTACATGGACTTTTAAATATCCAGGTCATTATATGGGGATGATGAAAGTTTATTTTCCTGGCTCTAATAATACTGTAAGCTTTATTTCTGAAAATAAAAATGTCAACTTTAAATTGGATATTCAGAATAGCAAAGTAAAAGATGTTATTTATCAGGACGATGCCAATAATCTGATGAGCAAACAACAGGAAGGCTCCCAAAAGAAAGAGCTTATTTTGCCAGCTTTAGCACAAATCAAAGAATATTACAAAGACAATACAGATTTTGGAAAAGCTTTGAAAACAGAAATTGACAGACTTTCTGGTGCTTCAGGTTCTATTGATGCTGCGCAACACCCATTTATTGCTTATTATAATATGAATTACAGCAAGTTTCTTTCTAACTCACCCGATTCAGCCAAGAAAGTAGATCAGGAAGAAATAATCAACTTTTTGGACAAATCAAATGATATGCTTGAAAGCTCATCGTTATTGAGACCTGTATTAGTAGCTTATCTGAATTCAGGAGGAAATGCTAATGTTACAGCTTCTGTTGATAAGTTGCTGGATCGTTTAAAAGTAGAAACTCCAAGAGGACAGACTGTATTGTCAGAATTGATTGATATTTTTGATGTCTATCAGATGGATGAATACAAGAGCAAATATCTGTCTCTAGCTAAAAATCTTAAATGTACCATTACTGACAGGCTTGCTTCTACATTGAAATCGAACGCAAACATTGAAATGGGGGCTGTTTTCCCTAATTATAAGTTCCAGTCACCTGTCAATACCACTGCAAAATCTTTACACGATATAAAGGCAGATAAGAAGGTCGTTGTGTTCTGGTCATCTACATGCTCACACTGTGAAAGTGAACTTCCAAAACTTTTGGAAAAATATAATGATTTAAAATCAAAAAATATTCAGATTGTAGGGCTGTCTTTAGATGTGGATAAGAATTCATATACCAAAAAAATTGCTGCATTTCCTTGGGTGAATGATTCAGAATTGAGAGGATGGAATAGTAGTTATACAGATTTATATAATATTCATGCAACTCCGACGTATTTTATTTTGGATGCTAACAATAAGATAATCAGCAAACCAGATCACGTTGGTGATGTTTTAGAATATTTTAAGCTAAAATAATTTTGGAGGTAAAGAAATATTTTCTATATTTGCACCACCAAAACGGCGAGGTAGCTCAGTTGGTTAGAGCGCAGGATTCATAACCCTGAGGTCACGGGTTCAATTCCCGTCTTCGCTACAATAAACCGCAATCATTAATTTAATGATTGCGGTTTTTACTTTTAAAAGAATTGTCTTTTTATCTTTTAATTCTTTCCAATGAATTTTACTTTTTAACGATTTTATTCTTCTAATGGAATATTAAGGGAATAATTATACTACTTTAGCTTCATTATAATGTCCGGTTAATTTTTATGACCAACTAATGCTATGATTGCCCTCATATCCGTCGTTTTCTTGCCTTTTTTTGAATGATCATATTTTTTGCGATAAAATCCTTTACTTAGTTAGATTGTGGCTGTAATAGGCAATTTAAACAAATGAGATTGATTGGACTTCTGCAAAACATTATCAGATGACTCGGAATTTTAAAAATAAATAATAAAAACCCCGTTTTACAATTTGCAAAACGGGGTTAGTTTTTAATAAAAGGGTTATTAAACCTGATATCCAAGTAACTTTCTGATTTGATAGAAGAATCTTTCAATCAGTCGCAGGTCTTGTGTTACAATTTCTGCACTGCCTCTAAGCTCTTTATCGAATGTAAGTGTTTTATTGTAGCTTGTTTTTAATCCTTTTGGTAAAATTACATCTACATAGTAATTTCCTTTATCATCAGGAATCAGAGAGATATTCTGTACCTTTCCTTCGATGATACCGTATTCCTGGAATCGGTAATTGTCCAGTTTAATCAGGACTTTCTCACCAGGAGTTATTTTTCCTGAATTTGTGGTAGGAACAGACATCCTGCCCACTAGTTGCTCTTTATTTTTAGGAAGAATAGAAAGGATGGGTTCTCCTACCTTTACAAACTGATTCTCACCAAAGAATTGTTGGAAACTGGCAACACCATCAGTGGATGAGATTACAAGATAATTCAGTTCCCACTGTTTTAGAGATTTTCGAAGCTGTTCAAGAAGCTGTAGAGTTTGGGAAGAGTATGTAATTCTGTCTTTTTCTGTATTTATGGCAGTTCCGCTTTTGGTCTTATTCAGATTGGAAATTCCTTCATCCATTTGAGATATGGAGATTTTGATATTCTCAAGGTTTTGCTGTGCCTGAAGATATTTGATCTTTTCGTTTTCAAGTTCCATGGCTGAAATAACCCCTTGGTTGAATAATTCCTGAGATCTGTTGAAGTTTTTCTTTGTCAGATCATATTTTATAGATTCCAGGTTCTTCTGCTGTTTCAAAGTAGCAATTCTTATTTTATATTCTGAAATGCTCTGATTGGCGGCCAGATTTTCAGGAGCATAAGGCTGTAGTCTTGTAAAAAGAGCTTCATCCTGAAATGCTTTTGCGAAACTGTTATATTCACCCTGCAATTCACCCAGTTTAAATCTTGAAGCCTGGGCAATAGGGAAGGTATATAATTTATCAGGTGTGATAGAGTCTACCAGTTTTTTAAGCTCTAAAATGTCTTTATAGTTAGCTGCAGACTGCATCACCATCAGAACATCATTCTTTTTAACTTCCTGATGGTCTTTTATGAATATTTTTTCAATTTTGGAACTGGTTCGTGCTTCTATTTTCTCAGGAGGATTCTGGGAAGTTACAATAATAGGAGCCGGTACAAATTCCGGATATTTTATAATGTAGCTCATTAAGAGAATCAACAGGAGGATAATAAATATCGCGGTATTTCCCCAGCGGATCATCCAATGTGGTGGCTGGGTAAGAATATCCTGTACACTCTCTGAGCGGAGTTCAATATTGTCTAAAACGTCTTCTTTCATTGTTTTGAGGTAAAATTTTCCCAATATTTTGGGAATATAATTTAAATAATTGGGAAGTTCCCGTCATACCTATCCGGTGCGGAAGTATTTGCATCAGGAAGGTATTTTATATTTTTCATTATTAATATTAGTCTTTAATAAGTTTTTCGAATTCCATTAGCTGCCTAATTCAAGCTGATTTCTTACAAGTCTGTAATACTCTCCCCTTAAATCTACCAGATCGGCATGACTTCCTTCTTCAACTACTTTTCCTTGATCCAGTACAATGATTTTATCAGCATGTCTTACTGTTGAAAGTCTGTGGGCAATCACCACTGCTGTTTTGCCTTTAAAGAACTGTTCAAGATTTTCCATAATTACTTTCTCATTATTGGCATCTAATGCAGAGGTAGCTTCATCAAATAAAATATATTCAGGGGATTTGTAAACGGCTCTTGCAATGAAAAGTCTCTGTTTTTGACCTCCACTTACGCCAACTCCTTCATTTCCGATCTTTGTATTATAACTTAATGGAAGACTTTCAATAAAATCTTTGATATTGGCTATCTCTACAGCACGTCTTAGTTTTTGTTTATCTATATGATCTTCACCTACAGCAATATTATTGGCGATGGTATCATTGAATACATATCCTTCCTGCATTACAACTCCACAATGATCTCTCCAGTATCTCGGAGAAATATTTTTCATATTGGTATTTCCGATTCTGATTTCACCCTGGTCCGGATCATAGAATTTCATCAACAGTTTCAATAAAGTAGTTTTTCCACTTCCGCTGGCTCCCACAATGGCTGTTGTCTGCTGATAAGGAATCGTAAGGCTTAAGTTTTCAAAAACCGGAACATCAGAACCAATGTACCTGAACGACATATCTTTGATTTCGATATCTTGCTTCGGAACATCTGTGACGTACTGCTCATTTTTATCTTCTTCATCATCTTTATCATGGATTTCTCCTAATCTTTCAAGGGAAATCTTGGCATCCTGAGTTTGTTTGATAAAGTCGATAAGCTGAAGAAGCGGGCTGTTTAATTGTCCAATAATATACTGAACGGAAAGCATCATCCCCAAAGTAAGGTTTCCACTTAAAACAAGTTTTGCAGAAAGGAAACTCACCAGAATATCTTTCATCTGATTGATAAAGTTTCCTCCAACAGACTGCCATTGTTCTAATGAAAGAGATTTTATTCGGATCTTAAATAGTTTTACCTGTAGAAATTCCCAGTCCCATCTTTTTTGCTTCTCGGCATTATGCATTTTGATTTCCTGCATACCGTTGATAAGCTCAATTACTTTACTTTGTTCCTGAGATACCTGTGAGAATCTTTTATAATCTAGCTCTTTTCTCTTTTTGAGGAAAAAACTGATCCAGCCAATATATAATACAGCTCCTACAAGATAAACGATGAAAAGTCTGTAATCGTAAAATAATAATACAATACTGAAAATAATAAGGTTGACCAAAGAGAATAATGTATTCAGTGAAGAGCTTGTAAGAAGCTGTTCAATTCTGTGGTGGTCATTAATTCTTTGCATGATATCTCCTGTCATTCTGGTATCAAAGAAACTTATCGGAAGTTTCATTAATTTGATAAAGAAATCGGAGATGATCGAAATATTGATCCTTGCCGAAAGGTGAAGAAGAATCCAGCTTCGGATTGTCTCAATTCCCATTCTTCCCAGGAATAGCATAATTTGGGCAAGGAGAACTACATAGATAAAATTAATATCCTGATTCTGGATCCCGACGTCTACAATACTTTGGGTAAGAAACGGGAATATCAGGGAAAGTAAACTTCCTCCTAATAGACCAATAGCCAATTGTATAACAAGTGTTTTATACTTAAGAAGATATTTGGACAAGAATGTAAAGCTTGCCTTACTCTCTTCAGCATCAAACTCTGTCTGGAAGAATGCAGGAGTGGTTTCAAGAATCAGGACAATTCCTTCTTCTGTATTTTCGTTGGCATTTTCTCCAATCCAGGACTTGATGAATTCTTCTCTGGTATAAGTGATCAGTCCATAGCTGGGATCTGAAATATAGACTTTGTTATTTTTGTCGATTTTGTATACAACAACAAAATGATTTTTATTCCAGTGTGCTATACATGGAAAAGGAACTTCTTCTGTAAGGGTATTGAAATCGATCTGGACTCCCATTGACCGGAATCCAAGATTTTCTGCGGCGTCGCTCAGGCCAAGAAGGCTGCTTCCTTCACGTGTTGTTTCGGAAAGGTTACGAATCTGCTGCAGAGATATACTTTTACCATAATACTTACTGACGATTCTGAGGCATGTAGGGCCACAATCTTTGGTATCTGGTTGCTTATAAAAAGGAAACTTTTTTTTCAAAACTACTACTCATTATAAAATGCCGTCAATAAATGACGACATTTTTACTTTAATTCAATTATAATTCAATGAAATGGTAAACTGGAAATAGTCCCATTGATCACCGTTTTTCTACTCTTTTACATCTTTTCAGATGGTTATTTTGTTTTTCCTAAGATAGTGAAATTTTTAAATGAATGAGATTTATTTACTAGATCTCATCATCCTCTATTAATTCATCAATAAAGAATAAAATATCTTCACGATCATACTTGTCTGGAAACTGATATCCATTGATGATAAAGATAGGAGTAAAGCTTAATCCTGCATTACTGTTTTCTATGGACATGTCTACTAATGGATTCAGATTCTCTGAAGTTACGTTTCCTCCGGAAAGCGCATTGATTTTGCTTTCATCCTTAGTTTCAAACCATTCTTCTACAGCATGTAAAAATTCTTTTTCAGGTTTGTTATGATAGATATGAGTTAAATCTGAAATAAGCTGAGTGTATTTTTCAGGAGCTCTGTCTGGGCTGTAATTGAATCTCATCTGTAGTGAAATATTCTCCGGATATTTTTCCAAAAGTCCTTCAACAAGCTTATGCGCATCTTTACAGAAGCCACAATATGGATTGGAAACGATAGAAATACGAAGTTTAGCATCTCTTTTTCCAACAGCAAAAGTTTCAGTATCATGAAATTCTATTTTTGGATTTTGTTCCATCTGGTTTTTAAAAAGCTCATAGTTTCTCTTGAATCTGAGATTTTTCGCATTCGATTTTTGAAGAGCTTCTTTTTGCTCAAGAAGAGTGTTGAAATAGATAACTGCAGAAAATACAAGAGCCCAAAGAATAACAGTCAATAAAAGAGTCCCCACACTGAAAGACAGATTCTCAAAAAATAAACTACTGATTACAATTTGTCCTACCAGGATTGAAATAATCAAAAGACATACTCTACAAAATGTTTTTTCTACAAATGCCTGGATGTATAAAGAATATCCGATGGCAATTACAGAAACGAATGTGAAACCTTTTACGATATACGCTGTTGCTGGTAAGAACAGACCTAATACGGCAAGTCCTGCAAAATAAATCAGAGAAAAATCTGCAAACTTTAAGCCCATAATACTGGTTTTATCCTGTTTGATGATCTTATCACACGAGTTGGCTGTCTGACTTGCTGTAGCGCCTCCGCCTCCACATATACTTCCGATGACAGTAGAAGTATTCCCGAATTTCTGATTGAAAATTTCCAGGGAAATATAAACTCCTGCTAAGGAAAGTACATTAAATAGAGCTTCGTAAATGGTTTGGCTAATAAAAGAATAGGCAAGAACAGTTGCAAAAATGAGATAAAGAACCGGTTTGAAATTAAAAGCCAGTTTACTTTCTGCATTTTCTGTTTTCTCAAACAGCAGTACAAAATCTGTTGATTTATTATAAAGTTCTTCTTTACCGAAGGTTTTTGCTTTTTCTGAATATACGGAATAATTGCTTCCTGACTTTTTTACCAGCGAAAATGAGTTCTCAACAATGGCAATAAATTCTTCCGGAAGTTCGTCCCAATATTCTTTGTCAAGTTCGTAAGCATCATTTTTTACTCCCATAAAGTTGAGTGTGTCACTAAATGCCAGTGCAGATGGATAATTGGGATGGGAGTTGAACTGGAAAATAAATTCCTGTTTATCGAGTTTTAGATGGTTAATTAGTTTGTCAAAAATCATATTAATATTTTTATCTAAAATACACAGATGTTTTAAATATACAAAAAAAATTTTCCTTTATTAGTGAGATATAAATGGGTGTTGGTAGATTTTATTTGATCCTCAGTATTTTATTGTATTGAATTTAGAGCTTTACAATATAGTATGGTATTGATACTAATAATAGATTCTCTTTTGAAGAAACAAGTTTTGATTTCAACAATCTGGTGTTTGAACGTTTTCAGGATGAAGTATAGATTGAGTTTCCTCATGCAGGTAAAATATACTTGTTTTTAAATTAAAAACAGAATTAATAATCGCTACAAGAATGATGGATATATTTTAAATTTTTGAATTTGAAATTGTAGAAATATCCTATAGAATATAAGAGATAACTCCAATTTTTAAAACAGTGAAAACAGGATGAAATTGAAATGGTTTTTATCTAAACAAATGTTTGGTTTTTTGATTTTTTCATAACTTATATGACTTTTATCCTTGATTTGGTTGTGTAATGCCGCTGTTTTGTGTGATTTGTGACAATACGGGATGAACTCAAAAAAACTTAAAAAATCATAAAGTTTTCATAAAGTTTTAAAAAAGGAGGGAAATGTTTTTGTATTTATAAAATATGTCGTACTTTTACATCGCCTTGAATGAGGGAACAAGTCAAGGTAATAAATTTTTTTTCATCATTTGTGTTTTTAGAATCGTATCGCCTGATACGATTCTTTTTTTATTTATGATTCATAATTTAAGAGCAGATCAATAAAGTAAGAATAGGTAACAGAACCTTCTTGTTGATTACTTTTCAGAAACAGGTTATTGGTAAATCCAAAGAAGTCATCCAGCCATCCCTGATGCTGAAAAACAAAACTTTTTTCATAGGCACGGTCTCTTTTCATGGCAGGAGAGTACTGATGAAGAATATTCTTTACAAACTGTGGGTCTTCCTCAACAATGAACCTTAAAAGACTTTTTAAAGTGAAAAATTCAGTACTGTATCTCAGTTCAGAGTTAGTAGAGTGAATACCTATCAGATATCCCACAAAATTAGCCTCCTGTTCTCTTGCAAAACCCAATTGATGAGAGCTTTCATGGGCTGTGGTGAAAGGGATGAATGTATGAGGTAATTCACTGTTATATTGAGCTTCAGCAGTAAAAGGATTGTAGTATCCCAAAATTCCTGTAAAGTTCATTACTTTTTTGAATAAACTGGGCTTGATATCCAGAATTTGAGTTGCTTTTTTATCTGAAATATAAGAAGGTAGTTTTGCCTGTTGGTGCAAGATTTCCTTTTGTATATCCGTAAGGTTGGTAATGATAAAAACTCCATTTTTATCCTCATGAACAGACTGTCTGGTTTGCTTACATCGTTCAAGATAGACAACGGCTAATTTTTTTGCCTTATTTATATTGGGATCCTCCTGACTGGAAAGTTTTTTAATAATCGGAGTCTGGAAATACAGCATTCCCCAAAATATCTGATAAATGAGATAAAAAATATTAATGATGATCAGAATTCTGATTAAGGAATGATTTCTTTTCTCTTTCCTGAATAAAGAGATCACATAATACAGAAGGAAAGCTCCCAGTAGAATGTATATAAGATCTCCAACAGAAAATGTAATCCAGCTGAACAGCATCTGATGAATTCCTTTTTGAAATTCAAAAAAGCTTTCAAAAAAAGAAATCATCACTTTGGATTTTGAGAATCCATAGAACAAAAGAAATTGGGCAAGTAAAACACCTGCCCAAAATCTCTTTTTCTTATATATTTTTGTTGTTATATTAATGACCATTACCTTTAGATACTTTATCCAGATCAATGCCCTGAGCTTTCAGAATCCCACTTACACGGATCGCATAGAATGCAAGATAAGCAAAACAAATAACCCCTACGATATAACTGAAATGAATATTGGTAATATCTGCAATATAACCCTGTATAAAGCTTACAATACCTCCCCCCATAATCATCATAATAAGGTATCCTGAACCTTGGTTAGTGTGCTTTCCAAGTCCGTTGATAGCCAATGCGAAAATACAAGGCCATAAAGTAGAGCAGAAAAGTCCTACGCTGGTAAATGCATACACAGATACCATTCCTGTAGTAAACATACCGATAAGCAATGCAGTGATCCCTGCCAGAGAGAAGATTAGAAGCATTCTTGCCGGATTTCCTTTGCTTAAGATGTCACAGATAATCATTGCAACGATGATGAATCCATATACATAGAAAGGAGAAAGGTCATGCTTGGCAAGTGCATTCACGAATAAAAACACTCCAAACGCAAGATAAGGGGCTAAGAATCTTAAAATCTTTTTAAAGCCGGCATTCACGTCAAATGCTTCTACAGCACCTGTCCAACGGCCAATCATTAATGATGCCCAGTATAGAGAGATATAGGGAGCTACATCTTTTGTTTCAAATCCTAGATTTTTTTCCATATAGGCAGGAAGGTTACTTGCGGTAGAAACTTCCACACCTACATAAACGAAGATGGCAATCATTCCCATTACCAATTGAGGATACTGGAAAGCCGAAGTTCTGTGTTCTCCCGGAGTTGTATCATCTGTATTCTCAGTATTCGTGGGAGTTACCGCAGGAAGGGAAGAGAATTTAAGCATTAAAGCTACCAGAGCAAAAGCTGCTCCTAATATAAGGTAAGGTACTTTTACACTTTCTATACTCGCTTCCGTATTACCGGCACTTGCAGAACCAAAAATAGCAAATGCAACGATAAGCGGTCCGATAGTCGTTCCTAAGTTGTTGATTCCTCCAGCCATTGTTAATCTCTGAGATCCCGTTTCTGTAGGACCTACTTCAATAGCAAGCGGATTAGCAACAATCTGCTGAAGAGAAAATCCTAAACCTACAATAAATAATCCGGAGATCATTAACGGGAAAGAATGCATATTAGCCGCCGGATAAAATAATAAAGTTCCCATTGCGGAAATCAAAAGTCCCACAATAAGACCGTTTTTGTACCCGATTTTGTTGATCAAATCCTGTTTCAGGCTCTTTGATACAAGCATATAAATTAAAGAACCTACAGTGTACGCTACATAGAAGCATATCTGTACCAGCATACTCTCGGTTTGAGATAAATTGAAGGCTTTTTGAAAAACTGGGATCAGAATATCATTACTGGCTGCTACAAATCCCCAAAAGAAGAATACAGTAACCAACGGAATGAATTGGGCCCAATTGGTTTGTTTAGAATAATTTGACATATTTATTATAGATTTCACAAACAAATATAACTATTTCCTTTCAACGGAATACCTGATTAAGGTTTTTTTTATTTTCTCATAAGCCTCTGCCTTTAAGTCTTTTGGCGAATCTGTAGGCTCAATGATTCCATTAAAATATACCTTTACTCTTCCGGGGAAGCCTTTTGAGTTTTCAAAAGGGAACATTTCCTTGAGTCCCACAAAGGTATAAACAGCTATTGGAGAATGGTGTTTTGAAGACAGCATAAATGCACCGTCCTTAAAATCATCCAGGATGATAGAAGTATCGTCAGGTACACCACCTTCCGGAAAAATGGCAATACTGTTACCTTCTTCCATCTTCTCTGCACATCTGCGGTATACATCTGCACGGCTTTTTGCGCTGGCTCTGTCTACCATTACACATATCCTTTTATATATGGTTCCGAAAATCGGAATTTTTACCAGCTCTTTTTTTCCTACAAAACAGATCGGATGATCTGGAAAGAGAATGCATACAAGCATAATATCCATAATGGACGTATGATTGGAGATAAAGACGTAAGGGGTATTCTTATCTTTTTTCTGTTCCGAAAGTTTAATCAGATCATATCTGAAGCCCATTCCGTAAAACATGCCAAAGCACCAGAGTCTGACAAGTTTGTAACCGTATTTATAATGCTTTTTATTAAAGGATAAAATGTAAACCGGGATTCCAATACTGACAGTCAGAAAAAATGCCAACAGAAGCAACCAGAATCTCCA
Organism: Chryseobacterium metallicongregator; assembly: GCF_031324065.1. Classification (NCBI taxonomy): domain Bacteria; kingdom Pseudomonadati; phylum Bacteroidota; class Flavobacteriia; order Flavobacteriales; family Weeksellaceae; genus Chryseobacterium; species Chryseobacterium metallicongregator. The sequence goes on from NZ_JAVIXS010000008.1 coordinate 115,612, forward strand.
GAGATAATTTAAAATTTTTGCCACAGCTTAACCGTTAAAAATTACTTTCTTCTTAATCGAATAATTTAGAATGGAAACCAGCAATATTGCTGCAATTTTGCTGATCATTTCCGGGCTCAAGGTATAAAAAAATAAATTGATATTATCTTTAAATATGAAACTATAGAATATTTGGAAAAAGCCTAAGCTGAGTAATGTTGAAAAAAAAGAGACCACCATAAAATAAGCAAACTCTTTTCTCTTTGAATGTTTTCCTCTTTCAAATACAAACCAGATGCTCAGAAAGTAATTGGTAATAATCCCGCAGCTTGTGGAAAAAATGTTACTTAAAGGATAGTGTACCCCATAGAAGTTGGTTTCCTTTACAAAGAAGTGCGGAAGATAGGTGCTGAAAATCTTAAAGCTTCCTATTTCTACAATGGCACTCAGTCCTCCTGCAATGATGAAGAACAAAACCTGTTTCTGGCGTAAGAGTATTTCTTTCATTTAATGAATATAAAACTAAAAATGTTTGTACATATTGGATAGCATACAGAGCAGATTTATATCTCAGCAGATAAACACCTTAGCGAATCCCTTCTGTTCATAATGGTTTTTAAATCCCAATAATCCCATAGCTTCACAATATGAATATGCAAATTTATAACTATATGTTAAACACTGAAAAAAGTTGTTAAAATATTTTTTTTAATAAAAATTATTTCTAATTTTAATATTCAGAATGATGTAATTAAGACCTGATAATAAATTCATTTTCAACTCCTTGTGTTGATGGTTTTTTCTATCTTGTAGTGCGCGGTTAAGCGCATATACTCCAACATTTTATGACCCAATTTTTAATAATATTTGTATGAAACGTCAAAACAAATACAGAAAATTCCAGCTTCAACAGAAAAATATTGAGGCTCTTGAGAAAGAAAATTCCCGCTTCAAAAGAGTGTATTCAGAATATGAAAATATGTCAAACGAATTGTGGAATCTTGAAAACTCCAGTGGAGAACCGGTACCTGATGATTTTATCAATGCAATGGTATTACAGACTTCCTATCTGGAAGATGAAATAGAAGATTGGCTTATACAATTCAACGAAAAGAAAACACAAATCAAGCATTAATGATTTTAGACAGCTTCCAGGTTGTTTTTAAACGCTAATTGAAGATAAATTCATAATTTAGCACCCTTAAATTAAAATCTAAAATATGGTTGCTATTGTAGATAGTGGTTCTACTAAATCGGATTGGGTAATACTTGATGACTTTAAGAAAGTTTTTCTGAAAACAGAAACAATCGGTTTCAATCCGAATTTTATCAACAGAGAACTTATCGCTCCTGAAATACAGAAGAATAGCAATCTGATATCGGTTAAAAATTCAATTACCAAAGTCTTTTTTTATGGTTCCGGATGCGGTGTGAAGAAAAACTGCGAGACCATAGAAGAAGAACTGAAAAAGGTTTTTGGAAAAGCAGAGATTATTGTGAAGGAAGACCTGATGGCTGCAGCCTATGCGGCATACAGTGGGAAACCTGCTATCGTGTGCATTCTTGGCACAGGATCAAATTCCTGTTTTTTTGATGGTGAAAATGTAAAGATAGAACTGCCTTCACTAGGATTCCTGATTGGGGATGAAGGAAGTGGAAGTGCTATCGGAAAGCAATTGGTACGCAGATATTTTATGAAAAAACTGCCTGCAGATCTTCATAAAGAGTTTGAAGCAGATTATCAGCTTACCGTAGAAGATGCATTGAAAAACATGTATCATACTCCAAGACCAAACGCATATCTTGCGAATTTTACCAAATTTGTAATCGAAAGAAAAGATCATCCTTATTTCAAAGACATGGTTTTTGAGGAAATGAAAAGTTTCTTCGAATATCAGGTTCTTCCTTATGAAGAAGCGCATGATGCCGAAATCAATTTTATCGGTTCCATCGCTTATTATTATGAAAATACACTACGTTCTGTAGCTACAGAACTTAATTTAAATGTGGGACATGTTGTGCAGAAACCAATTGAAAGCTTAGTAGATTACCACATTAAATATATACTTTAACAAAAAACAAAATTTTATGTCAAGTAACAACAATCGTGACGAAAAGAACTTTAGCCAGGCAGCGCTAGATTATCATAAAGCAGAACCCAAAGGAAAAATTGAAGTTATCCCATCAAAGCCACACTCTTCTCAAAGAGATTTGTCATTGGCTTATTCTCCGGGAGTAGCAGTTCCTTGTATGGAAATTCATGATAAGCCGGAAACTGTATATGATTATACAGGAAAAGGAAACCTGGTAGCAGTAATTTCTAACGGTACTGCCGTACTTGGACTGGGAGATATCGGGGCTGAGGCTTCAAAACCGGTAATGGAAGGGAAAGGACTTTTATTCAAGATCTTTGCAGATATTAACGTTTTTGATATTGAGATCGACGAAAAAGATCCGGATAAATTTATTGAAATTGTAAAAGGTATTGCTCCTACTTTTGGAGGGATCAACCTGGAAGATATTAAAGCGCCTGAAGCTTTTTATATAGAACAAAGACTGAAAGAGGAATTGAATATTCCTTTGATGCACGATGACCAGCACGGAACAGCCATTATCTCAGCTGCTGCATTGATCAACTCTTTGCAAATTGCCAACAAGGATATTGATAAAGTGAAAATGGTGGTGAATGGAGCTGGTGCTGCAGCTATTGCATGTACCAAGCTTTATATTTCATTAGGATTGAAAAAAGAAAATGTCCTGATGTGTGACAGTAAAGGAGTAATTAATCATAAAAGAGAAAACCTTACTCCTGAAAAATTAGATTTCATCGCTCAGACAGATATCGAAACATTAGAAGATGCTGTAAAAGGATCTGATGTTTTTGTAGGATTGTCAAAAGGAAATGTAATGACTCCGGAAATGTTGTTGAGCATGAATGATAACCCTATCGTATTTGCTCTTGCTAACCCTGATCCGGAAATCGCTTATGATCTTGCTCTTGAAACCCGTAAAGATGTGATCATGGCAACAGGAAGAAGTGATTATCCTAACCAGGTAAACAATGTATTAGGATTTCCTTATATCTTCCGTGGAGCATTAGATGTACAGGCTACAGGAATTAATGAAGATATGAAACTGGCTGCCGTACACGCCATTGCTGATCTTGCAAAAGAACCAGTGCCGGAAGCTGTAATTTTAGCATACAACGTTCAGAATCTTCAGTTTGGAAGAGAATATTTCATCCCGAAACCGTTTGATAACAGATTGATCACAAAAGTATCAAGCGCTGTTGCTAAAGCAGCTATTGAAAGTGGTGTTGCCAGAAAAACCATTACGGATTTTGATGAATATGAGCACCAACTTTTAGACAGAATGGGCAGAGATGAAAGATTGGTAAGAATGATGCAGAGTCGTGCAAAATCCAATCCGAAAAGAATCACCCTTGGAAATGCTGAAGAATACAATGTATTAAAAGCAGCCCAGATTCTTTATGAAGAAGGAATTGCTTACCCAAGTCTTTTAGGAGATAAAAAATACATCAAGGAGCAAATGGAGCGTTACGGAATTACCCTGGATGTTCCAATCATTGATCCAAGTGATGATGATCAGAAAGAAAACAGAAAGAAATACAGAGAAACCCTTTGGAAACTTCGTCAGAGAAAAGGAATGAACGAGTACAAAGCGAAAAGATATGTACGTCAGAGAGACTATTTCGGACCTTTGATGCTGAAGCATGGTGATACTGATGGACTTATCGTAGGATTCTCTAAAAATTATACTTCCGTTTTACGTCCTGTTTTAGAAGTGATCGAAAAAGATAAAGGAGTAGATAAAGTAGCGGCAATGATGATGATTCTGTCTGAAAAGAAACCTATTTTCTTCGCAGATACCTCTATCAATCAAAATCCTACTGCTGAAGATCTTGTGAATATTGCTAAAATGGCAGAATTTACAGTAAAATCTTTTGCTATCGAACCAAGAATTGCAATGCTTGGATTTGAAAACTTTGCTGCCATCTCTGAAACTTCTAAAAAAGTAGCAAAAGCAGTGAGCATCCTTCATGAGAAATTCCCTAAAATGGTTGTGGATGGTGAAATTCAGCCGGATTTTGCAATGAATGCAGATCACCTGAGCGATTATCCATTCTCCAAACTAGGAACTACACCTGCCAACACATTCATCTTCCCGAATCTGGAAAGTGCAAACCTTTCTTACAAAATTCTGAGAGGAATGAAAGTAGCACAGGTAATCGGACCGATCTTAATGGGATTAAAGCAGCCGGTACACGTACTTCAGATGCGTTCAAGCGTTGATGAGATTGTAAACCTTGCTACCATTGCTGTTCTTGATGCTCAAAGAAGAGAGAAAAAATAATACCAAGAATTGAAGGATAACTGTAATGCAGTAATCTTTTCCTCTTATTTAAAAAATGACACTGTAAACCGTGTTCAGATAGTAAAAAGACTCCATATTTTGGAGTCTTTTGTTTTTCTGTTAATTCCTTGAATTCTTATTTGAAATTTAAGTTAAAAGTCATTCGCGCGTTAAATGAAAACATTAATTAGTTTAAATTGCTATATTTGGGAGTTTTAAAAATTAATAATGATATTTTCTTTACAAGGCAATGTTCAAGAACTTACGCCTACCTACGCTGTCATCAATGTTCAAGGAGTTGGTTACTATGTGGGAATCAGTTTGATGACCTCACAGACGCTGGTTTTGAATCAGCAGACCTTTTTATTTATTCAGCAGATCATTCGTGAAGATGCTCATCTTCTCTTTGGATTTAACACACGTTCAGAAAAAGAAATGTTCAATCTGTTAATAAGCGTTAATGGCGTAGGAGCGGTTTCAGCCCTTATTCTGTTGTCAACATTGAGCCTTGATGAGATTGCTTCTGCCATACTTTCAGGAAACAGTGCACTGATCCAAAAAGCAAAAGGAATTGGTGCAAAAACTGCCGAAAGAATTATTGTAGATCTTAAAGATAAAGTACAGAAATACAGCGATCCCAACGCGAACATTTCTGTGATGGTGGATAATAAAATCAAGGAAGAATCGTTATCTGCATTAGAAGTTTTAGGCATTCCTAAACGAACGAGCGAGAAGATTGCGGATAAAATTATAAAACAAAATCCAAGCATCTCGGTAGAAGAATTGGTTAAACAAATCTTAAAAAACATTTAACATTTGGTGGCGAATATTAAGCATCTTAACATATTTTTGTTCCTGTCGTTCCTGTGTATGTCTGTCGGTGCTTTTGCACAGGCACAGAAAGATACAGCGATCATAAGAAAACAATATGAAGTGGCTGACCCTACGAGGTATGAAGCCTATTACGACATAAAAACCGGGATGTACTATGTGTATCCCAAAATTGGAAATACCATTACAGGTCCTCCCACAGCCATGTCTCCGGAAGAGTATAAAGAATATATGCTTGCCAGCCAGACCAGAGCTTACTATAAGGAGAAATCAGACAAGTACAATCTCCTTTTCAGAAAAGATAAATCAGATGCAAGGAGAAAAGGACTTATCCCTTCTGTGATGATCAATAACAGACTTTTTGAAACCATTTTCGGAGGTAACAAAATTGAAATCATCCCTTCAGGATATGCATCCCTGGATTTTGCAGGACTTTATCAGAAAATAGATAACCCAATGATCCTGCCCCAAAACAGGACTAGTTTTACCTTTGATATTGATCAGAGAATTCAGCTTGGTTTATTAGGGAAAGTAGGGGAGAACCTTCAGTTAAAAGCCAATTATGACACCCAGAGTGGTTTTGCTTTTGAAAACAGAATGAACCTTGTATGGCAGGCAAAAGGAAGCTGGAAAGATCTTCAGAGTAAAGGTCTTGGAAATGTAGATAAACCCAACGAAGGAGGAGAAGATAAAATCATCAAAAGAGTTGAATTTGGTAACGTAAACATGCCGCTTTCAACCAGCCTTATCCGTGGATCCCAATCACTATTCGGGGTGAAAACAGAATTTCAGTTAGGAAAAACATTTGGAACAGTAGTCCTTTCCCAGCAACAGGGGGAGGCACGTAATATTGTAGTACAGGGAGGTGGTGTGATGAACAACTTTAAAGTCAACGCCATTGACTATGAAGAAAACCAACACTTCTTTTTAGGACATTATTTCCTGAACAAATATGATGATGCCTTACTTAATTACCCGCAGATCAACTCAACCATCAATATTACCAGAATGGAAGTTTGGGTACTTGATCAAGGGAACAGTAACCTGGCTTATCAGAAAAGTATTATAGGGATCAGAGACCTTGGTGAAGGCCCTGGTGGAGTTACACTACCGGATAACTCTCTGAACGGTCTTTATGATGCTGTTTCATCCGTAGCAGGAACCAGAGAAGCAGGTAAAAACTATGGGACTATTTTCCAGGGACAAGTGCTTCCTGGTGATCCTACTCCTTATGATAACGGAGAACAATTCATATACAATACAAAAGCCAGAAAGCTGAACAGTAATGAATTTACTTTCCAACCGCAGTTGGGATATATTTCATTGAATCAAAAGCTTAATGACCAGCAGCTTTTAGCCGTTTCCTACTCATATACTGTGAACGGAAGTAATAAAGTATATAAAGTGGGGGAATTTTCTGAAGAAAGCCCTGTACTGATCACCAAAGTATTGAGAGTAAACAATAAGGTGAACACGCAGTCTCCAATGTGGGATCTGATGATGAAGAACGTTTATTCTATAGATGCAGGACAGGTATCTCCTGATGGCTTTATCCTTAATGTATATTACAGAGATCCAAAAACAGGAGGTAAAGTAAATTATCTTCCGGATACTCCTGTAAAAGATCAGAACTTACTGAAATTATTCAACTGGGACCGTCTTAATATGAACGGCGATATCCAGAACAATAAAGACGGAAGTAAAGGAGACGGTATTTTCGACTTTGTCAATGGGATTACCATCAGACCGGAAACAGGAAGAGTTATCTTTACGAAAGTACAGCCCTTCGGTAAATATCTGGAATCGAAATTAGGGACAAGTGATCCTCAATATGTTTTTCAGGATCTTTATACCAAACAAAAACAACAGGCGATCTCCAGTAACCTTGCGCAAAGGTATACCATGGAAGGACGCTACAAAGGAGTTCAGGGACAAGGTATTTCTTTAGGTGCGGTAAATGTTCCTCAGGGATCAGTAAAAGTGGCAGCAAACGGAGTTCAGCTTACAGAAGGAGTTGACTATACGGTAGACTACATGCTTGGTACGGTTACAATCATTAATGAAAATATAAAACAGTCCGGACAGGCCATCAATATTTCACTGGAAAACCAGTTGACATTTAATACCCAAAGAAAGAGATTCTTAGGATTAAACTTAGAAAGAAGATTCAGTGAGAACTTTATCTTAGGAGGAACAGTAATTAATTACTCTGAATCTCCACTGACCCAGAAAGTAAACTTCGGGCAGGAAGCGGTAAACAATACCATGGCGGGGATCAACTTGATGTATAACAATCAGGCTCCTTACCTTACAAGATTGACAAATAAACTTCCTATGGTAAAAACCGAAGCTCCATCCAACTTAAACTTCAAGATGGAGGCGGCCTACTTATTACCTGGATTGAATAAAGGAACAAACAATCAGTCTTACATTGACGACTTTGAACAGACAACTTCTAAAATATCATTAAAAGAACCGGCAGCATGGAGCCTTGCTTCAAAACCGGAAAAAAATACATTGCCGCCATTTAATACAGTACCGGCAAATGACGATATTACAAGTGGATATGGAAGAGGATTATTAACATGGTATAATATCGACCCTAGATTTTGGAATGTTGGAGGAAAAGCACCTGCAGGAATTACACCACAGTCTGTATCCAACCACGCTTCCAGAAGAGTACAATACTCAGAGATCTATAATAACAGAGATTTCGTAGCAGGAGAACAAACCTTCACGAATACTTTCGATATCTCTTATTTCCCTAAGGAAAAAGGTCCATACAACGTAAACCCATTGGCAGAACAGGCACAAAGCAGATGGGCGGGGATTATGAGATCCATCAGCGTTCCGAATTTTGTTACTTCAAATATTGAATACGTTGAATTCTGGATGATGGACCCTTATGCAGATGGTAAAACACTGGGTACTGATCCAAAACTTTTACTTCACTTAGGAAACGTTTCTGAAGATGTTCTGAAAGATGGAAAAATGCAGTATGAAAACGGACTTCCAACTCCTGGCAATCCTTCTTCTACAACGAATTCAAACTGGGGAACTCAGCCAAAACAGCCACCAATTTTATATGCATTCTCTACAGAAGGAGATGAAAGAAAAACACAAGATGCCGGATATGATGGTCTTACTTCTGACCAGGAGGCAATGAGATTCGGAAATACATTTGTAAACCCGGTAACCAATATTGCTGACCCTGCAGTAGATGACTTCGTATTCTATCTTTCTGATAAATTTACAGGAAGCCAGGCTGCCTCTGTTGTAGAACGATACAAATATTTCAGAAACCCTGAAGGAAACTCAGAAGCAAACTCTCTGAATGTAGCTTCTCAAACTCCGGATGCTGAAGATATCAATAAAGATTACAACCTTGATCAGACTGAAAATTATAACCAATATGTTATTAAGCTTGACCAGCCAAGTTTGTCACTTGGATCGAATAATATTGTAGATGTAAAAACTGTAAAAGCAACTTTCCAGAACGGGCAGACTTCAGATGTTAAATGGTACTTGTTCAGAATTCCTGTGGCGAATTATGATCCAGCTGAAGGAACACACGAAGATGCTGTATTGAATAACGTAAGATTTGCAAGATTGATGCTGGCAGGATTTGATCAGACCTCTACTCTGAGATTCGGAACAATGGATCTTGTAAGATCAGACTGGAGAAAATATACAAGTAAAATCGCCAGTGTAAATGTTCCTAATTCCGACGAAGGAACAGGAACTGTGACAGATCCTAATTTTGAAATAGGAAGTGTAAATATTGAAGAAAATGCATTGAACCAACCTCCATATGTATTGCCTCCGGGAATTGACAGACAGGTATTGAGTGGAAATGCAGGTGCGCAGAGACAGAATGAAGCTTCACTTTACATGAAAGTGAAAGACCTTAAAACAGAAGCAAGAGGAGTATTCAAAAATACAACATTGGATATGAGAAGATACAAAAAGCTGAAGCTGTTTGTACACGCTCACGATCCTTTGAACAGAGTGATTGGATTGGATGAGAATACCAAATTCTTTATTCGTTTCGGAAGCGATGCCACTGATAACTATTACGAGTATGAATCATCTTTAAGAATGACTCCTACAACAGCAACAGCTCCGATGGAGATCTGGCCAATGGAAAACGAAGTTGATTTTGATGTTCAGAACTTTGTAGATGCTAAAATCAGAAGAGACAAATCTGGTGTTGCTATTACGAATAGAACAGTTGATACCGGATATCAGGAACCTTATAAAAATATTTATATTAAAGGTAGACCAAGTTTAGGAAATATTACCACCATTATGATTGGGGTAAGAAATGCAGATCCAAGAACAAACTCTACCATAACAAGAGTTATGTGGGTTAACGAAATCCGTCTTTCTGAAATTGAGAATGATGGTGGATATGCAGGAAATGCCAGCTTGAACTTTAATATGGGAGACCTTGCAACCGTGAATGCCAATGCCTCTTATACATCAGTTGGTTTCGGAAATATTGATTCAAAACCTGCGGAAAGAACACAATCTACTCAGTCGGCATTCAGTATTAATACTGCGATCAATGTAGATAAATTCCTTCCGGAAAAGACAGGGGTGAAAATTCCTTTAAATTATTCTTACTCGCAGACTATTGAAGATCCAAAGTACAACCCTCTGGATACCGACGTAGAATTCAATAAGGCACCGAACAAAGAGCAATTGAAAAAAGTAGCGAGAACCTATACTCAGCAGAGAAGTATAGGTGTAGTTAATATGCACAAAGAAAGAGTAAATCCAAATAAAAAGCCTAAGTTTTATGATATTGAAAACGTATCAGTAACTGCTGTTTATAACGATGACTATTTCAGAGACATCTATACCAAGAGAAATTACAGACAGTATCTGAGAGGATATATTGATTATAATTATACGTTTAAACCGTGGGTGCTGAAACCTTTCAACAAGATGATCAGTGATACGGCAAAATCTACGAAGTATCTGAGATGGGTGAAGGAATTCAATATTAATCCAATTCCTACAAGAATCTCATTCAGAACTGAAATCGACAGAAACTACAACGAGCTTGAGTTCAGAAATGTGGAAGCAATCCTGAACGGAGACATGAATAATAATTTCGATGCCATCAGAAACAGAAACTTTTTCTTTGGATGGCAGTATGGATTAGGATTCAATTTCACAAAATCATTAAAACTGGAAATCAACTCCGCAACCAGAACGTTGAATGACAATCTGGATGTAAATTCGATGGATAGCAAATCGATTTTCGGAAATGTATTCAGAGCCGGAAGACCGGTATTGTATAATCACAGAGCACAGCTGAATTATAAACTGCCGTTCCAGTATCTGCCTTATCTGGATTTCATTGATGCAGAAGTAGGATATGGATTTACTTACAACTGGGCTGCAAGATCTACTTCGTTGACTGGATTTGTAGATCCTAATACGAACCAGACAGCAAGTTTAGGATCTGTTGGACAGAATACCAATGTGATTCAGGCAACAGCTTCTGCAGATCTTCCGAAGTTCTTTGGCCAGTTTAACTATTTCAAAAATATTAATGCCAAACTTCAGAAACGCAGACAGGAAATGGACTCTCTGAACAATGTGTATGCGAAGCAGTGGGAGAAAAACAGATACAGATACAAGAAATATAAATTTAAGAATAAGCTTACCCCACTTCAAAGTGCAGCATTCTTACTGACTTCTTTCAAACAGTTAAACGTAAGTTATAACGAAACGAATGGAACAGTGCTTCCAGGGTTAATATCCGCGCCAAACTGGTATGGATCCGGACAGACACTGGGAGGCCCAACACTAGGATTCCTTCTGGGGTCTCAGGCAGATATCAGAAGAACCGTAATGGAAAACGGATGGGTAAGTGGTTCCAATTATATGACAGATCCATACGTAAGAATGTCTACCAAAGAATTGAGGGCAGACTTACAGGTGATGCCAATGAATGACCTGAGAGTTGATCTTAATGTGTTGCATACCTTCAACAGTAACTTCTCCCATACAGGATTTAACTATACCAATGGTGGAGTTCCTGATCCGGACTTTACATTTGCCAGTGAAATGATAACCTATTCCAATACGACAACACTTCTTAGTACATCATTTAAAGATGGGCAGGCTGTTTACCAGGCGATCAGAGAAAATGCAAGAGCCCTTTCTCAACAGCTGGGAGGTCCGGGAGCTGTATTGGATAATAACGGATTTGCAAAGCATTACAGCATTGGAAATGCCTATGTATTAATCCCTGCCTTTAGAGCAGCGATGGAAGGAAAATCTGTAAAACCAATGACTAATCCTAAAAAAGCAGGATTCCCATTGCCAAACTGGAGAATTACCTATTCCGGATTAAAAAATATCCCAATGATCAGCGGGCAGTTTACGAAGTTTGATATCTTACATGCCTATACCGCTACGTATACCGCAACAGGTATTCAAAGCAATGTAGATTATCATGGCAACCCGAACGGATATTATCAGACAGTGGATGATGCCGGGAATGTGAAAAAAAATGATGGAGACAAGATTAACCCATATACATTCGCACAGGTTGGATATGTAGAATCTTTCTCACCACTTATTGGAGTAGATGTTACCATGAGAAACAATATGCAGTTTGGGATACAGTACAACAGAACCAGAATGATGGTACTGGGATTGGTAAACCAGACGCTTACTGAAGATGCCAATACAGAATATGTAGTAAGACTTGGATATATTGTCAGAAACTTCAGATTAGGAACAGCCAATATCAGAGGTAGAGGAACAAGAGGAAAAGGTAGTGACCTTAATATCAGAGGAGATATTTCATTAAGAGACAGTAAAACATCCATTATGAATATTCTGTTAAATGATGCTCAGGTTACAGGAGGACAAAGACTCATGAATATCAAACTTTCTGCAGACTACAATGTTTCCGAGAATCTGAATCTGAGAGTCTTCTACGAACAGATGACCTCAAAGTATAAGATCTCCACAGCATTCCCGCTGTCTACAGTGAGAGCAGGTATTTCTGCCACATTTACATTCGGAGATTCCGGAGGCGGATTCTAAAAATAATACAAACATAAAAGTCCTTCATTTGAAGGACTTTTTTTATATCCAATATTTGAAGCTACTATATTTTTGAATACATTTGTACAAAATAAAAATTTAAAAATGAACACACCATCAGAATTAAAGTACACGAAAGATCACGAATGGATCAAGATCGAAGGTAACGTTGCTACAATTGGTATTACAGACTTCGCTCAGGGAGAACTTGGAGATATCGTTTACGTTGACGTAGATACTGTAGATGATGATCTTAATGGAGGAGATGTTTTCGGAAGTGTAGAAGCAGTAAAAACTGTTTCAGATTTATTCTTACCTATCGCTGGAAAGGTTATTGAGTTCAATTCAGACTTAGAAGACCAGCCTGAACTGTTAAATACAGATCCTTATGGAGACGGATGGATCATCAAATTGGAAATTGCTGATGGGGCAGATCAGTCAGAGTTACTTTCTGCAGATGATTACAAAGCTATCATTGGATAAGATTTCAAAAATATTTAGTAAGATATTGCCCATTTATTGGGCATTTCTTACTTATATGCTTCTCAAACCAGGAGAAGAAAACCATGAATATTGGTTCATGTTCAGCGGTATCGATAAGGTATTGCACCTTAGTATATTTGCAGCTTTAGGTTTCTCTTTCATTGCTGCATTTCCCAAAATAAAATTCTCATACTTTTTTCAGATCATCCTTCTCTATGCTTTCCTTACAGAAATTCTTCAGGAAGAAATGGGACTGGGCAGATCTATGGAAACTTTAGATATTGTAGCAGATACTATTGGATGCTTATTAGGATACTATACCTATAAGCTATTGATCAAGCGTTTCTTTTAACCTTTGAATTCTACCAGAATTTCAATTCATCTAGTAGTCTGATATTTCCAGCACTCTTAACTCTTCCACGCAGAAACCCTCCAACTCTCCAACCCAATTAAGAGCTTCATCCTGCTATCCATTTCTACTCCTCGCGCCCGCGCGCTCCCACACCCAAACCCATCCACACTCCAACCAAGCTGCGGGGTAACCATTACTATCAGGGCTAGGGTAGGAGTTATTAATTATAAATTATGAATGATGAATAATGAATGATGAGGTTCGGGTTATTGTGTTGCAGGTTTCGGGTTTCAAGGTATAAAAGGAACATTGGTGATGAATTTTCATCTTGCTGGTTTCTATGGAAACAGGTTATTGAGTATCCATCTCTATTCCCATCGTGTCATTCCGCAGAAATCCCAACTTCTTTACAAGAGCCTTAAAGGAAGTAAAATGACAGTATAATATCTAAGGCCTTTCAGCAGTTAGTATTAGCAATCATGCTGAGCAGAGTCGAAACATTTTAATTAATTACGGGTATAGGAGTTAAATCCTATTAATTATATATAATGTACTCTTTCATATTTTCCATTCTATATATAATATAAAAGCAAACATTTTATCTGTGTCAATCTGTGCCATCTGTGGTTCATTATAACTATTCAATAGGAGCGGGCTTTAGCCCGTTTAGTAAAAAAATAATTCCTTAGTTTGGCTTTAGCCAAAGCTTATATATAGGTTATTAATTTAAAAAAGCCATTCTATATAATTCTATATACCTCATTTTGATCCTTCGACCCCAAAACCCCGCATCCCGCTCCCCGAAACACGCCTCTCACCCTCTCCAACGCTCAAACTCTCCAACCCTCGAACACCCTCACCCGATCCTCCAAACAAATGTTTAAAATTTTTCACCCTGCTATCCAGTTGTTTAGGTCTAAATATTAATAAAAGGTAAAATTTATGTTAAATAAAGTTGCGTAGTGTATGGGAAGTTTCTATCTTTGCCCCACTGAAAAACGAAATACATTCAGTAGCGCAGAAGCGCCTTTAGAAAGGCAGAAACATAAACTACTTCATAAGATAAGGACGAAAAAAAACTTTAATTTTTTTTACAAAAAAAAGTTGTCAGTTAAAAAATAGTTATTATCTTTGCAGTCCCAATTAGAGGGAGCGCAGGAGTAGATGGATTGAGGGTTTTGGAAGGATTAAGGTTACTTAAAAAACTTTAAAATTTTCTTCAAAAACATTTGGTCAATTAAAAATAAAGTTTTACTTTTGCACTCGCAAATACGGAGCAACACTGACAGAAAGATTGCTGCGTTAAAAAGCGAAAGATATAAAGATCATTGACATACAATATAACAACCAAGTAAGGAAAAACTAAAGCGTTAAAAACTTTGAGTGAGTCAGACAAACATACAATGGAGAGTTTGATCCTGGCTCAGGATGAACGCTAGCGGGAGGCCTAACAC
>NZ_JAVIXS010000009.1:0-248372 GCF_031324065.1 Chryseobacterium metallicongregator
CGTTCATCCTGAGCCAGGATCAAACTCTCCATTGTATGTTTGTCTGACTCACTCAAAGTTTTTAACGCTTTAGTTTTTCCTTACTTGGTTGTTATATTGTATGTCAATGATCTTTATATCTTTCGCTTTTTAACGCAGCAATCTTTCTGTCAGTGTTGCTCCGTATTTGCGAGTGCAAAAGTAAAACTTTATTTTTAATTGACCAAATGTTTTTGAAGAAAATTTTAAAGTTTTTTAAGTAACCTTAATCCTTCCAAAACCCTCAATCCATCTACTCCTGCGCTCCCTCTAATTGGGACTGCAAAGATAATAACTATTTTTTAACTGACAACTTTTTTTGTAAAAAAAATTAAAGTTTTTTTTCGTCCTTATCTTATGAAGTAGTTTATGTTTCTGCCTTTATAAAGGCGCTTCTGCGCTACTGAATGTATTTCGTTTTTCAGTGGGGCAAAGATAGAAACTTCCCATACACTACGCAACTTTATTTAACATAAATTTTACCGTTTCGTAATATTCAGCTCTAAACGACTGGAAGGCAGGGAGAAAAATTTTAAATAAATAGCTCTTATATTAAGTGTATTTGAAGTTCAATCCGAAATAAGGTAACTATAATAGAGTTTTATGGATTATTCTCTTTATATATTACGCTCAAAAATTCAGCATAGGATTTCTCCAGGCCAATAATATCTCCGGATTTCAGATTCAAACCTCCTACTCCTGAATTATCTGGTTTTACTTTTAGAGAAGAAACCTGAAAATAGAGGTTATCATCATTAGCTTTTGGCTGAACTTTCACCGTAGAACCTAAAAGCTTTTTGGTTGAGATGCTATAGATTTCCCCCGGAACAACTTTTAATTTCAAAAATGATCTGGGAGAGATGGTATAGTCTTTACGGTTAATACTTATCTTTTGATCTTTTTCAGAAGAGGCAAATATATACATCTCACCATGTTCAGCCGTTAATTTTTCTTTGGGTGTATAATATAAAGCGATTTTATAATTGGCAGCATTGAATGCCTGAGGTGTACCATCAACATTTTCGAAAGGTTTTAATTCGAATGTATTGGCACCAATCTCTTTTGCTTTTTTATATACCAAGGAAAATACGAGTGCATCATCTTTTGAAAAACCCTGTACTTCTACTTCTCCTAAATAAATAGCATCTGTAGTAGCAGCTTCTTTTCTTAATAAGAATTTATCTGAGTTGTCATTTGTTTTTTCAACTCTGGTCATATAAACATTTTGTGCATTCCACAGCTGGATACATAACACTGAAAAGAGGATTGCAATATTCTTCATATATATAGTATTAGTGTGAAAGGATCTCAACACATTCTTCAAGGCTGTTTTCCCAATGTTTGGGTTCTATTTTGTAAACTTCCTCTATTTTGTCCAAAGACATGGTACTTCTTACAGGTCTTTTGGCTGGAGTTGGGTACTGTTCGGTTGTTAATGGATTTAATTGTATTGATGACTTTGAAAATTCTGCAATTTTTTTCGCAAATTCAAACCAGGTTGTCTCCGGATAGTTTGAGAAGTGGAAAATTCCATAGGTTTTCTGCGGTGCTTTAATAATCCTCATAATAGCTTCTGCCAAATCATTTGCGTTAGTAGGCTGGCCAAACTGATCAGCAACGATTCCCAGCTCTTCTTTTTGAGAGAAAAGGTTTAACATTGTTTTCACAAAGTTCTTATTAAATTCAGAATATAGCCATGAAGTTCTTAGAATGATTGTTTTTGGATTGATTTCCAGAGCAAGTTCTTCTCCTTCTCTTTTTGATGCTCCATATACTCCAATCGGGTTTGTAAAGTCATCTTCAGAGTAAGGAAGGTTTGTGGTACCATCAAAAACATAATCTGTAGAAACATGGATCAGAACAGATTTATAATCTGCACATGCCTGAGCAAGATGAGCTACTCCATCAGCATTTACGGCAAAGGCTTTTTCTTTTTCCTTTTCCGCCAGATCAACTGCGGTGTAAGCGGAGGCATTGATACAATAATCAGGTTTGTTATCATAAAAGAAATCATTCACCTGCTCATCATTGGTAACATCTAAAGTGGATGAGTCTGTAAATAAGAATTCATATAGATGTTCAAAATCCGGGGCGATCTTTTTTATGCAGTTTCCTAATTGTCCGTTACTCCCTATTACTGCTATTTTTTTCATTTGTTTATTATTAATTTTTAAATTGGAACCTTCAATAAGAAATGGGGTTAAGAGTTCTTGGCATTCTGAGATCTTAAGAACTTCACTCTTGACTGGAAGTCTTTTTGGATAAGATCTACATAAAATTTATCAAAGATTTCTTTGATATCTTCGGGATGAACTTCAGATTTTCTTGTTTTGACATTAAAATAAATAACAGTTACCCAAAGTACAGCATGAATCGTTTTTTCATCAAGGCTTTTCATCAGAATTTCGACTTTTGCCGTTCTATCCTGTACATCGATGGTCTTGCTGCTGATTACTACCTGTGTATTATATCTTACTTCTTTCAGATAAGCTATTTCATTTTGAATAGCAATCCAGGTACAGCCGGTTTGTTTGGTATATTCTTCATAGGTAAATCCATAAAATGTTTCTACATGATCTTCTCGGGCATTGAACATATACTCAAGGTATTTTACATTATTCAAATGTCCGATTGGATCACAGTCACTAAACCTAACTTTGACCGTAGTTGATACTTCTTTTTCCATTCCGCAAAAATAAAAAAACCACCTCTAAAAGAGGTGGTTAGTTTTATAAATCTTTGTTAATTTGCTGAAATTATTGAATTCCTAGTTCTTTCTTCACAGCTGCAGTTGCGTCTGGTCCTGCTTTATAAAGGAATGCTGTTGAGTTTGCATCCATAATATAATCGTATCCGCTAGCTTTAGCTACTTTTTCTACTGCATCGTTTAGCTTTTTCTCAATAGGAGCGAAAGCTAAGTCTTGCTTAGACTGAAGATCTTTTTGAGCTTTTTCCTGCATTTGCTGGATTTCTTCAGCTAATTTTTTCATTTCTGCTTCTCTAGCGTTGTTTTCGTCAGCTGTTTTCTTAGGAGCTTCAGTTTGATATTGCTGATATTTAGTTTGAGCTGCGTCAGCTTTTTTCTTAATCTCAGCTTGTTTAGTATCTAAGAATGTTTTAAGATCAGCATCTGCTTTCTTTTTCTCCGGCATTGCGTTAAGAACTCCCATTACATCTAAAGTAGCAATTTTTTGAGCTTTTGCCATACCTACAGATACAACCATCATTACTGCTGCAAATAATACACTTAATTTTTTCATAACTGGTAAATAAATAATTTAATTTGTTTTTAGATTTTAAAATATAGCAAAAGTTAATTCTCTGATTATTTTTTGCCTTTGCTATTTGTTTTTTCCTTCTTGTCTGTCCCTTTTAGTAGAATAGACAATACTTTTTCGGTGTAATCATATTTTGACTGAAGGAAAATAACACTAATGTTATTGCTTTTATCAAGAACTATGCCCAAGCCATTTTTTTCGGACATTGTTTTGATGGCTCCCCAAATCTGATCCTGAAAAGGCTGAACAAGATTTGTTCTCAGTTTTGTAATTTCACCGTTAGCTCCAAAACGTAAGCTTGTTGTTGTTTTAATATTTTTATCAAGATCGGTAACTTCTTTTTCTCTAAGTTTAAGCTGGTCACCTATCAATAAAACTTTCTCACTTTCAAAAGCAGCTTTTTTCCTTTCATATTCAGACTGAAGACTTTGAAGTTCAGATTCCCAGGTATCGATCTGAGAATTCAACCTAGCTTCAGCTTCTTTATACTGAGGTAATTTATTTAAAATTTCATTAGTATCTACTACTCCTATTTTTTGGGCATTGTTCAACCCGAAAAGCAAGAGTAATGCGAACGTGAAAATTATTTTAAAGTGCTTCATATTTGTAATTATAATGTTTGGTTCATCAAGAAGTGGTTTCTCCATCCAGACTTATCACCAGAAATAGTCTTATCAAGACCTAATGCGAAGTCGAATCCGATCAATCCAAATGCTCCCATATAAACTCTTACACCAATCCCGACAGATCTTTTCAACTGGAATGGGCTGTAAGAACTCCATGAATTCCATACGTTACCACCTTCCGCGAATGTCAAAGCGTAGATTTTCGCAGTCTGGCTCATTGAGATCGGGTATCTTAATTCTAAAGTAAATCTGTTATAGATTGTACCTCCTCCTTTCTGTGTAATATCTTCTGCCTGACCTCCTTCTGTGGTAGCATTTTCATAACCTCTTAAAGGAATCAATTCTCTACCGTCATATCGACCTCCGAAAAGACCTGTTCCTCCCATATAGAATCTTTCGAATGGCGGAGCACCCAATTGGCTGTTATATCCATCCATGAATCCCATTTCTGCAGAAGATCTCAAGACCAATTTTCCAATGATTTCATTGTAGACATCTGCTTTAAACTTGATTTTATAGAATTCCATCCACTTATATTTGTCAATAGCTGACATTGTAGAGTAATCCTTTTTCTTAAACAATGAATATGGAGGAGTCAGTTTTGCTGAAAGCTCGATATTGGATCCAGTTGTTGGGAAAATCGGGTCAATACCAGCAGAGTTTCTGCTCAGTCCTAAGTTGACACTGAAGTTATTGGCAGTACCATTATTTTCAGTGGAATCTCCAAACTGGAATGGATAGTTTTTGAAGTCATACTTCTGGAACTGTAACCCAGTATAAAGAGAGAAATAGTCATCCGGCCAGTTCAATAGTCTGTTCAGACCTACTGAAGCAGAGAAGATGTTCAATTTCTGAGCGTCTCCATATTGATCTGTATATCTTACTCTTGAGTTGTTCAAACTTACAGAAAGAGCTGTTGGTCTTGTACCAAATAGCCAAGGTTCTGTGAATGATACTCCATAGTTCTGGAAGTACTGTCCTGCCTGCACCTGAACCGAGAACGTTTGTCCGTCTCCCTGAGGTACTGGTTTGAAATCTTTAAACTTAAGGAAATTCTTTAATGAGAAGTTATTAAATGTCAATCCTAAAGTACCGATGAAGCTATTACCACCGTAACCTGCCTGTAACTGAACCTGAGAAGATCCTTTTTCTACAAGTTTCCAGTTGATATCTACGGTATTATCCACCTGGTTTGGCTGGATATCCTGTCCGATTTGCTGAGGGTCAAAGAATGACATTCCTGCTAAATCGAAATAGGTTCTCTTAATTTCTGTTTTCTTGAATAGCTCTCCTGGTTTTGTTCTTAGTGCTCTAAGAATTACGTGGTCATGGGTTGTTGTATTCCCCTGCCATGTTACTTTATTCCAAGTAGCCTGCTCTCCTTCATTAATTCTTACTTCAAGGTTTACGGCATCTCCTGTTACTGATTTTTCAACAGGTGTTACGTTGGAGAAAAGGTAACCATTGTTCATGTAAACAGATTTAATATCTGAATCATCCTCTTTACCTCCGTCTTCACCAACTTTTTTGTTGAAACCTACAGCATCGTAAATATCACCTTTCTTATATCCTAATAATCTCTGTAAGTATTCTGTAGAGTATACAGTATTACCCGTGAATGTAACATCCCCAATATAATATTTTTTACCCTCGCTAAGTTTTACATTGATTTCGTAGTTATTTCTTTTGTTTCTCCATACTGAATCTGAAACAATTTTAGCGTCTCTGTATCCAAGGGAATTATAATAACTGATAAGACTTTGCTTGTCTTCCTGATATTTATCTTCAATGAATTTTGAGGACTTCAATATTCCACCAATACCGAAACGTTTTTGCTTAGTTTCTTTGAAAGCTTTATTTCTAAGTTTTCTATCGGTTACATTCTCGTTTCCTTCAAATTCAATATGATCAATTTTGATTCTTTTACCTTTATCTACATTGATTGTCCAGTCTACCAAAGAAGGATCACCTGCATTTACTTTATCCTGAATAGTGATTTTAGCATCTGCAAAACCTTTTTTGATATAGTCTTTAGGGACATGGGTTTTAAGGCTTGAAACTAAGTTCTGAGTAATCTTAGTTCCTGGTTTAAGGTTGTTATCCTTTGCCAGTTTTTCACTTTTAGATTTACCGATTCCTTTTCCTGCAAATTTCACTTCTCCAAGTTCTTTCAGATCCTGCAGATGAAATTTCAGGACAATCGTTTGTCCTTCAATACTTTGAACATAAACTTCCACTTCAGAAAAAGATTGGGTATCCCAAAGCTTTTTTACAGCATTGCTGATTTTCTGTCCCGGAATGTCTACACTTTCTCCTTTTGTAAGGCCCGTAAATCTTAAGATCTGAGCTGGTGTATATTTTTTTACCCCATCTACAACGATGTCTTTAAGTGTATAAGTTCCTGCCTCATTTTCTGCATGTACAGCATTATTTACTTTTGTGCTGTCTTGTGGAGTTACTTGTCCATAAAAATGTGCAGAAGCAGCAAACATAATGATGGGTAATAGTCTAAACTTCATTTTATCGAGTCTTTCTTTTCTTAAAATTTTATTGGCCTTTTACCTGTTCACCGGTTAAACCATATCTTCTTTCCTTGTTTTGATAATCAACAATACATTGGAAGAAAATATCTTTGGTGAAATCCGGCCACAGCACATTTAAAAACTGTAATTCTGCATAAGCAATCTGCCAAAGCAGGAAGTTGCTTATCCTTATTTCGCCGCTGGTTCTGATCAGTAAATCTACAGGAGGAAAATCTTTTGTATATAGATAGTTTTCGAATAAACTTTCGTTTATATTTTCTATCTCTACTTTTCCTTCTTTTACATCAGAACTTATATTTTTTACGGCTTCCAGTATTTCATTTTGTGAGCCATAGCTAATAGCCAATACAAGGTTTCCTTTTGTGTTTTCTTTTGTAAGCTCTACCACACGTTCCAACTGCTCTTTTACTAATGTAGGCAGTTTCTCAAGATTCCCTATAACATGCATTCTCAATCCTTTGCTGAAGATCTCTTCTGCTTCCAGCAGTAAGGTCTCTACTAACAGATTCATAAGGGTATTCACTTCTTCACTTGGACGATTCCAATTTTCTGAAGAAAATGTATACAGTGTTAAATAAGGGATATTAATCTCATTACATGCATTAATAGCATTTCTTACTGCATTAATGGCATTTTTGTGACCGAAAGTTCTTTCTTCGCCACGAGATTTTGCCCATCTTCCATTACCATCCATAATGATGGCTACGTGTTTTGGTAAATTCTCAGAATTTATTTTTTCTTTAATCAACGACATATTATTCACAATAACATGGAGGTCTTCCGAACGAATATGTAAGTCCTAAACTGAAAGTATTTATCCAGTCGTTGGATCTTCCATCTCCAATATTTCTCTTTTTAATAAACTCTGCTTCTCTTTCTTTAGAAACCGCATAATAATTTCCTGACTGTAATAATGAACCACCTGTAGCGGGATCCAAAATATCAGCATTAAAAGAAGTTTTTACATCTTTGGAAAGGATCTTACTATGATCCAGCTGATCCGTCAATGTATATCTGAATGTAGCTTCTGCAAATATAGCCCAAGAATGGTTGAATTTATACTTCAAACCCACCCCAAAAGGAATATGCATTGTTACTTTTTTCCCTAATGAATAATCTGTGGTGGTGGTAAAATCCAATTCGTTGATCGGAGCCTGTGCCACACCATCAGCATCTCTCCTGAAATCATTCACAAGAGTAGCTTTAGGAGCATCAAACATCAAAGCACCGATACCTCCGAAGATGTAAGGGCTCAGCATGCTGATCTGCTCGTTATTTACAGGGAAAAAGTTATATTCAAACATTAAACTCGCCTCATACACATTGTTTTTTCCGTATGAGTTTCTATTTCTTCTATAATCCTCTTTCGCCGCTTTATCACTAAACTGAATTTGATTGTATCCCAAATCCAATCTAACGGTCTGATGCGGGTTAAAATTAAATCTGTATAATAAACCACCATAAAATGGGATGCCCCAATCTGACGCTCTGCTTAAATCCAACGGCTTCTGTAAAATATAATTTGTCCTTCCTACATCTCCCACTAGGTTACTCATACCTAGACGAACTCCCAATTCGTTTCTTTGTGCTTTAACACTTACCACTCCAAGGAAGGCAAGGAAGCTAAACAATAATTTTTTATTCATAAAAGAATATGGATTTATGGTTATTTTAAAATTTAATTTTTGCAAATATAAAACATTTTTATATTAATGATAATCTTAATGTTTAGTTAAAAATAAACAAAAAAACATAATTTGTTATAAAGTAAACGGCAAAGTGGCAAAAATATTCTTTTTTTCATAGAATGAAAATACTTTAAATATGAAAAAACCCCCATTAAATGAGGGTTTAATGCTTTATTTTTTATTGAATAATACCTGTACTTTATTTCTGATCCTTATTAATAAAGGTTCTTTATAATTTTTATCTTCATCAAAATATCCGTAACCATAACCATATCCGTAGCCGTAACCGTAGCCATATCCGTAGCCTTGTTTGGTGTTATAGTCATTATAAACAAGTCCTAAATTATTAACTTCATCATTATGATACTTTTCAGTAATCATTTTCAGCATATACTTTTCTGTATATTCATGGCGTACTACATAAATATTAGTATCAGAATACTTCATCAGCTCATATGAGTCAGCCACAAGACCTACAGGTGGTGAATCTATAATAATGAAATCATATTTTTCTTTAAGTTCTTCTATAAATCTGATATTTTTCTGGCTCATTAAAAGCTCAGATGGGTTTGGTGGGATAGGACCTGAAGTAGCAACATCAAGATTAGGAATCTTGGTTTTGTTAATAATCTGGTCAATATCTACTTCTCCTGT
Source organism: Chryseobacterium metallicongregator (assembly GCF_031324065.1). Taxonomy (NCBI): domain Bacteria; kingdom Pseudomonadati; phylum Bacteroidota; class Flavobacteriia; order Flavobacteriales; family Weeksellaceae; genus Chryseobacterium; species Chryseobacterium metallicongregator. The sequence goes on from NZ_JAVIXS010000009.1 coordinate 8,808, forward strand.
AAGATAATTTGAGATCCCATATTTATTATCAATCTTAAAGTCTCCAAAGATTTTTGGTTTTCTAAGATCCATTCCTAATAAGATTGTTTTTTTATCACTCAATCCTATTACCGATGCCAAGTTGATAGAAATATAAGTTTTCCCTTCTCCCCCAATGGATGATGTGATCAAAATAACTTTACCTTTTTCACTTTCATTATCCATTAAGAATCTCATATTTGCTCTTATTCCCCTGAAAGCCTCAGATACAGATGATTTTGGCTGTTCCAGAACGGTAAGCATATTTTCATTGCTGTTATTTCCTATTACTCCAAGAAGTGGAATTTTCGTAGCACTTAACAGCTCTTTAATATTTCTGATTTTACTGTCTAATACTTCACCCACAAAGATAAACAGTAATGGAAGTAACAGTAATCCAGAGATAATAGCAGTCTTTGCTAGCTTTACATTAGGTCCGATAGCTCTTTGCCCCAGGTTTTTAGCAGGGTCAATCACTGTAATATCAGATTGGTTGGTAGCCATTCTCATCTTCGTATCACTCTGTCTTCCCAAAAGACTATTATAAGTAGCCTCAATCATATTATATCCTCTCTCTGCATCCAAATATCTTCTTTCTTTTTCAGGATAAGAAGCTAAATCTGAGTTGGCACCTGAAATATCACGATCAATTTTATTGATCTCATCATAATATCTGCTATAATATCCTCTTAAGCTGTTTGATGATCCCGTTCTTGCTTCATCAATAAGCCTGTTGATTTCTCTCATTGGCTCTGATGAAGGCTTATAAATGGAAGCCATTTCTGCTCTTTTAGTATATAAAGCTTTAAGTTCAGAGACTGTTGCTGAAAATACTCCATCTTCAAAACCTGCGGCATTGGTTCCAATCATTTTATCAAAATTCTGGGACTGCAGCGTGTTTTTTATATTGTTAAGAGAATTGATTTTGCTTATGATATCTGCTTTTCTAGCCTCCAGTTCTTTTATTTTTTCAAGAGATTTTTCATCTCTGTCTTTAATGTTATAAAGTTTTTCAGAGGTTTTTAAATAATTCAACACATTAGCACTTGAATCAAGCTTTTTGCGGATATTATCCAGATTGTCTTTTAAAAAGATGTCTGTGTTCTTATTAACCACATTTTTATCAGCCAATCTCTTTTTCTGTAATTCTGCAACAGATTTATTAAGGAAATTAACTGTACTATTAAGGTTGTAACCCGTTTTAGTAATAATCATAATAGACCTGATTTCTTTATCAAAGTCAACACCTGTAGTCGAAACAATTTCATTCACACTCTCATTTACCGAACTCAGGTTTACAATGATATTATCCAGCTTGATTTTAGTAGGAACAGGATTTCTAAGAAGTCTGAATCTCAGGTTAGGAGAATTATACCATTCATTGATTTTAATGATTTTATCAGCGGGTCTTCCATATGAGTTGATGCTCTGAAAGCCTTCAACTTCATAATTGTATAAGTTTGTAGATTCTCCTTCTTCGGGTAAAACTACTTGGTATGCCCCCTCTCCTTTTGGCATCAGGGTAATAGCGTAATTAATCTGTTGAAGATGTTTTTTATCAATCTGAAGAAAAACAGGTGAATCATCTTTATCCAGGTAAGTAGATTTTATCAGTCCTTTGGTAGAATAATTAACAAAAAGATCCAGTTCTTTTACCAAAAATTCGTTATGTGATCTGGATAAAAGCATTTTCTTCAGATAAAGCCCATCCTGATTTCCGGTATCTCCCCAAATGAAGTTGATCGATTGATTAGCCTGTGTTGGTAAAAACTCAGACCCTTTGCTGGAAGTACTTAATGACAAGTCTGATGCATAAATATTTTGTGCATAGTAATGAGTGTATCCCCATGCAAGCCCATAGCCAATAAAAAACATGAATACAAACCAATACCAGTTCTTAAGGATCCTTCTTAAAAAGTGCTCTAAATCAAATAATGCAAATGATCCATACTTTTCTTTCTGAGAATTATTCTTCTCCGCAGCGTTTACTCTTTCTGGAATCATGACTAAAGATTTTTAAGAAGTAAATAAATAGACAATGCTGTAGTAATCACCGAAACTCCTGTTGTTAAAGTCTGAATAGGATCTTTTCCGAATCCATTCAAGCTTTTTGCTCTTGTGTTCAAATAGATTTCATCACCATTCTGCACATAATAGAAAGGAGAGTTCATAAGATCTTCGCGGGTAAGATCTATTTTTGCAATTTTGATTCCTTCAGGGAGTTTTCTGTGGATAACGATCTCTTTTTTGTCGATCGTTCTGTTTAGCCCGCCATTAATAGCCAAAGCCTCAGTAATGGTAAGGGTATTTTTATGAGCTACTTTCTCTCCTGAAAGGCCTGTAGTTTCTACGTCACCAAGAATATAATAAGTAATACCATCTGTATTCAAACGTACTTCAGACTTACCTTCCTGAAAGTTTTCATTTACTTTTTCCTGAATTTCTTTTCTAATATCCTCTAATGTTCTCCCTTCGGCTTTTACATAGCCAATTCCAAAAACATTGATATCTCCGTTGGAGTCAACCTTGAGCCCATTAAAATAAAAATTCATGTTTCCTCCTCTGCTTGCTCCAGAGGTAGTACCAATTCCTCCTCCAACAGAACCTCCACCTGATATAGCAGGGCTTGTTGCTGTTCCAGCTCCAGTTCCTATTCCTCCTGAGGAATTATAAGAGGAATAAAACTGTGCGGCATCTCCTTTGGGAGTTGTTACAATGTTAAGATTAAGGATATCATTTTTGGTAATCCTGTATACAGGAATATTGTAGGGAACGAGACCTTCTTCATTAATTACGAGACTCTCACTTGGCTGTAAGTATCTTACATCCTTTGTTGTAATACATGAGGTAACTAAAAGAGGGAATATTAAAAATAAATATTTAAAGTTTTTCATCATATATAATATTGTTTACAAAAGTAATATTTAATTGTTAATTTTTGTTATTTCTTAATCGATATAGCAAATCTGGCAGATAAGCACCAAAAAAACCTATTGAAAGAATCACCAATAATAAAAGATTGACATTAATATGTCTTAAATAATAAGCTATTCCAACAATCATCAAATAGTAAATGATAATATAAAAAGTTGATCTCCTATGGGTAAGGTTCAATTTCAACAGTTTATGATGAATATGGTTTTTATCGGCATCAAATGGGGATTTTTTATTGTAAAGCCTGATCATAATTACATTTAAAGTATCCACGATTGGAAGAATCAAAATGGCTACCGCCACTACAGGAGCAGACTGAAGGTGATATCTTGGAACATCAATGAGTTTCTTATCTATAAAAATATCTATAAAACAAATGGATGTAAAAGCTAACAAAAAGCCAAGAAGCATAGATCCTGTATCTCCCATAAATATTTTGTGAGTACGGTAATTTGACAAATTATAATACAAAAATGCCAGTACAGTTCCAATAATAACAACGGATAACACAACCAGTGGGTAGTTATACTCTCCTAAGCGATAATAACTGATTCCAAATAAAGCACTGCAGATCACAGAATAACCACCTGCCAGCCCGTCTATTCCGTCAATCAGGTTAAATGCATTAATCAGAATAATAAATGTTACGATACTGAATATCACACTTACGAAATACTCCAGCTCGTATACTCCGAAGATTCCGAATAAACTTCTGATTCTGATATCGGAACCAATAACAATCAGGGAAGACACAACAATTTGGGCAACAAGTTTTTTGTAAGCCCTCATTACAACAATATCATCCATCACACCCACATAGAGCAGGATAATTAATGAAGCAAATAAAAATTTGTAGAGATCAAATAATTCATAGGCAAAAATAGAGGCACAGATTCCTATGGAATAAAAGATGGCAATACCTCCCAGGTTGGGAATTTCTCTAAGATGCGAACTTCTTATCCCAGGCTCATCCATCAGATTCTTTCTTCTTGAAATCTTGACAATGGTAGGAATAGAGAAAAATGTAATTAAAAAGGAGAACACGAAGCCTAGTCCTATTTTTATATAGAAAATAGGTATTCCCGATCCGCTTAAGAACAATTCAAAATTTTTCATTCTTTTCTTATTCAGCACTTGTATCTCCTAAATAAAAAATCATAATACAGAACTTACAAGATCTCGTCATTATCATTTTCTATTGACCGAAACAATAGTACTTACATTTGTGTTTACTAAATCAATTTTCTTATCAATCTTTTCTGTCCTGCAAAAAACAACAGATAAAAAATCTTTTTCTTCAAAGGCAAAGATAAAAGATAATTCTTACCAAAACGACTATACTTCAATATATCTTGAATTTTTATTTGTCTTTCCTTCATAAAAAGAACTAATTGATCCGACATACTATAAAATATTTCTTCTTTTTTCACAAAGGCCAGATAGGCCAAAAATGAGTAGACCCCTTCGAAAATCTGAAAATTTTTCAGCTCTTCTTTTTTGTGGGAATATGGGGATTTACTGAATATTTGTTCCACATCAGACACCGCTTTTAGCATATCAAGTCCTTTTTCTGTGTGCGTTTTTGTAATAGAATCGGTACGTTCGAGATACTGATAATGGTAGTTCTGAGTCTGCGCAATGGTTTCACATTCCAGCAAAAGCTGTGGAATAAGCTGAATATCTTCAAAATGAACTCCTTTTTTAAATCTTTTCTGATTAAAAAGTTCTTTTTTAAACAGCTTATTGCATGCGAAATAACTGATATCCGAAAAAACAGAAAAATAATCTTCAAGTGTTATTTTTTCAGGCATATTGGGAAGCTGAGTCAGTTTTTGGATAATTTTTCCATTTTCGTCTACTTTCTGAATATTACAGATCACCATCTTCGCACGGTGTTTTTCTGCTAAAAGGAACATTTCCTCGAACATGGTTTCGGTGACATAATCATCACTGTCTACAAAACCGATGTAATCACCGGTAGCCCTATCAATTCCAAAATTACGGGCATCACTTAACCCCCCGTTTTCTTTGGTAAAAGCTTTTATTTTTTCAGGATATTTGTGTGCGAATTCTCTAATTATTTTTTCAGAGTTATCCATACTTCCATCGTTCACGACAACAATCTCAATATCAGAGAGACTCTGCTTCACCAGAGAGTCAAGGCATTTTGTCAAATAATTTTCGACATTATAAACGGGAACAATAATAGATACTCTTGAGGGAACATTTGTCATACATTAAATTTTCGTCAGTCTTGCATTCAGCCAGCCTTTTTTAGCTTCATCAAAATCTTTTCTGGAACACGGAATGCAGTTTTCTATATTTTCGTCATCACCAAAATACCATAAATTACTGAAAGTATCACGCCTGAATGCATATTGTCTGTCATCTATCAAAACATAGAACAGCTCATAATGTCTTTCTTTCGGATGGGAATGCTGGATATTGATTCCTTCGATCAGATACCACAGCATCTGTGCTAACAGCTGATGATTCAGCTGGTTCTCTGAATAAATATTATAATTAAAAATCCCAACAGATTTCAGATTTTCACTGAGTCCGATCTCCTTCATATAGGCACAGATTTCTCTTCTGTTCAAACCATTTACCTGTGGATTCATTGAAAAAGGTTCACTAAAACTTTCAATAGCATCACAATTTACGGTCACCAGATCTGCTTTTCTGAAGAAAGGTTCTGTTTTTTCTGTAGAATTCATCATTTCAGCCAGTCTGATAATATCAAACTCCACTTCTTTGATGAGTCTTACAGAATCCATTTCATTCAAATGTTTCTGATACCCCAGATGATGATAATTTTTAATGGAGAAATTCTTGGCTCCGAAAATTTTACTTAAAAAAGTATGTTCATTGATGGTTTCTCCTTGCTGAAGAGAAATAATATTACTGATCTGGGTATAATTGAGGCTTTTCTTATGGAAATTCAATGCTGAAAATAATGAGAAAGCAAAATCATTGGAACCTCCAATAATCACTGGAATAGCTCTTTTATAGTGACATGCTGACAACACTTCCTGTAAGATATAATGTGTATCCTGAACAGATTTTCCGGACACCAGATCCCCAAGATCTACAACAGGAATTTCGAAGTCCATCTGCGAAAGCTTATAAAATTCTTTTCTTACTGCCGTAAAATCCTGTACTTCTGCATCACCGCCTGCGCCTCTGTAGTCTGATACAAATAAGAGAACAATACTGTCTTCTCTGATATCTTTTGTAATCCGATTTCCTATCTGCCAGCTTTCTGTTTTGAAATTTCTTGGTGAAATGATAAAGTCTTCGAAATCCATATTTTAATTTGAAATGTAATAATTGATTAATTGCTTGATGTAACAAACATACAAAAAAAGCCTTCCTTGAAGAAGACTTTTAGTAAGATATAGAATTATTTCTTAATTAATTTTTTATAAATTTCGACACTATTCTTTCTTTTACCATTTGAATATCAATAAAATAAACACCCGACAACAGATAACTTAAATTAATTTTATCCTGTAATTGATTAGGTTCCATGTGCAATATAATTCGTCCATTTGTATCATAGATGTCATAGCTTATTATTTTTTCACTGGAGGTAATATGTAGAAAATCCTTAACCGGATTTGGATATAACTTCACATTATTCAATGGTACTTCTGAAGTTTTCAGACTGCTTGTATTAAAAAAATATTTACGGGCTGTCCCTACATATTTGGTTTGCGATCCATACCAGATAGAATAGATCCCAAATAGTACAATGGAGTTCCCATACAATTCAAATCCTTTATTGTATACATTCTTGTTCAGCATCTGCGGAGTAATAATTTTACCGTTTAGCCCAAAGGAAGTATCCAGATCGCCATTTTCATCCATCTTCAAAGCATAGGTATTGTACCAGCCTGTTCCTGAAACCATAAATGTATTGTCTGCAAGACGCGCCACCTTTATCGGGGTTGAATCAGACTGAACAGGAGTAACGATTATTCCTGTATTTTTAAATGTAGTATCTAAAGTTCCATCTGCATTCAAACGATACGTAACAAGCCCAAAACAATTATTCCCATTACAAATACTCCCGGAAGTAAATCCTAAGATTTTCCCATTATCCAGAAACATAAGGTGAGCACTCCCATCTATATTCTGACCATAAGAGTACAGGAAAGTTCCTGCATTTCCAAAAGAAGTATCGAGGCTTCCGTCAGACTGAAGTTTTGTAATAACGATTCTCTGATCGCTCACCGCCACCATTTTCTGACCTGCTATAAATATTTCATTGTTGTTTTTTACAATTATTCTCCTGTATTTATAAGCAAGACCTAAAGCAAGCGTTCCTCCGTTTCCAAAAGAAGTGTCCGGAGTTCCGTTTGGTAAAAGACGTACAAGGCTAAAATCTGAGCCAGCATTGGAAGTGGTATATTTCAGAAGATAAATTTTGCCATTCTGATCAATATCTATGTCAGCATAGGATTCCGACAGATTAAACGGAGTAAAGCTATTTACAAAATTTCCATTTTCATCTATTTTCTGAACAGCGCCATACCCAGCATCCATGATAATATAATTGCCATCTCCTGCAGGTTTTATCTTACCATAGTATCCCTGAGAGAAAAGTTTATATCCAGCCCCATTGGAAAAAGAAGTGTCTAATACTCCATTAGCGGTAAAGCGGGCAATAAAATTACTGCCTACCGCTAAAACTTTTCCATCCGGAAGTTGGGTTGTGGATTGTATCTGCAGTCCACCGGACATTTGACTGCCATTATAAAATGCAAAATCAGTAGATCCGCTGCTTAAACCATACGATGTATCCAGTAGGTTTTCCTGGGCAAAGGCATTCAAAGTGACGAAAAGCCCTAAAATAGATAGAATTTTATACATAAGACTCAATTTTAAAATGATGTTTCAGGTTGTTATATTAGTTTTTAAGCTCCCAAAGTTAAAAATTTAAGGAGAAATAATAAGGAGAGAAATATCCTCTTTACCATAGGATTTAATAAAAAAAGCCGTTAACATGGTCTGTCAACGGCTTTTTATTTAATAAAATATTATTTCTTTTTGGCAGCTGGTTTCTTTGCTGCTGTTGTTTTCTTTGCAGTAGTAGCTTTTTTAGCTGCAGGTTTTTTCTTTTCTGCAAAAGCTTTAGGATCCTGATCTGTAATCCATTTTTTAACCTCATCTAAAGAAAGTTCTTTTAATTCCTCTGCATCATATTTTGTATCGTCTGCTTTTTTAGGAATTTTGAACATAGCTTTTCCGAACTTGATGAAAGGTCCCCATCTTCCGTTTTCAATGGAAATCTTTTCTTTTTCCCACTGCTGGATGTATCGGTTGGCTTCTTTTTCAAGTTTAGCATCAATCAATTCATTGATATCGCTTTGTGAAAGATTTTCAAAATCGTATCTCTTTGGAACATTAACGAAAATATCTTTGTACTTGATAAACGGTCCGAATCTTCCGGATCCTTTGGTTACCGGCTCTCCTTTATAAGTAGCAATAGGAGCATCAGCAATCTTCTTTTCATTGATAATCTCCTCTGCACGTTTCTGATCTACAGAAAGCGGATCTTCCCCTTTCGGAATACTGATATACGTTTCTCCCCATTTCACATAAGGACCAAATCTGCCAACACCTACAGAAACTGACTGTCCGTCAACTTCGCTTAAATCGAAAGGCAATTTGAATAATTCCAGTGCTTCTTCGAAAGTAATGGTTGCGATATTCTGTCCTGACATTAATGATGCAAAGATTGGTTTCTCTTCATCATCCGTTTCTCCAATCTGGATCATTGCTCCAAATCTTCCGATTCTTGCATGAACATTTTTACCAGTCTTTGGATCTACTCCTAATAACCTGTCTCCGGTTGCACGGTCTGCATTTTCTTCTACATCTTCAATTCTCGGATGGAATTTTGAGTAGAAATTGGTCATCATTTCTTTCCATTTCTGATCACCGCTCGCAATTTCGTCAAAACTTTCTTCTACTCTTGCTGTGAAACCGTAATCAAGGATTTCTCTGAAATTATCTGTTAAGAAATCATTGACCACTTCACCGATGTCTGTAGGAATGAATTTATTTTTATCCCCACCAAATTTCTCTTCAAGAACTACTTTTTTGATCTTATCTTTTGCTAAAGACATTTTGATCACTTCACGGGTATGCGGTTCAATTTCTCTTTTATCTACATACTCTCTGTTCTGAATCGTCTGAATTGTAGGAGCATAAGTAGATGGTCTACCAATCCCTAATTCTTCAAGTTTCCTCACCAATCCGGCTTCCGTATATCTTGCACTTGGTCTTGTGAATTTTTCAGTAGCAGTAATTGTTTTATAGTTCAATATTTCTCCTACAGTTACTTTCGGCAACAATTTATCATTGTTTTCCTCATCATCATCTTCTGCCTTTACAATTCCGTAAGCCTTCAGGAAACCATCAAATATAATAACCTCTCCTTGTGCTTCAAAATGATGTGGCAATGATGCATTACCTATTTCAATCACTGTCTTTTCAATTTTAGCATTAGCCATCTGAGAAGCCAGTGTTCTTTTATAGATTAATTGATATAGTCTGTTTAATTGTGCATCAGCTACAGTTTTCACTCCAAAATCTGTAGGTCGGATCGCTTCGTGAGCTTCCTGTGCTGAAGCTGATTTTGTAGTATAGTTTCTTGGAGAAGAATATTCTGCTCCATATTCTGATATAATTTGTTTTTTAGCGCCTTCAATAGCTTCCTGAGAAAGGTTTACAGAGTCTGTTCTCATATAAGTAATAAACCCTTCTTCGTATAGCCTCTGTGCGAGACGCATGGTGTTGGTTACATTATAACCAAGTCTTGAGGAAGCTTCCTGCTGCAATGTAGAAGTTGTAAACGGTGCTGAAGCTGAACGGGTACCTGGCTTGGTTTCAACATTGAGAACTTTAAATTCTGTAGTTTTTGACTGCTCCAGGAATTTCTCTGCCTCTTCTTCCTTTTCAAAGTCTTTTTTCAACTTGGCAGCAATTTCCTGCTCTGTTTTATTTAAGAAGATTCCATCCAGTTTAAAGCTTGCTTTTGGTTTAAACTCACGGATCTCTTTTTCTCTTTCAACAATTAACCTAACTGCTACAGACTGTACTCTACCTGCAGATAGTCCCGGTTTTACTTTTTTCCATAAAACGGGAGACATTTCAAAACCTACAATTCTGTCCAGCACTCTTCTCGCCTGCTGTGCATTCACTAAGTTCTGATCAATATCTCTTGGATTGTCGATTGCTTTTAGAATGGCATTTTTGGTAATCTCGTGGAAAACAATTCTTTTTCTATTTTCAGGCTTTAGTTTCAATTCATCCGCAAGATGCCATGCAATAGCTTCTCCTTCGCGGTCCTCATCGGAAGCAAGCCATACCATATCAGCTTTCTTTACAGCAGCCTTTAATTCGGTTACCAATTTCTTTTTGTCTGCTGAAACTTCGTAATCAGGACTGAATGTGGCAAGGTCTATCCCCATTCCTTTTTTAGGAAGGTCACGGATATGTCCGAAACTGGATTTCACTTCAAAATCCTTTCCTAGATATTTCTGAATAGTTTTTGCTTTTGCCGGGGACTCTACGATTACTAAATTTTTCGACATTCTAACTAAAAATTTTTGCAAAAGTAAAGCTTTTTTATTATATACTTTTTGTTAAACGGGTTTAATTTAATAATCAGGCCGCTTTACAGCATCTTTCAATACTCATTTTTTGGAGAAACAAACCCTTTGCAGTATAGGTTTTAGACTGATATACAATTATCAGCATTCATTGATATAGAATTTTTCATCAGCCATAATAGATGTAAGAAATATGCTATCTCATAAAAAGCAGAACAAGAAGCCTCATTCTGCTTTTAATCCCTTATTTTAAAATTTATTGTTTTATAATTTTCACAACCGCTTCGGAGTTGTTTATTCTTATGACATATACTCCTGCGCTTAAAGACGAAAGGTCTGTCTGATTGTTGATGAACTGTCCGGACCTTACAAGCTGACCCAGAACATTAAAAATCTGAAAATTATATTCTTTATTTTCCGTGGCTCTGATGTAAAGAATATTGGAAAAAGGACTCGGATAGAGAGATATCCTATTGTTGACCACCTTAGATTTCGCATTTTCTTTCATCGATGCAGGTCTATTAGATATAACCGAAAGTCCTGATGCGGGCCCTTCTTCATTACCATTCGCATCATACTTAATTTTTACACATCGGCATCCTGTTCCGAAGTACGGATCATTATTATCATGAAAGACCATTATTCTATTGGTTGTAGAGGCTACATCCAACAATACATTAATAGATCTTCCAATATAATTTGAATTTAAAGCAGCGGTCCATACTGCCGGATACTGAAAATTGAGCACATTAAATGTTCCCTGAGCAGTCTGATTGGTTGTTACACTTCTGAATCCTCTTGACCCGGAATCAGGATAATTTCCTACAAGGTATGCCGGATTATTAAAGACATACCCCACTGTAGCATTGACAGAGTTTCTCACCCTTGTTCCTGAATAATCTGTAGCAATACTATATGATGTTGCTATATTTTTATCTTTTTTATACCATGGCGTCTGTCCGAAATCCGCGCCTGAAACCAGCGCTACACTTGTCAGATCGGGAACTCTCCATCCTTCAGGACAAGGATCAAAAGGGGATTTCTTACCTCCTCTTCCCCATCTGTCAGAAGCCAAATTAGGTTCTTGCGCCAACCAATCTGTACCATTGGTATAATTAGGAGTTGTACTGTTGTAAGGAGCAAAAGTACTTGGAATCATATATACCAGAGGGTTCTTTATAGAATAGGATACTATTTTGGAGATTCTGTCTGCCGGTTTATCCGTTACCTGTACATTTGATTTTCCCGCATATGTGTCATAAGGTACAATATAGTTTCCTGTAAGATTATTATAATCCGACTGATTAAGTGTACTGTAAGTCACTGTTCCATTAGCAGCCACTGTTCCCAAAAACACATTATAAAAACTTCTGTTATCCGCATACTGGAATGGAGGAATAGGATCTTTCCTTCCCCATTGATAATGTAATCCTGTAGAAGCACGTATTTTCAACAGCTCATCAGTTGTAGGTGTCTGAGGATTGGCAACATTGGGAAAGGCATCTGTTGCTCCAAGATTACGATCCATGAAAGTGGTCTGCAATACGGCATCAGCTTTATTAACATAGTTCACGTAATTTGCAACAGCTACAGGAGTTTCTGTAGTATAAGTATAAGATCCTAATGGAGAATCCGTAACCCAGATATGCCAGCTCCAATATACCGGTGAAGATATACTCCCATTATGTAATGTTATAACAGCATTTCCGCTTTCATTGGGGCCAATTTCTACAGATATTTTAGAGTTACCAATATCCTGCAATGACGAAGGTGAAGGATTTACCATTGAAACTCTACTGATAAGAGCTGTATTGGTTACCCAGAGAACATTAGCTTTTAAATTATTAAAACTGGAAGGATTTAATATCTCAGCATTATCCAATAATTGACTTTGCACAGAGAATGCTTTACTGATTGGAATGTCAATGGTAGTAACCGTTGGGCTTTTAACAATCTGGTAAGTATTCGGATTATTGAAACCTTCTTTGTATTCTGTAGCTGCAGGCAGATATTCTGTTGGAAAATCATAATCATTAATTGTATATAATGGATCTTTTATACATCTGCAGCCATTGGCATCCGAAGTATACATTCCGGACATAGGAAAGTAGTAATAACGTCCTTTAATATTAGGGTAATTAGCATCCGGAATATCTGGCTGTCCTTTATCTGGAATCATGGAAAGCCCTCTTACAGTAACAGCAGGAGAAGCATCGAACAACCGGGTTAAAGTTGCTGTCCACAATGCAATGTGATGCTGATCACTATATTGTCCTAAATGAGCTCCTCTGATAAGCTGCCCGTTTCCAGGAAAAACTCCCATATTATACCCACCGATGGACGAAAGATCAAAGCCAAGATTAGGATAAATTCTAAATCCCGTCATGAAGGCAGGAACTCCTGCATCAGTAGGCTTTATAATATGATACTTATTGGTTTCAAAAACATTTTTTGCCATATTGGTTTTGACTCCAAAAGGCGAAAAATCTATTCTGATATCATCCACATAAGAGGGAGAAGCCAGATTTGCAACCAACATAGAAGGGATACGCCATCCATTGGGACAAGGATCATAAGGAGATTTATCTCTATAAGGTTTTGTCTTATCATCGGTATTGTAGACGGTTTCAATTTTCCCTTGTGCATTATCAGACCACAGATTGAGTTCTGAAAGCCTGTTATTGGGCAAGGTTGTGGACTTACCAAACCAATTGACGGGAAGATTGAGATTATTGTTGTAGTAAGCCTGACCTGAGTTATCATCTTTATTCACATAAATAAGACTCAAAGGATTTTTTACAGAAAGTCTTATATTATTGGTAACCTCTGCAGCGGAAAGCAAAACAAACTTTCTGAGGTCATCAATACTTACAGCATTGGTCATATTTTTTGCTCCTCTATGCCTCACTCTGCCTATGGATCCTGAAGCTTCATAGAAATCATTTCCTCTGGTTACTAAAGGTGGTATAGGATCTTTTCTTCCCCACTGATAAAGAAGCCCAATACTCTTATTCCAGTCTGATGCTGTGATAGAACTTGTGATGGCTCCAAGATTTCTATCCATCCATTTCCAATCAGAATCCGGGATAACTTCTGTTGTCCCATCCGACTTCATTCTTTTGACATTGTTGAAACTTTTATAGACAACTCCATTGGTAGGATCATCTGTTACCCAGATATGCCAGCTCCAATAAATCTCTCCGTTTACTTTGAGAGCTACCACAGCATTTCCTTTTTTTACCTTATTGACAGGGACTTTTATCTTAGCATCCTGACCGGTTCCTATTATTTCAAGAGTATAATTTACTCCGGATTTTATAAGTCCATGAACATCTTCCCACAAAACATCTGCAGTTACCGTTCCTGCCGGAATACCGCTTCCGTTAAGATATCCGCCTCCTTCCCACATCGCATAAGCTTTTTTTACAGGAACCAACAATCCTTCGCTATTCTGATTGGGATCGAAGATGTAACTGTTGGGTGCTTTTTTCCAGTCGGGAAGAAATAATGGGATCAATTCATTCAGTGGCCTTTTCAATGAGTCCTTACTCTCATTGAGCCATAGATTTCTGTTGATATTACCTTTGGAACTGACTCCAAATAATATCAGGCAGATGACTGCCGCTAATTTTCCAGCTAATCTTTTCATACCTTAGGTTTTAGTGTCATTAGCGGAATGCAATTTTTAAGCCTACTTCAATAAAATGTGATTTATTTTATAAATAACAAGATCATATTTGAATTACATTATTAATAATTCAACATAAAACCCAACAAACAAAACAAAATCTAATGAAATTTTCACACAAAAAAAGACAGCCTTAAGCTGTCTTTATATTTTAGCCATCATTATTCTATGGAAGAATATGATTTTGATAACGATCAATCGAGAATCGTCCGGCTTTGATATTATTAAACATAGAGAAAATAACAAAATTGAAGACTACAAGTGCAATGATAAAGGCGTAAATCATATTTTTAACCCTTCCGGAAACAACATACATCGCATTCGGAATAATGATATATGAGAACCCAATAAACGCTCCTGCAAGTCTGGATGAGAAGATTGGGTTATTTCTAAAAATAAAATAAAGACATATACCAACTACAGCATAGCTTCTATGGTATTCATAGTAGGGATAGAGTTCTTTCATCTTGTTATCAAAAACAAAAAGGAAAAAGGTAAGGATAGCCATCATGACCTCCGGAATCCCAATTCCCCCGTTAAGTCGCTGTACCGTTTCATCCATATACCCGTTAAAACCCTCTACAAGTGTACTGTTAGAGGCCATACCATCTAAGAAACCTCCAAAACTCCTATAGATTTCGAACGGAGATAAAAAGACAGAACCTACAATCATAATCAACATCACCGTTCTATTCAACGGAACGCGAGCCAGCCAATACATCGGCAGGAATAAATAACAAACACTGTGTATGCCCGATCCTATGAATATAAAAAACAGGTAATGCCAGAGTTTTCGTTCTTTAATATACCGTATTGCAAAATAAACGATAAAAGTTCCCAAGTTTTGTCTGATCTGTCCACTTTCCCCAATAAAGAAGTTGGGGATAAACATGAAAAGAGTAAAAGTAAAAGGATAAAAAGTATTATCTTCTGTATATTCTACTTTAAAGATCATTGCAAAAACAGCAATGACGAATGTTACCATATAAAAAGGTGCATCAAAAAAGTTGAGAAGAACTTTATTAATCAAAGTATACAGCCATTCCACATCCAGAGTTTCTGTTCCTTCCATATGGAGCATCTTCATAAAGATACTGTAATAGCTTTTGGTATCAGAGTAAATATAAATTCCTTTGTAACTTCCGTAATCCGGACCTACACTATCTCTAAAACCAACAATTATAATAAAATAAACAGCAAGGAACCAGAACCACTTTTTATCAACCTTCTTTCCATATACTTCCTGAACACTGAAGAACAGCATATAGACGATTGCAATTATATAATATGGATGTAGTAAACTCATGCTAGATCTCTGATGTTTTTTTAAACTGATGATATGACGTGATTATTCCAGTGAGAATTAAAGGCAGGAAAAGCCTTACTTCCCAGAAAAGCCCTACCAAAGTAATCATAAGAAGATAAGGAATGGAAAAGAAAAAATACTTTCCAAAAACACTTCTGTTTTCTTCTTCTGTACAAAGACCATATATAAAATAAATCACAATTAGTGCAAAGACCAATCCTGCAAGATTGAAAGGACTGGAAAAGTTCCTGTTAATATAAAACCCTTCCACAAAAGTAGTTTCATCCTGAACAAGCAGAGCCCTTAATCCCAGATAGGGAATCAGAAAAGCAATAACCAACGGCATAATTTTCCAGATTACCTGATAATTTCCTTTTTTCAATTCATCTATATTGAAAAATACTGCTGCAAAAAAAGCAATATTCAGGCAGGCTGTTTCTCTTACCAAAGTAGAGACTCCAATAAGACCAATGAGAATAAAAAAGAAAATATTTTTTTGGGTATCTAAATATTTCAGGGTCAAAAATACACCTGCCAAATAACAGAAGAGTGCAATGGTGTCACAATTTGTAGGTGCATACTGTGTGATCACAATAAAAAATACAGATAAGAGATGAATAATCCTCCTTGCCTTAAGATTCAGAAGAAGTCCTATTGATTTCATCCGGAAAATAGCATTCAAAATCAAAGAACACAAAACAAAGAACACACTGTTCATCAGGAAAAGCCCATGATAAAAAGGGGTTCCGTTTTTTGACAAAAAATCTTTGAAGAAAGAAAGAGGTCCGTTGATCAGAATATACATCAAATCTGTCATCTGTACACTCAGATAATTGGGAATCACTCTGTAAGCATATACCGAGGAAAATAAAAAATCAGGGGTTGTCTCTGATGTTTTCAGTCTTGTATACGAAGATTCAAATCCGTAATAAGACATGGCAAACAACAGAAGCGGAAGTACTATTACAAATAGAAATCCGTTTATTTTTTCATCATTTCTTTTCAACATATCTAAAACAGATTCTTATTTTTTTAATAATAATGGTGGTTTAAAATACATTTTTTCAAAAGGGAACTTTTGCAAAAGTAGAATATTTTTTCATTCTTCCTAGAATATTTTATTGATTTTCAATTAAAACTTATCACTAACTATTTTGAACTAATGCTTAAAAAATTAAATTTGCAGACTTGATTTAAATGCAATGCATCGCTTTTTTATATTTTTATATTATCTGATTTCCAAAAATAAAATCCTATCTGTGTTTACAGCTTTAGGAATTGCCGTCTTATGCATGTTCTTTGCATCAAAGATCAATTTTGAGGAAGATATTAACCAGATCATTCCTAAAAATGAAAAATCTGATCTTACCGCAAAGGTTCTTAAGCAGCTTAATTTTTCGGATAAGATCATTGTTATTATAGAAAATAAATCCAGAGAAGACAGCTTCCAGCTTTCGGAAACAGCAGATACTTTTCTGAAAAAAATTGAGCCTTTACAAAAATACATCGGCTCTGTTCAGGGCAAAGTGAATGATAATGAAATCTCCGAAACCTTTGATTTTGTCAATCAGAATTTACCTTTATTTCTTAATGAGAATGATTATAAGGAAATAGACCGGAAACTTCAGAAAGACAGCATTGCCAAGCAGGTAGAGGATAATTATATATCATTGGTTTCTCCCACAAGCCTTGTCACTAAAGAGTTTATAAAAAAAGATCCTCTGGGGCTTACTTTTTTAGGAATCAAGAAACTTAATGCTTTAAACATCAGTAAAGACTTTAAACTGGAAGACAGTTATATTGTCACCAAAGACGGTCAAAACCTCTTACTTTTCATTGATCCTAAAAACAAAAGTAATGACACGAAGGCTAATGAAGCTTTTGTAGATCAGCTTAATTCCATCAAAGACGGTATCAACAAACAGTTCAAAGGAAAAACAGAGATCAGCTATTTCGGTTCTCCGGTGATTGCTGTAGCCAATGCAAAGCAGATCAAAAAAGATATTCAGAACACAGTAGTCATTTCCATGGCGGTTCTTCTGGTTCTACTGATCTATTATTTCAGGAATGTCTTTACTCCCATCATTGTTTTTTTACCGACAGTATTTTCTGTACTGCTTGCTTTATTGGTTCTTTATTTTATTAAAGATAAGATTTCGGCAATTTCACTAAGTGTGGGAGCTATTCTGATTGGAATTACCATTGATTATGCCCTGCATATTCTTACCCATTATAAGCACAACAATAATATTGAAGAGCTTTACAAAGAAATTACGCAGCCTATTATATTGAGTAGTGCAACAACAGCTGTTTCATTCTTATGTCTGGTTTTTGTTCGTTCTGAAGCATTGAAGGATTTAGGACTTTTTGCAGCCATTACCGTGATTCTGTCTTCAATCACTGCATTGATTATTGTTCCTCAGCTTTACAAACCAAAAGAGAAGAGTGAACAGCCCAATACCAATTTTATTGACAAGATCGGATCTTATCCGTACGAGAAAAACAAACCTTTGATTATCGGATGTTCTATTATTATTCTTGCCTGTCTGTTTGGATTCAGGCATGTAGGCTTTAATGAAGACATCGGCGATCTGAATTATATTCCAAAAGAATTAAAAATCAGTGAAGCAAAACTTCAGAAACTTTCTGACATTACTTCAAAATCAATCTATACTATCTCTTATGGTGATTCTAAAGAACAGGCTTTAAGCAGAAATTCTGAACTGAGCAGCTTCCTTGAAAAAGAGAAAAAAGAAGGCAAAATTTTAAGCTATAACTCTATAGGAAGCGTTGTGCTTTCAGAAAAGGACCAACAGAAAAAAATTGAGGAATGGAATCGATTCTGGAATGACCAGAAGAAAATTCAGACTATTTCCGAACTGGTCAACAATGGGAATAAATTCGGTTTCAACCGTTCCGCTTTTGATGGCTTCAATGAAGTTTTGCATAAAAATTATTCCGCATTGAGTCTGAAAGATTATCAAAAAGTAAAAGCACTTCAGATATCAGAATTCATGAGCAACGAAAATGGCTTCTACACGGTTTCCAATGTGGTAAAAGTAGATGAAAAAAAACGGGATACTTTCATCAAGGATATTGAGAAGAAGCATGATGCCATTGCCATTGACCGCCAGCAGATGAACGAAAATTTTCTGGGCCTGCTGAAGAGAGATTTTAATACGCTCATCAATTATTCACTTTTAGCTATTGTCCTGACGATTATTGTATTCTTCAGAAATTTTGAATTAACAATTCTCACAATGTTTCCGATTGTTTTAACAGGAGTGGTGACAGCCGGAATTCTTTATTTCTTAGGATTGGAATTAAATATTTTCAGTACCGTAGTTTGTACGCTGGTATTTGGAGTAGGAGATGACTTCAGTATTTTCCTCACGCAGGCGATGCAAAAAGAACATACAACAGGTAAAAATGAATTACCAACGTATAGAACATCCATTATTCTTGCGGTTTTCACCACAATACTTTCCATTGGATCATTAATCTTCGCTAAGCATCCTGCATTACACTCCTTAGCGTTAGTTGCCCTGATCGGAATGTTCTCAGTCATTATTATCACTTCTACTCTATATCCTTTCTGGTTCAGATTATTTATTACCAACAGGGCAAAAAAAGGACTTTCTCCGATTACTTTCAGGTTATTTCTTCGGGCAGTATTCTCCTTTTTATATTATGGTTTAGGCGGATTGGTATTTTCTGCTGTCGGAAGCTTATTTATTAAAAACTCAAAGGGAAGGACATTAGATATTATCAAATTAATTCTTGCTAAGTTTTTAACATCTGTACTTTATATTACTCCTTTTGTAAAGAAAAGAGTGATTAAAAATCTGTCCGAAGATTTCAGAAAACCTGCTGTCATTATTGCCAACCATACATCTTTTCTGGATACACTGGCTATTGCAATGGCTACCCACAAAATTATTTATCTTGTGAATGACTGGGTATACGAGTCTCCTGTTTTTGGAAAACTGGTAAGAGCGTTAGGCTTTTATCCTGTTTCACAGGGAATCGAGAATGGAATGGACAAACTGAAAGAAAAAGTTGAACAAGGATATTCATTGGTTGTTTTCCCTGAAGCAGAGCGTTCTTACACCAATGATGTGAAAAGATTCCATAAAGGAGCATTTTATCTTGCCGAGCAGTTCGGTCTGGATATTCTTCCACTTTACATCCACGGAAACTCTGAAGTATTACCAAAAGGAGACTTCATTATCTATGACGGAAGCATTACGGTAAAAGTGGGCAACAGAATCAGCAAAGACGACATGAGTTTTGGTAAAAACTATTCTGAGAGAACAAAGAAGATCAACGTCTATTTCAGAGAAGAATTTGCCAAACTGCGTGAAGAGATTGAGGATGAGAATTATTTTAAAAAGAAATTATTCCTGAGCTATCTGTATAAAGACAGTGAAGTGGTAAAAGCAGTAAAAGAAGATTTTAATGCCAATAAATCAGTATATTTCGAACTGAACAAGCATATTTCAAATGTTGCCAATATTCTTCATTTAGCTGATGATTTTGGACAGAAGGATGTATTATTAACTTTATACCAGGCCAGCCGAAGAGTTTTTTCTCTAATTCAGAATGATGAAAAAAGAGCAACAGCAGCACACAGCTATCTGGTAAAAAGAAGAAAAATACAGTATATAAAAGACTTTTCTGAGGTAAACAAAAAGATTGATGTACTCCTGGTCTCCCATGATCGTTTTTCATGGAATGATATTCAGGAGCTGCCGGAAACGATCATTTTTGTAAATACAAAAAGTGATTCTTTTGAAAGTGATAATTATGCACTAAAATTTAGTTCTGAATCATTAAAAGTATTTAAAACCAAATAATAAATATGAAAAACATATTTTTGTAAACGCTAAAGAAAACTAATGAAGAAAAATATACTTGTCATATATTATTCACAAACCGGACAACTCGAAGATATCGTGAGAAATATAGCCCAACCTTTTGAAGCTAAAAAGGAGGCTTATGATGTTACGTATTACAACATTCAGCTAAAAGAAGATTTTCCTTTTCCCTGGCCAGGCGATGTCTTTTTCAACACTTTTCCTGAATCTTATCTGCAGATTCCAAAAGAAATTCTTCCTCCTTCAGAAGAAATTCTTAAAAAAAAGTACGACCTTATCCTATTCGGGTATCAGGTATGGTATCTCACACCATCCATTCCTATTATTTCTTTCTTAAAGAGTGATTATGCAAAACAAATCCTTAAAGATACTCCTGTGGTTACGATCTCAGGAACCAGAAATATGTGGATGCTTTCCCAGGAAAAATTAAAAGTATACTTAAGAGATTTACAGGCTAAGCTTGTAGGGAATATTGCACTGGTAGACAGGCACGACAATTACACCAGCGTATTGACAATTCTTCGATGGCTCACCACAGGTCAGAAAGAAAAATCAGGAATGCTTCCTGCTGCAGGAGTTTCCGATGAAGAAATCACAGGTTCTGTAAAGTATGGCGAGATTATTGAAAGACATTTTAATAATAATGACCTTAGCAGTTTACAACCAGATCTTGTGAAAAACGGAGCGATTGAAATCCGTGCGTTTTTAGTGCGCGTAGAAAAGGTAGGAAACAAAATTTTTACAGTATGGTCTAACCTGATTATCAAGAAAAAAGAGAAACGTCCATTGCTGATAAAATTCTTTAAGGTATATTTGATGGCAGCGATATGGATTATCTCACCTGTCGTTTTGGTTTTACACCTGCTTACAACCCCTATATTTTGGTTTAAAAGACAAAAACAAAAAAGATATTTACAAGGAATTAATTTAAAATAGAATGTACGACGTATTTATAACAAAAGCATCAAAATACTTACCCAATGAGCCGGTAGCGAATGATGAAATGGAGACTTATCTTGGGCTTATCAATGATGCGCCATCTAAAGCAAAATCACTTATCCTAAGAAATAATAAAATCACGACAAGATACTACGCCTTAGACAAAGAAGGAAACCCTACACACTCTAATGCGCAGCTTACTGCCAAAGCAATTGAAGGACTTTTTGACGAAAATTTCAAAAAGGAAGATATGAAATTACTATCTGTAGGAACTACTTCACCGGATCAGATCCAGCCTTCTCACGCTTCTATGGTACATGGTGAACTGAACATCGGAAAATCTATTGAAATTAATACTTCAACAGGGCTTTGCAACTCAGGAATGAATGCGCTCAACTATGGATTTCTTTCTGTAAAAGCCGGTGTACAGGACAACGCAGTATGTGCAGGTTCTGAAAGAATGTCTGCATGGATGACTGCAGATAAATTCAACCACGAAGCTGAAAATTTAAAATTACTGGAAGAAAGACCTATCATTGCTTTCAAAAGAGAATTCCTGAGATGGATGCTTTCTGATGGAGCCGGAGCTTTCCTTTTGGAAAATAAACCGAGAGAAAACAGTACTTCCTTAAAAGTAGAATTCATTGATTTCTATTCTTATGCCCACGAAATTGAGGCATGTATGTATGCAGGATGTGACAAGCTGGAAGACGGAACCCTGAAATCATGGGCAGACTATCCTTCTGACGAATGGTTGAAGCAATCTATTTTTGCCATCAAACAGGATACTAAAATCCTTGATAAATACATCCTTGTTAAAGGAGCTGAAAGTCTAAGATCATCTTTTGACAAACATAATCTGGATCCGGAAAAAATTGACCACGTATTGGCTCATATCTCTTCAGGATACTTTAAAGATGGGCTGAAAGAAGAATTTGCTAAAAAAGGAATGGACTTCCCTGCAGAAAAATGGTTCTACAACCTTTCTGAAGTTGGAAACATCGGTGCAGGATCTATATTTATCGCCCTTGAAGAGCTGATGAACTCCGGAACATTGAAAAAAGGAGAAAAAGTACTTCTTTGCGTTCCTGAAAGTGGAAGATTCGCTTACTCATGTGCTCTATTAACCGTTTGCTAATGGAACACAGACTGCCAACATCCGATAAAGATTTTGTAGAAAATCTTATCCCGCAAAGGTTTCCTTTTGTGATGGTGCATGAATTGTCAGAATATTCTGAGAATCATCTTCTGTCTGGCTTTGAAATAAAAGAAGATAACCTTTTCATCCAGGACGGATTATTTCAGGCTTCCGGTTTGATTGAGCACCAGGCACAAAGCGTTGCTCTGCATACAGGATACAAATATTATCTGCTGGGGAAAGATGCACCTACAGGATATATTGGAGCTATCAAGTCTTTTGAAGCCGAAATACTACCTAAAGTAGGAGATCAGCTGAAATCTGAGGTAACCATTCTGAATGAAGTAATGGGAGTAACCCTCGTGGATATCGTTACCAAACTGAACGGTGAAGTGATTGCAAAATCTCAAATGAAAACCGCTGTAAAATAAACTGGAAATGGAAATAAAGGAAGAGAATATCATCAATATACACAACTTTTTACCGCATCGTGAACCGATGTTGATGGCAGACTACATTCTGGAGCTGACCAAAGAAAAAGTAGTAACTTCCTTTGAAATCAAAGAAGATAATATATTCGTTCACAACAATGAATTCGCAGAGGCCGGTTTAATCGAAAATCTGGCTCAAACCTGTTCATCTATTCTGGGGCAAAGCTTCTTTGAAAATCCTGAAGCCGATACTAAAGTGATCGGGTTCATTACCAATATCAAGAAGATTGAGATTTTTGCTCTTCCAAAAGTGAATGACAAAATTATTTCCAAAGCTTCACTTATTTCACAGTTTGAGAATATCTGCCACATTTTCTGTGAAACATTTAATAATGATGAATTATTGATCAGAGCGGAGATCAACCTGTTTATTCAGGAAGTAAAGTCGTAAAGATCAATTCAACATAGAATATAAAAAGCTGTGCATTTTGTACAGCTTTTTTCATTCTAAAGAGTAACCTTAAATGGATTTGTGAATATTTGTGAAATTCATTTGTGATCTTTGTGTTTAAAATAAAAAGTTTTGGCTAAAGCCATTTGAGATCCTCCGTGAACTGACGTTCGTAACCTTTCAGGTTATGCTCAGAATCATAACCCACTCCTATTGAACTAATTATAAAAACCTTACATAAAAACGTCCGTTTTTTGTTTATTTAGATATTCATCACAAACTTCCAAAACAACTGATAAACAACATATTACAGACTTAAAAACCTCATCAGTAGATGAATTATTTCACGTGAAACATTTTATAAATCCGTGAAACTCTGATGGTCAGGAAGAAAGAGTTTTAAACAACAAAAAAAGCAGAACATTTCTGTCCTGCTTTTATCATTATTTTAAACAAAAGGATTAGTATCCGAAGATCTCTTCCAGAGATACTTCCTGGAATTCTCCCATTTTGTTGATAGATTCCATATTCAGGTTTTCTTTCTTACCAATGATGGCTGTATTGTATTTTACAGGTTTTACTTCAGTGTTGTAGAATCCTGTAAGCTGTGGTAATGTCAGCCCTTGAATCTCAGCGTAAATATCTTTTCTGATATCATAGTCAACCCCTAATTTTTTCAATGCTAACTGATTGAAGAAAATATTTGTTCTGTTGATTCTGTTAGAAGCAATCTGTTTTAAGGCAGAACCTCTTGCATTCTCGAACTGGGCAGGGATTTGTGGTAAAGATACCATTAATTCATTCATTGCATTTACAGCTAAAGGAAGCTTGTTGGACTGTGTTCCGATGTAGTTCGTCACATAGTTTGCTTTCCCCTTTTCTGAAGCATTTCCATAAGAAACATAGGCTGTGTAAGCCAATGACTTACTTTCTCTGATCTCCTGGAAAACGATAGAAGACAATCCTCTTCCGAAGTATTCATTGAAAACATTTGCTTTCCCGAAGTTACCAAGGTTTACGGTGCTGGCTTTTGCTACTTTTGACATTTCCATCTGTACCATGTCATAATTTGTGAAGTATACCTTTCCTTCAGTAGCCGGTTCAGCATACTCTTTTGCCTGTGCTGGCTGAAGGCTTGTATTGATGATAAATGGCTTCACCGCTTTTTCCAAACCTGCCTGATCCTGTCCGTAAAGAAGCACCTGATAAGGATACTGGTTCAGCGTTTTCACTTTCTTCATTAGTTCTACGGCATCAATGCTCTCAAGACGTTCTTTCGAAACGACGTCTGTCATTCTTGAGTTTTTACCATATTTAGCATAGTTTGAAAGTGCTGCCATAATTCTCACTTTGTCTTTCTTGGCTGTAGCTCTTGATTCCAAGATTGTTTTTACCGTTTGAGCATAAACCGCTTTATCAGCTTTTACATTCGTCATCCAGTGGTTCATCAGCTCTGCAGCTTTCTTCATATTACTTTCAAGACCACTCAGTGTAATGATCATTTGATCGTTGGAAGTTCTCAGGCTATAGCTTACTCCCAGTTTAAAAAATTCTTCTTTCAGCTGCTCCGGAGTATACTTATCCGTTCCAAGATATTCAAAAAGAGTTCCTGCAACAGCGAGTTCCTTGTCATTATCTGTTCCGAAAGGGAAAACATAACTGATCTGAGCCACCTCATTATATTTGTTCTTCACAAAGCTTACCGTCTTATCTTTGATCTTTGAAGTCTGAATTGCTGTTTTAAAATCAATAAATTCAGGCTTACTTTCCGGCACTTTTGTATTCAGAATATCTTTAAGGAAAGGAGACTGGGCTTCTCTGTTCAGTTTAATCGGGGTAATTCCAGGGTTCTGTACACGTACTAGCTTATCATTCACTCCTTTTTCTTTATAAATAACAACATAATTATCTTTAAAGAAATCGTTGGCAAACTTCACTACGTCAGCTTTTGTGATCTTATCATACTGATTGATCTCATCAAGCTCCTGTTCCCATGTTCTTACATTGATATAAGAATCATACAACTCAGTAGCTAATCCGTCAGCTGTTTCCCAGCTCTTCATACGCTGAACTTTTTTATCATTTACGATAGCTTTCAGTATCCAGTCCGGGAACTGTCCTTTTTTCACAAGATCCAGCTGATCCATCAGCAGTTTTTTAGCTTCATCAAAGCTTTGTCCTTCTTTAGGAGTTACTACCAGTCCGAAGGTTCCGTACATTTTGTAAGGTGATTCATACGCTCCTGCTCCAAGCGTTTTTTGCTTCTGGTTGATATTAAGGTCAATTAATCCGGCATCTCCTCTGTTGCTTAAGATTTCAGATACTACGTCTGCAAGTCTTGCTTCCTGAGTTCCATAAGAATCTGTTCTCCATGCAATGGTCATTCTTGGCGTTGTAGGACTTTTTACGGTTCTGGTAACAATGCTGGTCATTGGTTCTTCCGTAACCATCTTTTTCATCGGAAGCTCTTTGTATTTGAACGCTCCGAAATACTGGTCAACTAATTTTATAGTTTTGTCATAATCCAGATCTCCAACCAATACTACGGCCATGTTATTAGGCACATAATAGGTGTCAAAATACTTGTGGATCGCTTCCATAGAAGGGCTCTTCAAATGTTCTGAAGTTCCGATTGTTGTCTGCTGCCCGTTCGGGTGTTTTGGGAAAAGAGCCTGCATCAATGAATAGAATACAAGACGGCTGTCATTATCCTGTGCTCTGTTATACTCCTCATATACCGCTTCAAGCTCAGTGTGAAAAAGACGTAGCACCAGTTCTGAAAAACGTTCTTTCTCTACTCTTAGCCATTTTTCCAATTCGTTGGAAGGAATATTGTTTTTATAAACCGTTTCATCCAGGGATGTATGAGCATTCGTTCCTGTAGCTCCTAATGAAGAAATTGCTTTATCATATTCGTTAGCGATAGCATATTTGGAGGCTTCCTGAGAAACTTCGTCAATCTTTTTATAAAGTTCTTTCTTTTTTTCAGGATCTTTTTCTGCTTTATGCTGCTCATAAAGATCAGAGATCTGCTGTAGCAAAACTTTTTCTTTTGCCCAGTCCTGAGTTCCCAGATGCGAAGTTCCTTTGAAAACCATATGTTCCAGGTAGTGAGCTAATCCGGTGTTATCACTCGGGTCATTATTTGATCCTGTTCTTACCGGAATGTAAGTCTGGATTCTCGGAGCATCATCATTTTTTGCCAGATAAACCTTCAAACCGTTTTTCAGTGTATAGACACGCACTCCGGCCTGGTCATTCTTTACCGTTTCATAAGAATACCCTTGAGCATCAGTCTGCTTTTGAGTCTCAAATTTTTGTGCCATTGCGCTGATCATACAGAAAAGCGAAACCGAAATAAAAATCTTTTTCATAGTAGTTATTTAATATTATTTTTCAATCCAAATTTCCACCCATTAGTCTTATTTATATAAACACTTGTTACAAAAGAACTGTTACAAGCAGAAACAATAAGCTTAAAGGATTCTTTTAAGATTCTTTTATAGAAGATTAGTTAAAAGGAACCTTCCCAACAGGGAAAAATAAAAAATGGTTTATATTACAATTTTGGAAGTTTATTGATGATACCGTCTCTATTTCACTGTAATAACTCCCTCAGATTTAATATGATTTACATATAATGTATTTTCACTATTTTAGCCACCTGATTAAAAGAATCAGAAACAGGTGAACCCTATTTCACCTGAAATCTAAAAAAATGAACATTATTTAGATGAAAAAACAAGACCTGCCTCAAGACGAAAGTAACCTGAAATCCGCCAACATGACTGAAGTTCTGTATGTGACGGATGAGAACGACAACTACACGACAGCAAACAGTACAGGCTGGGACGCCAAGAAAGCTGCTCTGGACGAATCTATGGAACTTATTTACGAGAGAATTGAGGAAGCGAAGCAAAATGTAGCCAACAATATAGCAAGCCCTATTGCTTATTATATGGAACTGAACAAAATGGATCTGGGAGTCCTTGCTTCTTATGTAGGAATGTGGCAATGGAGGGTGAAAAGACATTTTAAACCCAAAGTATTTAAAACACTAAGCGAAAATGCATTGAAAAAATATGCCGATGCATTCGGTATTTCAGTGGATGAATTAAAAAACTTCAACGGAAAATAAATGAAATGGGCAAGAAACAATGCTCGTTTCATTTGACCAATGAAAAGATACAATCAGCAAATGAAATTAAACTTTGAACACCATCAGACTGCGCATTGCGAAAACGGTGTTGCTTCTAATCTACTGCTTAATAAAGGACTTAAACTAAGCGAACCCATGATCTTCGGGATCGGTTCCGGACTGTTTTTTGTCTACCTTCCTTTTTTAAAGGTGAATTTTGCTCCGGGCTTCAGCTATCGTCCGATGCCGGGTGCTATTTTCAGTAAAGCAGCCAAAAGATTAGGAATTAAAATCAAAAGAGAAAAATTCTCAAATCCGCAGGATGCCCAAAAAGCTCTTGAAAGAAATCTGGAACAAAATATTCCTACAGGACTTCAGGTGGGCGTTTTCAACCTTACCTATTTCCCCGAAGAATACAAATTCCACTTCAATGCCCACAACCTTGTGGTGTACGGAAAAGAAGACGGAAAATTCCTGATCAGTGATCCGGTAATGGATTATACCACTTCCCTTTCCGAAGCAGAACTGGAAAAAGTAAGATATGCCAAAGGAGCACTTCCTCCTAAAGGGCATATGTACTACCCTGTTTATGTCCCGGAAAATGTAAATCTTGAAGAAGCCATTAAAAAAGGGATCAAGGATACCTGTAAAAATATGCTGGCACCCGTACCCCTTATTGGCGTAAAAGCTATGAGATGGGTAGCAAAGAGCATCCCGAAATGGGCAGAAAAGAAAGGGACAAAAGTGACCAACCATTATTTGGGACAATTGATCAGGATGCAGGAAGAAATTGGAACCGGAGGCGGAGGCTTCAGATTTATCTATGGTGCATTTCTTCAGGAAGCAGCAGTTATTCTTAAAAACGATGAGCTTAAAGAATTATCAAAAGAAATTACGTCTATTGGTGACCTTTGGAGAGACTTTGCCGTGGATATTGCCCGTGTTTATAAAAACAGAAACTCAAAAAGCAATATCTATAACGAACTTTCAAAAACGATGCTGCACATTGCAGATCTGGAAGAAGCTTTCTATAAAAAACTAAGAAAAGCGATCTGATATGGCAGAAAATATGATTGAGATCAAAAACTTATACAAGAAATACAAAAATTCTGATGAGTTTTCTGTAAATGATATTTCTTTGAGCATCAGCAAAAATGAAATCTATGGAATTCTTGGTCCCAATGGAGCTGGGAAAACTACATTGATTTCCATGCTTTCAGGATTGATAAAACCTACTTCCGGACAATTTACCATCAATGATTTGTCTCCGCAAAAGGATGGTTTCAAAATCAGACAGATTATCGGAATTGTTCCTCAGGAATATGCTTTATACCCAACGCTTACTGCAAAAGAAAACCTGATGTTTTTTGGAAGCCTGTATGGTTTAAAGCATAATGAGCTTAAAAAAGCAATTGACGAATCTCTGGAAATCATGGGACTTTCAAAATTTGCTAACAAGCAGGTAGGACAGTTTTCAGGAGGGATGAAACGCCGCTGCAACCTCATCGCCGGCACTCTTCACAATCCTAAAGTTCTCTTTCTGGATGAACCGACAGTAGGTGTGGATGTTCAGTCCAAAAAAGCAATTATTGACTATCTTTTAGATTTAAACAAACAGGGAACCTGCATTATTTATACTTCCCATCACCTTTCGGAAGCAGAAGAGTTCTGTACAAAAATTGCCATCATCGATCATGGAAAAATTCATGCGGTAGGAACACCGGAAGAACTTGTTTCACAGATTGCCAATGCCGAAAACCTGGAAGACGTTTTCATTTCATTAACCGGAAAAGAATTAAGAGATGTTGTTGTATAAACTGTGGAGAAGTTTCATTAAGGAAATTCTTCTGTTGAAAAGAGATATCGGAGGAATTGTCATCATCTTTGTGATGCCTTTGCTTTTGATTGTAACCATTACCCTTATTCAGGATTCTACCTTTAAAAACCTTGAAGGTTCAAAGATTCCTATTATTTTTATTGATCAGGATAAATCTGAGGTTTCAAAAAATATAAAAGCAGAACTGGAAAACAGCAAAACATTCCAATTGCTGACTAACTTCAATGAAAAATCGGCTCAGGATGCAGTTTTTTCAGGAGATTATCAGATGGCGATTGTCATTCCGGAAAATTTAACGAAAGATTTAAATTCCAATATTGATTCTAAAGTTCAGACCATTGTAAGTTCATTCGGGCTGGAAGGAGATTCTGCAAAAGTAAAAACAGCTGCGCCAAAAGCTAAAGAAATCCATCTGTATTTCGACCCTGCTACCAATGCCGGATTCAAGAACTCTGTGATGAATTCTGTGAATAAAATGGTTTTTGAAATTGAAAATAAAAAGATCTACAAAGCATTTCAGGATCAGCTGGGAACTACGGAAAATCTTGACGAAAATAAAAATCTGATCAGCTTTAAAGAAATTACTCCCAAGAAAGGAGAAATGGACGTGATGCCGAATTCCGTTCAGCATAATGTTCCTGCATGGACACTTTTTGCCATCTTCTTTATTGTAGTCCCTTTATCCATCAACCTGGTAAAAGAAAAAAGCCAGGGCACAAGTGTAAGAGCACGAATAAGCCCTACGCCTTATTTTGTACATATTTTAGGAAAAACATTTACGTATCTTATCATCTGTCTTATTCAGTTTTTACTGATGGTTGCAGTAGGAATTTACCTTTTCCCCTATATGGACCTTCCAGCTTTTGATGTATCCGGAAAAATGTTCCAGCTTGTGACAGTAACACTGTTTGCAGGATTGGCAGCTATTGGATTTGGAGTTTTATTAGGAACTATTGCTGATACACAGGAACAGTCTGCACCATTCGGAGCAACCTCTGTGGTTGTTTTGGCGGCTATTGGAGGAATCTGGGTTCCTGTATTTTTAATGCCGGAATTCATGCAGACCGTAGCCAAATTCTCTCCTATGAACTGGGGACTGAATGCCTATTATGATATTATTTTAAGAAACAGCGGAATTGGCGGAATTGCCAAAGAACTGGTTTTCCTTTTCTTATTCTATATTGCCACTGTAGCTATTTCTATTTTTTACGAAAAAAAACAAAATGCAGTCTAAAGAAAATATATTAACCTGTACTGAAGAAGTAAGAGTACGCTTCAATGAAACAGATCCATTGGGAATTGTCTGGCATGGACATTATATCGTGTATTTTGAAGACGGAAGAGAAGCTTTCGGACGTCTGCACGGTCTTACCTATCTGGATATTCAGAATGCAGGATATGTAACGCCTATCGTAAAAAGTACCTGTGAACATTTTCTTCCTTTAAAATATGGAGAAACATTCAGAATTGTGACAACTTTTATCAATTCTGTTTCTGCCAAACTTATTTACAGATATGAGCTTTTCAATCAGGAAGACCAATTGGTATGCAGTGGAGAAACCATTCAGGTATTTCTGGATAGTAACGGAAGCTTATGCCTGTACAATCCGGAGTTTTTTCAAAACTGGAAAAATAAAATGGGATTATCATGAGTAAGGAAATTTATATCACAGACTACAATTGTGTAACTACGCTAGGTTTCAATGTTGATTCCAACTGGAACGCTCTTTTGGAAGGAAAATCGGGAGTCGCTTTGCATAAAATCATAGGTAATCAGGATGCTTTTTACGCTTCTATGATTGATTCTGATAAACTGAATGAAGAATTCAACAGATTCTTCGACTCCGCTCAGAATGACATTCCTAATTTCACAAGACTGGAAAAGATGCTTCTTTTAAGCTTACAGCCACTTGTTGAAAAAAATACTATATCAGAAGACACCGCTTTCATCCTTTCCACCACAAAAGGAAATATCAGCCTGTTAAAAAATCAGTCCGAATTACCGGAAGGTGTTTATTTATCAAAATTAGCCGAAAAAATTGCTGATTTCTTTGGATTTAAAACCAAACCGATCATTGTTTCCAATGCCTGCGTTTCAGGGGTAATGGCGATTTCTGTTGCTAAAAATATGATTCAGGCAGGAAAATATAAAGATGCTTTTGTGATTGCCGGTGATGAGCTTTCTGAATTTGTTATTTCAGGATTCAACTCATTTCAGGCGATTGGCTCCGGACCTTGCCAACCTTATGATAAAAACAGAGACGGCATCAACATTGGTGAAGCGGCTGCGGCTGCTTATGTCACTTCAGCCCCAACGGGAAACGAAAAATTCAGATTCAAGGTTCTGGGAGACTCTGCTGTCAATGATGCCAATCACATTTCCGGTCCATCAAGAACGGGAGATGGTCTATATGCCAGTATCAAAAATGCCATGACTGAAGCTAAGGTTTCTCCTGAGCAAATTAATTTTATTTCTGCTCATGGAACAGCTACTTTATATAACGATGAAATGGAAGCCATTGCCTTCAACAGAATGGATCTTCAGCATATTCCTCTCAACAGTATGAAAGGATATTACGGACATTGCCTGGGTGCATCCGGGCTTTTGGAAAGCATTATTTCTATGGAAAGTGCTCTTCACAACACTTTGCTTCCCTCAAAGAATTTTGAAGAAATGGGAGTAACCCAGCCTTTGAATATCATCAAAGAAAATCAAACTACAGAAATTAAATATATTCTAAAGACCGCTTCTGGTTTTGGAGGATGTAACGCGGCCGTTGTACTTGAAAAATGTTAAAATTATGCCCTTCAATTCTGAAGGGCATATATATCTTTATTCTCTCCTGGAAAACGAATTATTTCCCAGACCAATCATTGCTGTTATAACCGTTAACACCGATAAACTCTATACTTTCTATTTTCATATTAGAAAAAAATTGGACAAAAGTGTTATTCCATTCTCCATGATATTGCAGTACCATACTTTTAATTTGAGAAGGAATTTCATCCTGAAAGGTAATTGTTATCCAGGGAATTTGAAATTTATTGTCCAATGCGGGCTTATCCATATTAGAATCACAAAAAAACAATCTTAGTTTATAATATTTTATACCAGTATCTGTTTTGCCGCCATACCCTAAATTTACAATACTTACATTTTTACTTAATAATTCATTATAAAATTCAGAGAAATTATGCCCATAAAACTGTGTTTTATTAGCGGCAACAGAATTCAATTTTGGAACAACTCCATTATAAAATGCAATATATTCATTTACAGACGCATGCTGAGCATTGCAGTTATACATTAAAAATATATTTATTACAAATAAACTTTTTAAAAAGATAGATTTCATATTATTTTTTTTAATAATTAAATTATGGACATTTTGATACTTTCACACCATCTTTAATTTTACCACCGCTGTACGGCACTGTTATTTGTGTTACCTCTGCATTTATCTTTTTAAGATTTCCATTCGCATCCGCTTTAGCAATACTAATACCCGCATTAAATTTATCCAAAATATAAGCCATTGCAACAGCCCTACTATCATAATCTTCTCCCGAACTATTTTCAGATGCCCCAGATTGATAATATACGTCGGCCTTATAAAATTCTATTCCCAACATACTTTTTTCTTTAATTGAATGATCTTGAGAATTATAATTTTCATCTTTTGGGTATTGGCTAAGAAATTGCTGAGCCAAAGAAGCATTATTAATGACTAAGGCATAGGTCTCCGCAGTTCCTTCGCCAGAATTGCCATACACAAAACGATATTTAAGGGCAGGGTTACCAGCAAGGGAAGTAATCATATTATATAAATCTCCTCCCGAAGGATTACCTCTATCGCCAGAGTGAGAATGCCCATCACCAATATAGGGACTTGTTAACTGAGCACTGGGAATGGTTCCATTAGAAATATTTTGTTCTACAGGTGGTGTTATTTCATACTCACCATTAGGCTTCTGACCTATCGCTACCGCCCATTCATTAGGAGCCTGAATTTTTCCTTTTAAAGCTACATCCATTTTTTGTTTTACTTCACTATTTTTTAAAATAGTATTGGCACTCGTCATTGAGCTTTCTGCTTTCTTACAAGGATCGTCCATTTCCGGTGGATCCGGGTACTCATAACCATCACCTCCTCCTCCTCCGTCATCCATTCCTATAGGATCAAATGTTTTGGGGGTTGTACCAGGTACCCACTTGCAAATTGTTTCTGACGTTGTATACGGGGTGCAATTAGGGTCTTTATCAGTACATCCTATGGTAATCCATCTGGTACTGCACTGAAAAACGGGTGTGTTTCTTGACGAAGTTGAGGTTTGAGAATCTGTTTTCTCCCCATAATCGGTGATATTGGAAAAGATAACGGCATGGAAAAAATCAATTATTCTTTTGTCATCTTTTTCAAAGAAATAGACTTTATTTCCTTCTCTTACAGCTTCCATCAGCAAAACCACTCTGTTGTCTTTTACTACAGGTACCAAAAGATAACTTTCTCCAAACTGGCCGAAAGTCATGGCATAATCCCAATACAGATCACCATATTTGCTTTTTACGTGTTCCATATTGGCTACTTTCATAAATACCTGATGTACTTTACTGATGTACACTTCGTCTTCCTTCCAGAAACTTTTTGATGAAAATCTGGCTGAAGAATTATAAGAGCGTTGCTGAGCAGAATCTTCTGTAGAGAATTCTTCATTCCGGCAACACCATAAGGTAGACAGAATGGCAAGAAGAAAGCAAAGCTGGAAAATAGTTTTTTTCATAGACATTTGTTTTTTAATGTGTTAAATATAAACTTTTTTATCACATTGATGTGATAACAGATGCAATATTATTTAGAATTTAATATCTGTACAACAACTGTTGGTTATAAAATCAATAACCAACAGTTATCATTTCAAATTATTTTATATTTGTAAAAAATACCTCCATGAGCTTAGGAACCAAACTAAAACAGCTAAGACAAGATAAAAACTGGTCACAGGCTGATGCTGCTTACCGATTAGATATTTCACAACCGCCTTATAACAAATGGGAAACAGATCAGACAAAACCCAATATAGATAAGCTGGGAAAAATTGCAGAGGTTTTTGAAACAGACATCTATGAGTTATTAGAAAATATATCTACTATTAATTTTCCAAATGCAAATTTTGAGGGCACTTCTTATGTTGTTTCTGCTGAATCAACTATCAATATGCAATCGCCTGAACTTATTGAAAGTATTCTAAAAAATCAGGAGCAGATTTCGAAACTCATTGAATCTCAAAATAAATTAATAGAAAGCCTGCTGAAGAAATAATGGAAATACCATTAATGAAGAAAACAAACACCTGCACCATAGAACATTCAAAAATAACCGTTGACGGAAATCTTATTTTTGAAAGCCCTGCCGAAACCTTTCAGGAATTTGCCAAAGAAGCTTATAAAAGTTTAGATCTCAGCTATCCTAAATTTCATAAAATGGATCATTTGAGTAAACTGGCTTTTCTTTCCGCTGAAACCATTCTGAAAGATGATGATCACAACAGAACAGCTATTGTTTTTGCCAACAGATCTTCCAGTCTGGACACAGATTTCAAATATCAGGAAAGTATCAACGATCAGGATAACTTTTATCCGAGTCCTGCCGTTTTTGTCTATACTCTACCCAACATCTGTGTAGGCGAAATCAGCATTAAGCACAAAATGCAGACCGAAAATGCTTTTTTTGTTTTAGATGAATTTGATGAAAATTTTTTAAACGATTATTCTGAACAAATCCTGCTCTCCGGGAAGGCTGATAAAGTATTGTGTGGCTGGGTAGAATTGTATCAGGAAAATTATAAAGCTTTTGTATATTTGCTAACCTTATAAAAATGTAACAATATAACAGTGCAATGATGTAATGATCTTTATGATATGCCGAAGCACTGATAAACCAACTTAATTATGGAAAACTTAAAAACAGAATTGAAACACAAAATTATTGAAGTTCTTAATCTTGAAGACGTATCTGTAGAAGAAATCAAAGATACTGATCCATTGTTCGGAGGAGGATTAGGATTAGATTCTATCGATGCTTTGGAATTGATCGTTCTTTTGGATAAAGACTATGGAATAAAGTTAGCTGATCCTAAAAAAGGAAAAGAGATTTTCCAGTCTATCGATACGATGGCAAAATTCATCGAGGATAACAGAACAAAATAAATACAACAATCTAACAGTATAGCAATGTGACAATTATTGAACAACCATCACATTGCTGCACTGTTTTATGATTTAATACCATGAGTCAAAAAATTGCCATAACGGGAATGGGCATCATTTCCTCCATCGGTAACAATGTGGAGGAAAATTTTATTTCATTACAATCCGGAAAACATGGAATTTCAGATATCGAAATGTTTGAAACCCGTCATACAGGAGCCATTAAAACGGGTGAAATAAAATTATCCAACGAAGAACTTGTAGAAAAACTTCAGCTTGATGAAGACAATAATGTGACAAGAACTTCTTTATTAGGAATGATTGCTGCAAAAGAAGCTGTAGAAAGTGCAGGAATTTCAGATATCAATGGGTACAGAACCGGACTGATCTCTTCTACCAGTGTAGGAGGAATGGATATCACTGAAAAATACTTCTACTCTTACGAAGACTTTCCTGAAAAGCAAAAATATATTGACGCCCATGATGCCGGAAATTCTTCATTGGCTATTGCCGGTTATCTGGGATTAAAAGGCATTGTTTCTACCATCAGTACAGCCTGTTCATCAGCAGCCAATGCCATTATGATGGGCGCTAAACTGATTAAAAACGGAGTTTTGGATCGTGTGATTGTCGGAGGAACAGATTCTCTTTCAAAATTTACTTTGAATGGTTTCAATACGCTGATGATTCTTACAGATTCTTACAATACTCCTTTTGACAACGACAGAAAAGGGCTGAATCTTGGGGAAGCTGCGGCTTTCTTAGTCCTTGAATCTGAAGAAATGGTCAAAAAAGAAAACAAAAAGGTTCTCGCTTATCTTTCCGGATATGGAAATGCTAATGATGCACACCATCAGACTGCATCGTCAGACAACGGACAGGGTGCATTTCTAGCCATGCAGCAAGCCCTGAAAGTCTCCGGATTGGAAAAAGAAAATATAGATTATATCAACGTTCACGGAACGGCTACTCCCAATAACGATTTATCTGAGGGAATTGCCATGATCAGAATTTTCGGTGAAAATCAGGTACCTGAATTCAGCTCTACAAAAGCATTTACAGGACATACTTTAGCTGCTGCTGCAGGAATTGAAGCCGTATTTTCAATTCTAGCCATGCAAAACAGTGTGATTTTCCCGAACCTGAATTTCAAAACAAAAATGGAAGAGTTCGACCTTACTCCTGTTACCGAACTGAAAGAGAAAAACATTGATAATGTACTTTCTAACTCATTTGGATTTGGAGGAAACTGTTCTACCTTAATTTTCTCAAAATCATGAGTGCAGTATACATCAACAGTGCATCCTGTATCTCAGTTCAGGACACTTTAAACGAAAATATTCTTCAGAACCTTACTCCTGGAAATTCTTCAAACATCATTAAAGCGATAGAACCCAATTACAAAGAGTTCATTCCACCAGCCATGATCAGAAGAATGTCCAAAACGGTTAAAATGAGCTCCGTCGCATCACATTATGCATTAAAAGAAGCAGGAATTGAAAAACCTGACGCTATTATTGTAGGAACAGGAATGGGTTGCTCCCAGGACTCTGAAAAGTTTCTGAAAAATGTGATTGATAATCATGAAGAGTTCCTTACACCTACCTTTTTTATCCAGTCTACCCACAACACGGTAGCAGGACAAATCGCACTGGGATTACAATGCCATGCTTACAACTTCACCTATGTAAATACTTCGTCTTCCCTGGAGTTTTCATTATTGGACGCCCAGCTTCAGATCAATGACGGAGAAGCAGAAAATGTTCTGGTAGGTTCTACAGATGAGCAGACGGACAGAACCATGGAACTTTATTGCCTGAATAACACAATCAAAAAAGAACCAGATGTTCCTGCTGATTATTTGAATTCCAATACCAACGGAGTAATCTGGGGTGAAGGAGCCAGCTTTTTTGTTCTGGGAAAAGATAAGACTGAAAACTCCTATGCAAAACTTAAGAATATCCAAATCAGCAATAAGGTTGAATTGAGTGAAGTAAAGAATTTCATCCAGAATTTCTTGGTTCAAAACAATCTTTCCACTCATGATATTGATGGGGTTATTTTAGGATTCAGTGGAGATGCACAATCAGATATGTATTATAAAAAAACAATGGATATCTTTCCGGATTCCGCACAGCTGTACTATAAACATTTAAGTGGAGAATTCAACACGGCAAGCGGATTCTCAACTTTCATAGCCTGTCATATTCTAAAAGAACAGCAGATTCCGGAAATGATGCTGATCAATTCTGTGAAAAAAGAGAACGTGAAAAATATACTTCTTTACAATCATCTGGGAGGTGATGATCATAGTTTGGTGTTACTGGAAAAAGCTTAATGAAAGAGAAGCATTAAAAAAAGTGCTGCTGTCATTCTCACGAAGGAAGAATCTGTGCTTTTATATGATAGATCCTTCATTTCGCTTCGCTACACTCAGAATGACAAAATGGGTATAAATTCAGGAAGTTTAACAATAAAAAGCAATCAGCAATGAAACATTATCCCTTCATCCTGTTCTATCTTTTCTGTAACGTTTTTATCTATGCGTTTCACGGAAGTTTTTGGGTATACCTGTTTTGTTTTTTTGCTTTTTCTGCAATTGTAGTTTGGGGTTCTTTTGATATTGAACTGGGATATTTTGTCAACAGCCTTACTCATAAACGCACCAGAATTAAAGAAGTGGCTCTTACGTTTGATGACGGCCCCACCGAATTTACTCCAAAGTTTTTGGACCTGCTTAAAGAGCATCAGATAAGGGCAACCTTTTTCTGTATCGGGAAACAGATTGATAAATATCCTGAAACATTTCAGAGAATCATTGCAGAAGGGCATACAATTGGTAATCATACCTTATCACATTCTAATTCTACCGGATTTTTATCCACTTCAAAGATGATTGAGGAGATTGAAAAGTGTGATAAAATCATGAAAAATGTGGGAAATATCCAAACCAATCTTTACAGACCACCTTTTGGAGTGACAAATCCCAATATTGCAAAAGCAATCAAAAAGACAAATAAAAAGAGCATCGGGTGGAATGTCCGGTCATTGGATACCATTATTGATGATGAAAATAAAATCTACAGCCGGGTAACCAAAGGACTGAAAAAAGGAAGTATTATCCTCCTTCATGACACTTCGGAAAAGACCTTTCGGGTTCTGACCAATTTATTAGTATTTTTGAAGGATAAAAAATATTCAACCTTTACTGTTGATACAGTGATAAATTCAAATAGAAATGATTAAAAATATTGCTTTCGGAGCATTCTTACTGGTTTCCGGTTTCTTTTTTGCACAAAACACCGCAATGTCAGGAGCTGAAGCCAAAACATTTGTATCGAAGGTTTCTTCAGAAACGAAAGAAATTAAAACGCTGCAGAGTGATTTTACCCAGACCAAAAAAATGGATTTCCTGGATAAAAGCATTGTTACCTATGGGAAAATGTCTTTGCAGACACCCAATATGCTGAGCTGGAAGTATACGAAACCCTATCAGTACAGCATTGTTTTTAAAAGCAATAAAATCTTCATCAATGATCAGGGGAAAAAATCTTCTGTAGATGCAAAGAGCAAAACATTTGAAAAAATCAATAAACTGATTGTGGGAAGCTCAAACGGAACCATGTTCAATGATCCGGAATTTACGGTAACCTATTTTAAGAACGGAAATTACAATGTAGCTAAGTTTATTCCTAAGACTTCGCAGCTGTTGAAATATATCAAGCAGATTGAGCTGTATTTCCCCAAGAACCAATCGACAGTTTCCCAGGTGAATATGACTGAAGCTTCCGGAGATACTACGAATATTGTTTTCAAAAATACAAAGATCAATGCTTCCATTCCTGCGTCAGAGTTTTCTTTATAGTCTGATTCTAATCCTGGTTGTTTCCTGTAAGACGTATCAGTTAACAGAAGCAAAACCTGTCTCTTCTTCTGAAAAGATGGTTGAAAATTTATACTTTTCTTCCACCGAAGATTATGTATACAAATGCCAGATGGACATTTATAAAAACCATGTGAGCGGAATTCTGATCATTAAGAAATTGAATGAAACAACCCATCGTGTTGCTTTAACATCAGATTTTGGAAATAAATTGATTGATTTTGAGGTTTCTGATAAGAATTTTAAACTGAATTATGTACTTCCTGATCTGGATAAAAAAATCGTGATCAATTTCCTGAAGAATGATTTTCAGCAGCTTCTGAAAAAACAATATCCGGTAAGCGAAAGTTTTGAGAATGAAAATGCGAAAATTTATCTTTCTAAAATTGAGAATAAAAGGTATTACTTATTCTTCAGTAAAGAAAACAATTTATTGAAACAGATCATTTACACGAAAAATAACAAGGAAAAAATCAATTTTACTTTTGATGCAAAAAAGCATATCTTCGCGGATAGCTTAAATCTACAGCACAAAGACTTTAAGATCAATATAAAACTAGTTCAAATAACCGAAACAGAATAAGTTCCAACAGGAAAAATTGTACAATATTTGAGTTCTTTTCAGATCAGATTGTATTGTACATTTAATCTTAAAAAATAAGATCATGCAAACCATTCTTACAGACTTTTACACATTAACCTCATACGATAAGACAGAAGACGGAAAGTTTACCGCTCATATCAACCTTAATAAAGACCACGAGATTTTTAAAGGACATTTTCCTGGAAATCCGGTAACTCCCGGTGTTTGTATGATGCAAATTATTAAGGAACTGACTGAGGAATTTACAGGTTCAAAGTTATTTCTGAAAACAGCTTCCAATGTAAAGTTCATGGCGATTATCAATCCTTTTGAAACACCTGATCTGGTACTTCAACTGGATATTGCTGAAAATGAAGAAGATGTTAAAGTAAAAAACACGACTTCTTTTGGCGAGACTATTGCATTGAAATTGTCTGTAAGCTATAAAAAATTACCATCATGAAACTAATCTTATCATTCTTTGCAGCATTTGCTTTTTTCTTTCAGTCTGATCTTGAAGCATTGAGAAACAGCTATGCTAAAGCCAATGAATCTAATACTAATACACAAAACTTCATTGAAACAGCGGACAAACAATCCGGTTCTGATGCAGTCACTGTAGGATACAAGGCAGCAGCAAAGATTATGGAAGCAAAAATTGCTAAAAGTAACAGAAAATCACTGGTAAAAACAGGAGCTACAAGCCTTGAAGCTGTTATCAAAAACAATCCTAATAATGCGGAATTACGTCTGATCAGAATGAGCGTTCAGGAAAATATTCCGAAAATTGTAGGATATCGTGGAAGTTTGAAGGATGATAAAGCTTTCCTGTTGAACAATTACAGCAAACAGAATACAGCATTAAAAAGCTATATCAAAAGGTTTGCAATGCAATCTAAAACCATGACAGAGGCTGAAAGAGCCACTTTAAAATAAAAAAATGTTGCTTGCTGAAGTACAAGACGCTATTTCCGAAAAGAAGATATGTGTTTTAATACCTACCTACAATAATGAAAAAACCCTGAAGAGGGTTATTGACGGCGTTCTGGACTACACCGAAAGCATTATCGTGGTCAATGATGGTTCCACAGATTCTACGGTACAGATTCTTTCTCAATATCCTCAGATTACGGTTATTTCCCTTCCGGAGAACAAAGGAAAAGGAAATGGTCTTAAAACAGGCTTCAGAGCAGCTAAGAAGTCAGGCTATGATTACGCCATCACGATTGATTCGGATGGACAGCATTATCCGGATGATATTCCGGTATTTGTAGAAGCTCTTCTTCAGGAAAAAGAAGATGTTCTCCTGATCGGGAACAGAAATATGTCTCAGGATGGTATTCCTAAGAAAAGCAGCTTCGGAAACCGTTTTTCCAATTTCTGGTTCTGGTTTGAAACCGGTATCAGGCTGGAAGATACACAGTCCGGTTACAGGCTTTATCCTTTGCATAAAATTCCAAAAAAATACTTTACTCCAAAGTTTGAATTCGAAATCGAAATTATTGTAAGAACTGCATGGAGGCATGTTCCGGTAAAGAATGTTCCGATCAAGGTTTTATATGATCCTGCAGAGCGGGTTTCGCATTTCAGACCCTTCAAAGATTTCACCAGAATCAGTATTCTGAATACGATTTTGGTGACGATTACCCTGCTTTATATTATTCCGAGAAATTTCGTGAATAATTTCAAAAAAAAAAGCTTTAAAAGATTCATACAGGAAGATGTCTTAGAAAGTGACGGAAGTAACCGTACGAAAGCATTTTCTATAGCACTGGGAGTGTTTATAGGACTTTCACCTTTCTGGGGATTTCAGACTCTTTTGGTAATCAGTTTATCTGTACTTTTTAAACTTAATAAAGTACTTGCATTTGTAGCGTCCAATGTGAGTCTTCCTCCTTTTATTCCTTTTATTATAGCGGCTTCCCTGTTTCTGGGTGCCCCTTTTGTAAGTGGTGACAGTGATCTATTAAGTCAGGATTTAAATTTTGAATTGATTAAAAACAACCTGCTGCAATATGTTATTGGCAGTTTTATATTAAGTACTACCCTTTCTGCTCTTTCAGGAATAACTGCTTTTTTATTTTTGAATAAAGTAAGCCCGGAAAATAATTAAAAAAGCCCGGAACAATGTTCCAGGCTTATCAAAATTGAATATATATTTTCAACTATTTCAAAATAAATTGGGTAAGGTCTTTCAAAAACTGCTCATCTACCTTGCCTTTTGTTTCGTAATCTTTTGGAGATGGTTTTCCGGTACCGGAAATAAATAAGTGACTTAATGCAGGATAAAACTTAAATACGGCTGTCTTATCATTTTTCAATGTTTCTTTCCAAAGGTTAAAGTCTTTCTCAGTTACCTGATAATCTCTTCCCCCTTGTGCAAAAAACATGGGAGCTTTTACTTTTTTAACCTCATTAAGCTGATTGTAATCCTTTATATATTTCCAATAGGGTGCAGATTGTCCCAAAGGAAGCTCTGACGAGGGTGAACTTAGCTTAAATTTAGATGAATTTAAAAATGCTACTTGCTTTTTTACTTCCTGAACCGCCTCTGCAGGAACTTTAGTTGGATCTATAGCATGAAAATAATCATACTGTTCCACTAATAAATCCTGTAATGGTCTTGCATTTCCAGCCATAAAAACATATTTTGAAACCTGAGCCTTTTCTGCAATTTTTGGCATCATATACGCTCCCTGGCTATGCCCAAGAATGATAATCTGATATCCTTTGTAATCAGCATTATTTTTAAAATAAAGAGCTGCGTTTACAGCATCATTGATGGTTTCCTGTTCTACAGTAGATTTTT
Organism: Chryseobacterium metallicongregator; assembly: GCF_031324065.1. NCBI lineage: Bacteria > Pseudomonadati > Bacteroidota > Flavobacteriia > Flavobacteriales > Weeksellaceae > Chryseobacterium > Chryseobacterium metallicongregator. The sequence continues at coordinate 51,670 of NZ_JAVIXS010000009.1, forward strand.
CATTAAATGTTTCAGGGTAGGAATAGGTTCTTTTATCATATCGGTAAGAAGCAATTCCGTTGGCTAAAAGATATTCTGCAATATCTTTAAACGGCTTATTTTCCCCAATGGTTTCGTCTCTGTCATGTGCTCCTGATCCATGAACGAAAATAACCAGTTTCTTTTTATTGTTGGAAGGAGGAAGCAATAAAGTTCCATTCAGTTCAATTCCATCACTTTTTATTTTAAGTGTGGTTTTCTCATCGGGTTTTTCAAATGTTTTATGCGGGACTAAAAAGAAACCCAGCATTTTATTATTTTCTCCGAAAGTAATTTGAATATCAAGTTTTGTTTTTTCAAATTCGGAATAGTAATAATAGGTGTTTCCTTCATTATTTACTTCAAGGATATTTTTCAATCCTCCAACCTGGCTCTGAAGCTGTTCCGGTATAGCTTTAAGCTGATCTACCGGAATTTGTCCTGCCACGGAAGAATCAAAATAAGAGTGTGCTTTTTCCGCATTTTTATCTACTAGCAAAGCTTTAATGAAAGTATTTCCGATCTCTTTTCTATCCTGAGAAAAGAATAAAATAGCAGATACGGAAAAGAATAGGGTTAAAAGTTTTTTCATAATCAATTATTTATAAACCACATCAGCGAATGATAATGGCGTCATCATTATGGTGACAAATATCGCAATAATTACCAGAGCTAACTGTGTGATATGGTAGGTTTTTTCTTTTTCATCGTCTTTGATTTCAAAAGTAAATTTTATTTTATCAGGTCTTCTGATGATCAGCCAAATAAACACAAGAACAGCGAGATTCATAAGTACAGGAAACACAAGAAAGATTTTGCTTCCATAATTGTCTTTCATACTTCCGTAACCGTGAATAGTGATGGTGTCTGGTATTGAACTGTAAACGGTACACAAATACACAGAATAACAGATGATAATGACAAAAGGAATGCAGAACAGCAGTTTTATATATTTAGGGATCATTTCAGTTTCTTTAAAGTTTTCTTCAGGTATTTTTCAACATTTTTTCTGTCCGGAACTGTTGTAATTTCTTTCGTCAATGCTTTTTCAAACTCCATTTTTGCCTTTGAATATTCTTTTTTGCTAAAATAATATTTTCCCGACTGATAATAGACCTGCCAAAAATCAGGGTTCATGGCTTGGTAGGATGGAATTATATCATCTGTCAACAGCATCTTTTTGTCATCAGCTGCCTCATTGATTTCTTTGCCCAACATTTTAGACTGTTCATAATGCTCAAACTCTTCAGAATCAGCAAACGGATCTCTCGCAATATTCAATCCTGTTTTTGCCTGTAAACTTTGCGACAACTGCTTCCCGGAAAAAATCTCATTCAGATCATAACATACAAATTCTCCCAGCTGATACGGATTAGAAGAAACCCAAACCAGCTTTTTCTGAGGCGAAAATATAACGGCATGGTGAGCCAATAGCTGATTAAGTGCTTTTTCATTTCCATAACCTATATTTTTATCTTTCAATCCGGATCTATTTCTTAAAATAGAAGCCATCTTTTCCGGAGTGATCTTTTTTTCTTCCTGCAAAAGCTCCTGAAGTTTTTCATAACGATATTCGGAATGGCTTTCTTCAATCTGTGTCTGATTTCTTTTGTCATCTTTGTAAGCTTCAGACTGGAAATGATTGGTACAAAGAACTCTGCTGGTATTCTGCACTCTGTACACTCCGAAATTCTTAGGTGAAACTTCAATAATGACTGCATTTTTATCTGCCGCACTTCCCACAAGAATGGACTCTGAAACGAAAACTTTTCTTTTTTGGGCAATGGCAATAGCTTCTTCTATATTTTTTGCATATTGCAGAATCTCTCTTGTAACAAGGGAAATCGGAGTCTTTGCCGTTAAAGGAATTTTTGATTTTCCAGCGTTAATGGTCACTGTAATTCCTTCTTTATTCATTCCGGAAACCACACCAATCATTCCCGGCCAGCTTACCGACATGTAGGGAATGCCTTCTTCGGGTTGCACAAATTCTACCAATTTATTTTTAGCAAAATCATCTCCCACATAAAAATCGAAATTTCTTCCAATCAACAAGTCTCCATCTTCAGTATTTTCATTCCATACAGCAAGAGATGTACAGCCCACCATAGCAAGATCCTGCATAGCGTGTCCTATATCATGCGCTCCATGCAGGTAAAGATTTCTTAAATATTTGGGTGCAATAAAATCATACTGATTGGATGAATATTGTGACAAGCCAAATAATTCTGCCTGATAATCTTCTCTTACGTTGAGGTACATTTTTCTGTTATACCATTTTAAAAAGCCTCTTAACAGCCTTTGTCTGAATTTTGAGGGCACAAACCCTTCCACTTTTGAAAAGAAAATACCTTCCTGTTTCTGCATTAAGCTTTGAGTCAATGCTCCGTTATTATATCCAAGCTGCAAAGGATTTCCTTTGATATAAAGTTCCCAGAGCTGCTGTCTATTTTTGGTAAGATAATTCTGATTGTAGCTGAATGTACTGTCATTGATCTGGTTTACTTTCGGAACTTCCAGAGCATATTGTTTTACCTCGGGAATATGTTTGATGGACTTTGAGATTCCGCAAGATGTGAGTAAAACACAAAAAGTGAAATAAAGAAAAATTCTTTTGTAAGATGAATAAATGGTTTTAGTTTTTTTCACTTTAGTTTTTATTAATCATTTGGGTCAGCCGCATATCTATCGCTTCTTTTCCGATAATTTCAGCACAGGTATTAAAAGCTCCGATAGTAACGCCTAAGATCCCATGCATATTCACGGATTGTCCGGTCAGAAAAAGATTGTCAATTTTGGTACGGGGAGAAACCATCGTTTTAAGGGGATTCTCCGAGCTTTTCATGTATCCATACATATTTCCTTCACAATTCCCGATATAGTCCCGATAAGACAAAGGAGAGGAAGTATAGAGTGTTTCAATGGCATGCCTTACATTTGGAATTTTCTTTTCCAGAGCGTCAAGCATTTTTTCTGTTTTTTCAAGCTTAAATCTTTCATAAGAATTTCCTCTTTCATGCTCATCAGCAACAGTATTGAAGGTATTTTCCCATTCTTTAACCTCATCAAAATCCATATAAGATATCACCGTCAGACTTTCTGCGAATTCAGGATGACGTTTCGACGGTGTGGAAGAAAGCATATACGTTTCCGGCCATGATTCTTTCCGGTATTGGAATGCGTTCCAAACCTGTTCTTCAGAGGAGTAATGATATCTGTTATAATTAAAATTCGGAAGACAGTGAGGTTTTAAAACAAGGTAAATACTAAAGCATGATGAAACCGGCTTCCAGCTTAAAACCCTGTTCAGAAAAGATTTCTTAAGTCTTTCTTCACCAATAAGCTTAATAGTGGAACGGATTTCTATATTTGAAATAAATTGTTTTGCCGTGTATTCTTTTCCTGTTTTTGTTTTGACAGAGGTCAGTATATTATTTTCATTAAAAACAAATTCTGACACTTCCGAATGCTTGTGTACTTCGGCTCCATATTCCCGAAGTTTTCTGATCAGAAGTTTAGAGATCTGACTTCCTCCTTTCACACATTTGTAAGCACTTTGGATATAAGAATTTACCGTCAAAGCATGTACATAAAAGGGAACATTCTCAGAATCTCCGGCATATAAAAAGTTAGAACCCAGTAAAACCGACTGAAGTCTTTTATTCTGGGTAACAGATTCGATGAATCTTTTGGTATTAAGGTGCAGGATTTCTTCGTTGTAGTTGTCTTTTCCTACCACATGATATCTGGGAAACTGGCTGCATACATACTGAATTTCTTCACAATAGTTTTCAAGATTTTCTTTTTCTTCGGGGAAGTATTTGGAAAGCTGTTCTACAAAATTCTGATAGCCTTGTGCATGTGGATATTCTATTTCATCATCTCCAAAGCTAATCCTGTCATAGCCGTCTTCATCCATTATTTGAAGTTCAAGATCATCCATGATTTCAAGATAGGAAAAGAACTGGTTCAGATTCTGCCCTTTGGATAAGCCTCCCAGATAATGCACTCCGGTATCAAAAATAAGTTTATCTCTTGAAAAGGTCTGCAGATTTCCTCCATATTGATTATTTTTCTCAAGAACGCACACTTTCATACCTTCTTTCGCCAAAATAAGAGCCGAAACAAGACCTCCCAATCCGCTGCCGATTACAAGTATGTCATATGCTTTCTTCAAAAGAGAATGTGCTTTTAATAATTAAGAAACAGGGAATTTAAGATATTTAAAGATTACTTTGGTACAGTAAACAAAGAAATTTTATTTGGAAAATACTATTTAATGATCTTAATTCTTAGTACATCTTAATGGTTTTTAGTTTTTCGTTTGTTTTTACGGGATAAAAATAGAAAAATTAATCAACATCATCCCAAAAATCAAAATAATTAAACCATTGAAGGGGATATTTTTTCACCATGGTTTCCAGATTCTGAACATATGACTGTAAAAGCCCCTGTGAATCACGGTTTTTGATATTCTGAGCCACTCTTGCATACAAGTGGTAATGAAGATTATTTTCCTTCATCACATACACATAGACTACGGGAACTCCCAATCTTGAGGCAATCAAAAACGGGCCAGCCGGAAACTTTGCGCTCTTTCCCAATAAGTCTGCTTCCAGATATTTGGATCCTTCAAAATAACGGTCTCCGGTAAAGCAGATAAGCTCATTATTGGACAAAGCCTGATTGATCTCAAAGATATGAGACATGTCTTCTTTTACATAGATGAACTTGATATTACTCTCTTTTACAGCAACACTTTCAAGATATTCCTTGATGACGGTAACTTCCTGATCTGTAGTCACCAGATTGATCTGACAGTCGAAATCAATATCGGCAAAAAAATGCTCTGCAATTTCAAAATTACCGATATGAGCGCTGATCAGTACACCTCCTTTTTTAGCGGCTAAAAGATTTCTGAGGTTTTCAATACCGTCAAACTCATAGGTGTATTTTTCTCTAAGTCCGGCAGAAATAGCTGTTTTATCGATCAGAACTTTTCCGAAGGTAAAATAACTTTTAAATATGGAGGTTTTGGATTTCCAGTATCCATAGTTCAGTCTTTTCTGAAAATAATAAAGAATGTATTGGTTGCTTTTCTTCTGAAACAGTGAATAATATGCTGCTACAAAATACAGCACACCATATGAACTTCTGATCCCGATATTTCTAATACACCAGACGAATATTCTGTATCCGAGTACTGTTCCTTTAGATTTACCTTTCCACTTGTTCATATCTAGAATTTAATATAACAGAGAGCCAATGTAATAATACCTTTTTGAAGTGTCCGTTACCGGATCACTGTGATATTGTTACATTGGCACATTTTATAGAATAAAGATTTACTCAATAACTAAGCGTTTTTTTCAGCAATCTTATTTTCAATCGTTGTATAGAAATCATCAAATGTTACCATTTTTTTGAAATCTGCTTCTCCTAATTTCACCCCGAAATTGGATTCGATCACGACTACCATGTCGATATAATCTAAGCTGTCTAAGCCCAGTGTATTTTTAAGGTTGGCATCGTTACTGATTTCGTCTCCGTCTACCTCGAATTCGTTGACAAGAAAATCATTAACAATAGCAACAATTTTTTCCCTTTCCATGTTTTTAATCAAATTTTTTAACTATTAATGCAGAATTGGTTCCCCCAAACCCAAAAGAATTCGACAAAAATACATCAATTTTTTGATTTTTTGTTTTTGCCACTAAATTTATCTTTTGTGCTTCATTATCAGGGTTTTCCAGATTAATATTCGGAGCAACAAAATTATTCTGCATCATCAGAATGGAGTAGATAACTTCACTTGCACCTGCCATCCAGCACTCATGTCCCGTCATAGATTTGGTAGAACTTACCGGAACTTCACTCCCGAAGATCTCATAAATGGCTTTTGCCTCATTGGCATCCCCAATTGGAGTAGACGTTGCATGAGCATTGATATAATCGATGTCTGAAGCTTTTAATCCTGATTGTTTTAACGCTCTGTCCATTGCTAAAGCCGGCCCGTCCACATTGGGTGTTGAAATATGACCTCCGTTTGAAGAGAAACCATACCCGATAATTTCGGCAATAATCGGAGCTCCTCTTCTTTGGGCAGATTCTAAGCTTTCAACAATCAGGCTGGCTGCTCCGCCACTGGGAATCAGTCCGTCTCTTTCTGCATCGAAAGGTCTGGATGCTTTTGTAGGCTCATCTTCTCTGGCTGAGAATACTCCCAATCCATCAAAACTCGCCATGGAATATTTGTTGGTTTCCTGAGCACCACCACAGATAATCATATCCTGAAATCCGTTTTTGATCATCATATAAGCCAGTCCCAAAGAATGGGAACCGCTTGCACATGCTGCACTGATGGTAAGATTAATTCCTTTCAGTTTAAAAATGGTTGAAAGGTTCATCGTCACTGTTGAGTTCATTGATTTAAAGATCGCTCCCGATCCCATCAATGTAGTATCTTTCTTTTCCCTTGCAATATCGATAGATTCTACGACTGCCTGGGAAACACTGTCATTTCCGTATAAGATCCCCACTTCATGAGCATCTAAGAATTCTTCGTCCAGATTCGCCTGTTTTAAAGCATCCATAGTAGCAAGATAAGCATATTCGCTTTCTTCTCCCATGCTGACACGCTGGCGTCTGTTTAAAAGATTTTTCAGATCAGGTTTCGGAACTACTCCTGTAAGGCCGGACCTGAAACCAAATTCTTTTCTGTCCTGATCTAAAACAATACCGGATTTTCCTTGATATAGGGATTCCCTGACCTCTTCTAAAGACGTCCCGATGCAGGAATAAATTCCCATTCCGGTAATTACAACCCTATTTTCCATGTTATGAATAAATTCCTCCGTTAATATTAATCACTTCTCCTGTAATGTAGGAAGATTTTCTAGATGCTAAAAATGCTACAAGATCCGCCACTTCTTCTGCTTCTCCGAATCTGTTGGCAGGAATCATTGCTTTCAGTTCTTCTTCATTGAATTCCTGAGTCATATCTGTTTTGATGAAACCAGGGGCTACTGCATTTACGGTAACATTTCTTTTGGCAACTTCCTGAGCAAGGGCTTTTGTAGCTCCTACTAAAGCTCCTTTTGCTGCAGAATAATTCGTTTGACCAGCTGTTCCTTTTACTCCCGATACAGAAACCATATTGATGATTCTTCCGTATTTGTTACGAAGCAGCTTTTGAATAAAGAAATTGGTCACATTGAAGAATCCGTCCAGACTTGTATTGATTACACTGTTCCAGTCTTCCTTTTGCATCCACATAAAAAGACCGTCTCTTGTGATTCCGGCATTATTGACGATCACTTCTACCACGGCATCAGGGTTTTTCTCCTGCCACTCCGTTAAAACAGCTTGTGTTTCTTCGGTGTTTCCTACATCAAATTTAAGGATTTCTCCGGTAGCACCCAATTCTTCCACTTTAGCCAATGTTTCTTTGGCTGCCGTTTCATTTGAAGCGTAGTTGATAAGGATGTGATAGTTTTTCTCTTCAGCCAGTTTTATACAGATTGCTCTCCCGATTCCTCTGGAGCCTCCTGTTACAATTGCACATTTCATGCGTTAGTGTTTATATCGTTTTTAGTTTTTTTAAGTTGATGTTGGAAGCCTTTTTTTAAAAGACAATTGATGGCAACCAATAGTTACATTCCTTTCAGATATTTCTTTACTTCCTCCAGATACGGATACATGACCATATCGTCTGAGAAAGCAGGAATAATTTTTCTGATTTCGTCATACAGTTCTTTTGTAGAGGATGAAACCTTATCCTGGAATCCAAGATATTCAACCGCCTGAATGATGGTAATAGCTTCAATAGCCAATACCTCAAAGGCATTTTCAATGACTTTTCTGCAGATTACAGCAGCATTTGTTCCCATACTAACGATATCCTGATTATCATTATTGTTTGGAATACTGTGAACATACATAGAGTTTGACAGCATCTGGCTTTCTGCAGTAGTAGAAGTTGCTGTAAACTGTACCCCCTGCATCCCGAAATTGAAACCTAATTTACCTAAATTGACAAAAGGAGGTAAAATTTCGTTGATTTTAGCATTCAGAAGATAGTTTAGCTGTCTTTCTGCAAGCATGGTAAGTTTGGTAACTACAATTTTAAGTTTGTCCATTTCCAGAGATATATAATCTCCGTGGAAGTTTCCTCCGTGATACACATGCTGGTCTTCAACGTTGATAATTGGGTTATCATTCGCAGAATTGATCTCATTTTCAAGAACTTTTTCTGTGTATTCCAACGTATCCAGTACCGGACCTAAAATCTGAGGAACACATCTTAAAGAATAATATTCCTGAACTTTTTCCTTGAATACTTTTTCCTGTTCTTCAAAATGGGTATAAAGATGTTCTTCTCTTTTTCTGATCAGTTTACTGTCTGCCAGGTGAGCACGCATTCTTTCTGCCACTTTCTGCTGACCGTAATGTTTCTTAGTTCCATTCAATGCTGCTGATAAATGATCATCATAAGCCTGTACAATTTCATTGATGGCACAAGAAAGTCTAAGGGAAATATCTGTAAGCTGATTCGCTTTATAAGCATTCACAATACCGATTCCTGACATTACGGAAGTTCCGTTCATCAAAGCAAGACCTTCACGGATCTCAACTTTTATCGGTTCTAATCCTTCAGTTTCAAAAACCTCTTTGGTAGATTTTCTTTCTCCCTTATAAAATACTTCTCCTTCTCCAATTAATACCAAAGCCAGGTGAGCCAGCTGAACAAGGTCACCACTTGCTCCTACTCCTCCATGTTCAAAGATCAGTGGAGTAATATCTCTGTTGATCAGCTCCTGAAGAAGATAAATAACGGACTGGTGCACTCCTGAATTCCCTAATGATAAGGTATTCAACCTTGCCAGCATACAGGCTTTTACTTCTTCGGCAGGTAAAGGATTTCCAATTCCTGAAGAATGGCTTCTGATCAGGTTATACTGAAGCTGGTGGGTATCTTCATCACTGATTTTAAACTGAGCCATAGGCCCAAAACCAGTGTTGACACCATATATTACTTTATTTTTTGAAAATTCTTTTAAAAACTGAAAACTTTTATCCACTCTCGATAAAAGTGATTCATCCAGTTCTATTTTTTCATTCTCAATGATAATTTTTTGAAAGTCTTTCAGTTCTAAAAAGTTATTTATTTTCATCAATTAAAAGTAATAGTTGATAATTTTGTAAAATATTAATTATTTGTCACTAATTTTGCGGCAAAGATAAAAGTTATTATTAAAATAAAAAATCAAAGATGAGCAAAGAATTTGTTGACGTTCTTGTAATCGGAGCCGGACCCTCCGGATGCGTGTCTTCTTCGTACCTGAAGAACAATAATGTCAGCGTAAAAGTAGTCGAAAAGACAAAATTCCCCAGACTCGTAGTGGGTGAAAGCTTAATTCCAAGGGTAATGGACCACTTTGAGGAGGCCGGACTTTTCCCTGCATTAGATAAAATAGGCTTTGAAAAAAAGCTTGGAGCTCGTTTTCTTCGTGGTGACGAAGTCTGCATTTTTGATTTCAGCAACAAATTCGGGGAAGGCTGGGACTGGACCTGGCAGGTTCCGAGAGCTGATTTTGATAATACTCTTGCTCAGGAAGTAATGAATAAGGGGATTGATCTTGAATTTGAAACTGAGGTTATAGACATCAAATTTGACGGAACAGATTCCATAACTACGGTAAGAAACAAGGATGGAGCAACAAAAGAGATTCATGCTAAGTTTGTGATCGATTCCAGTGGCTACGGAAGAGTACTGCCTCGTCTTCTTGATTTGGAGAAACCTTCAAAATTATCACCTCACTCTGCTATTTTCTCTCATGTAAATGATATCAACAGAGAACCCGGAGAAGAAGGAACTTTGATTTCTTTTGACATTATTGAAACAGAAGTATGGCTTTGGGTAATTCCTTTTTCCAACGGAAACACAAGTTTAGGAATCGTAGGTCCTACTGAATATATCGACAAATTATCTGAAAACGGAGATACAACAGAAGCTTTGAGAAAAGCCATTTCTCTTTCTGATTATTATGTAAAACGTTTTGGCGATGTAGAATTTCTTTTTGAACCAAGACATCTTAAAGATTATTCCTGTTCAGTAAAAAGTTTATTCGGAGACGGATTTGCTTTAACAGGTAATGCTTCTGAATTCCTTGATCCTGTTTTCTCTTCGGGAATGGCTTTTGCCACAGAATCCGGAATGCTGGCCGCAAAACTGGCGTTAAGACAGTTGAAAGGAGAAAAAATTGACTGGCAGAAAGAGTACACAGATTATATTTTATACGGAGTAGATGTTTTCACAACGTATGTAAAAGAATGGTATACCGGAAATCTTCAGGAATTATTCTTCCATCAACCGGAAAATCCGGATGTAAAGAAAAAGATCTGTGCTGTTTTAGCAGGCTATGTCTGGAATAAAGACAATCCTTTTGTAAGAAAGCACGATACAGTAATTAAAAACCTTGCCAACCTGATCAAGCTGGAAAAACAGGAACAGCAAAATCAAGCATAAAAAAACGGTCTGAAAATTCAGACCGTTTTTTGTTTTATTTTAAAGCATTCTTAATAGCTTTCCCTAATTCTTTTCCTGTTTTTTCATAGGCTGCAGATATTCTTCCGTATTCCATACGATAGCTACCTTTACTTCCTATCCCTTCAATCTTATCACCCTGAACTTTAGTTAACACTTTAGATGGATTTTCAGTTTCAACAAATATCATTTCTGAGGATAACTTAGCAGGCTGTGTTACAAATCCTGTCCATCCGGCATAGATCCACTTTGTAACTAGTATTAAGGTGTACTTTGCCGAAGCCCCTTTACTGAATTTTATTTTTTTCGATTTCCCATTTACTCCTTCAAGAAACTTATCAAAAAAAACAGATTCTTTATGCTTTTTCCACTCTTCATCCCATTCTTTCCATGATTCATCGCCTTTCTTAGCCAGCGTCTCTGTCTTTCTTCTTTCAAGATATTGGGCTTCAGTATAATTATCTGCCTGGAAAAGAGGACTTTCAAATTTAAACTGAACATTTACCTCAGTCTGATCTCTCAGAAAGTCAAAATTTCCAGATTCAATATTAATTTGATTTTGGGCAAAAGTTGCTGTGGTAATAGCTACAAAAAGCAGCAGAAATAATTTTTTCATAGTGTATTAGTTTTACTATTTAAGATTCCAAAGATATTATAAAAAGGAAATCTTTACCCACTCTTTATTTTAATTTTATCTTAAGTCAATAAAAGTGATTGGTTTTCTGCTGTTTGGATTAAAAACGGTTTTAGAAAGAACATCAAAATCTATAATTTCAATTTTCGGACTCACTCTTAATTTAGCACGGAAGTGGTCTCTTACTTCATTGACAAACCCTTCATGATATGCTTCTGTACTTAGTTTAATGATAATTTCGTCAAGTCCGATTTCGTTAGCCTGAATAACAATCTGATAGCATAAGATATTGTTGAAATCATTCAAAATATCATTCATAGCAGGTGGATACAATGTCGTTCCTTTGTATTTGATCATCTGCTGCTTTCTTCCTACTACAGGTCCTAATCTCATTGTATTTCTTCCGCATTGGCATGGCTCATCATGCGCTTTTACAAGATCTCCGGTTTTAAATCTCAATAAAGGAATAGCTTCAACACCCAATGTTGTAATGGTAAGTTCACCACTTTCTCCTTCTTTTACAGGATTTCCTTCATCATCCAGGATTTCTGTAATAATTAATTCCGGATGGTGATGGCCTCCAAGCTGATATTCACATTCTGTAAAAGCGGTACTCATTTCGGTAGAAGCATACGTTGAAAAGAGTTTAATATCCCATTTCTCCTTGATCTTCTGTGAAAGAATATTATCTGTAAAATCCTGATTTTTGATGCTTTCGCCAATACATACAGCCCCATACACATTGGAGTTTTTATAATCTAGCCCATGTTTTTCAGCGTAATCAATCATTTTCAGTAGAAAAGAAGGTACGGTAATCAAATATTTTGGCTTGTATCTGAAAATAGAATCCCACTGCAGTTCCGGAATTCCAGGCCCCATTCTCACCACACTCGCTCCCATTTTTCTTAAACCAAGAAAATAAGCAAGACCCGCCATAAACCGTTTATCTATGGTCGTGATCATCTGAACAACATCTCCTTTCTGAATTCCTGCACAGGCAAATGATATCGCCTCATTATAAGCAAGCCTTTCCAGGTCATTATCAGATAGTCCAAAAGTTACCGGATCTCCCAATGTTCCGGAAGTGGTGCTGTAATCCACAATTTTATCTGGTGTTATGCAGAAAAAATCATGATTATACTGCTGGAGATCATTCTTTGTAGTGGTAGGAATCTTCTGAAGATCTTCCAACGTACGAATGTCAGCAATATTGATATTATTTTCTTTGAACAGTTTCTGGTAAAAAGGGGAATGAGTTTCAAGATAAGTCAAAAGCTCATGAAGTTTTTCTTCCTGAAATATTTTGATTTCCTGAATCCCTGCTTTCTCGATTAACGGATGAAATTCCAATGATTTTAATTTTTAAAAGGCAAATTTATTTAAAATTACAAGATTGTAGGAGGTATTCATGTAAAATGTATTCATGATTGCAGCTACAGTTTTATCTTTGAAACGTAAAAGTTTGGGTATTGGTATTTCCGGAAGTATTGATGGTTGTTACTTTTAAAGTATGAGAACCTGATCCTTTAGGACATTTTTCATCAAAAGTGTAGACAAAATTATCTTTTACACGGGCAAACCTCAACCATTTGCCATCCAGTTCGGCACGGAATGAAATAATATCTCCCACTTTCGTTGCTCCTTTTAAGAGTAAAGAACTGCTATTAACCAATGCACCTTCTGCCCAGCCTGATGAAACGGATGGAAGATTATTGTCAATCAACAATTTCGCTGTACCCAATCTGTTGAATTTCCCTTCTGCCCAATCACCATTCCATTTTACCTTGACAACGGTTTTATCGCTGCCATAATCAAGGAGGATAACAGCTTTGTCTTTTTCTGTATTGGGTAATTTTCTATTCGGTTTTATTTTTAAAGTATATTCATCCTGAACTGGAATGTAAGGACTTTGTAAAACAATACTGTTTGAAACCGCATTCGGATCTGTATCCGGTTTTTCATAAGCATTGAAATTTACCGCATCATACATAGCATTTTTACCGAAGGCAATCTCCGTATTTTCTGTGGTAATGGTTTTCCCTTGATTAGCCATTATCGTTTTTGCCGTAGAAGGTATTTTGTCTGATGTTTTGTTTAACTGAAATTTGGTTGTCAGACGGCTTGTGTTTCCTTTGACGTCTTTCAGAACAATTTCAATGGTATGAATATTCTCATCCTGAAGCTTAATAATCCCATTTTCATTCGAAAGGCTGTAGCTCTGCAATTTCATTCCTGGCAAATTAGATAAGTGCTGAATTCCCACTTTATCTCTGATGAATTTGGTATAATCTATACAGCCGTTGAGGTAACGAGTATCATCATAGTGGATCTTATCAATTTTAAAACTGTAAATCAGCTTACCATCCATCAATAGGTCAGCATTATAAATTCCTAGATTAAAACCCTGATTAGCTTTATCAACTGCTTTAATGGCAAAACTTATTTCAGGAGAATTCACCTGAACGAGGTTAGCCGTATAAATACTTCCTGCTTTTTTTACAGCAATACTGTTGGCTCCTGGTTCATAAGTACTGAACCGTCGGTCATACCAATATAATCCACTGATGATGGGCGCAATATTATCAGGAATGGCAAAGCCAAAAAGTAACGGATTTAAACATTCTTCTGTTTGGGCATCTCTTATTTCAAAATGCAAATGTGGGCCTGCAGATCCTCCGGTATTTCCACTCAAGGCAATCTGTTGTCCCTTTTCCACAGGAAACTGTCCGGGTTGAAAGGTAATATCCTGTTCCCACTTCTCATCTTTATACTGCCTTTCTTTTACATATTCATCAAGTGTATTAAAATATTTGTTCAGGTGCGCATATACTGTGGTATAGCCGTTAGGATGAGTGATGTACACTGCATTTCCAAATCCATATCGCTCTACTTTTATTCTGCTCACATAGCCAGCTGCAGCTGCAAGAACAGGAAGATTTTCCTGGCTATTGGTTCTTAAATCCAGCCCCATATGAAAGTGATTAGTCCTGATAGCCCCGAAATTGGCAGCCAACTGCATGGGAATATTGAGTGGGTTTCTGAAATAATTTTGGGGATAATTATTTTGAGCCTGAGTGATGATACTGCTGATTAAACAAATCATAAATATCAGTTGGGGAAAGATTTTCATACAGCATTTGGGTTTTTAGGTCTACTTAAATGTACAAAATTCCGGCCAATAAGCGCTTATTAAGATATTCATTTTTAGAATCACCTTTGTTTTCTTAACCACAGATTTCCTTTGCTGAGTGAAACGCCTTTGCGAACAATTTTAACTCATTTATAAGACCTTTGTGAACTTTGCGCAATCATTAGGTTTTGGCTAAAGCAATAGGATTGGTTTTATTATTTAAGTGAGCTAAAGCCCACTGCTATTGAATAAATTGCATTAAATTTTATATAAAAAACACCCAGAAAAATTCACTTATTGACCATTCACCATTCACTTTTCACAATTTTCTTTATTATATTTCTGAAATTGAACTTTTTAATAGAAGATATCAAAATAAAACATATATTATAAACCGACAAATTTTAGTAAATTTGCAGACTTAATTAATCAACGATATTGAGATATTTACAATGAGCCAATTTAAAGAATACAAAAACCTCAACCTTATTGACGTAGCAGACAATGTAGCGGAATTTTGGAAACAAAATAAAACTTTCAATAAGAGTGTTGAGATTCGTCAGGGAAATCCTGAGTTTGTTTTTTATGAAGGTCCGCCTTCAGCAAACGGTATGCCTGGAATTCACCACGTAATGGCAAGAGCATTGAAAGATATTTTCTGCCGTTACCAGACTCAAAACGGAAAGCAGGTTTTCCGTAAAGCAGGCTGGGATACGCATGGTCTTCCTGTGGAACTGGGTGTAGAAAAAGAGTTAGGAATCACGAAAGAAGATATTGGCAAAAAAATCTCTATTGAAGACTATAACAAAGCTTGCCGCGAAGCAGTAATGCGTTATACCGACGTATGGAATAACCTTACGGAGAAAATCGGATATTGGGTAGACCTTGATGATCCGTACATCACATACAAGTCTAAATATATGGAAACCGTTTGGTGGTTGTTGAAGCAGTTGTATAGCAAAGATTTGTTGTACAAAGGCTACACGATCCAGCCTTACTCTCCAAAAGCAGGAACAGGACTTTCTTCTCACGAGCTGAATCAGCCTGGAACCTATCGTGATGTTTCGGACACAACGGTTGTGGCTCAGTTTAAAGTAAAGAAAGACTCTTCAGCATTGTTTAATGATGTTGACGGAGATGTACATATCCTTGCATGGACGACGACTCCATGGACGCTTCCATCCAACACTGCTCTTACCGTAGGGAGAGATATTGAATATGTTGTAGTTAAAACCTTCAATCCATATACATTTGAACCTGTAACAGTAGTGTTATCAAGTGTTCTTTTACCTAAGGTTTTCGGTAAAAAATATGCAGAAGGTTCAGATGAAGATTTTGCCAACTATACTCCGGAAACGAAAATAATTCCTTTCAGAATACTAAAAGAATTTACAGGAGAAAAACTTGTTGATACAAGATATGAGCAATTAGTTCCTTGGTTTACACCAAATGATAATCCTGAGAATGCATTCAGAGTAATCTTAGGAGATTTCGTAACGACTGAGGATGGTACAGGTATCGTTCACACTGCGCCTACTTTTGGTGCTGATGATGCGAGAGTAGCTAAAATGGCTCAGCCAGAAATCCCACCAATGTTGGTAAAAGATGAAAATGACAATCTTGTACCATTGGTAGATTTACAAGGGAAATTCATCAAAGGAGAAAATGTTCCTGAGGTATTTTCCGGAACTTATATCAAAAACGAATACTACGATGAAGGAACTGCTCCTGAGAAATCATGGGATGTAGAACTTGCGATCCTGTTGAAAACAGAGAACAAGGCCTTCAAAGTAGAAAAATATGTCCACTCGTATCCACACTGCTGGAGAACAGACAAACCGGTATTGTATTATCCTTTGGATTCCTGGTTTGTGAAAATGACAGCTGTAAAAGACAGACTGGTTAATTTAAACAAAGAAATCAACTGGAAGCCAAAAGCTACCGGAGAAGGACGTTTTGCGAACTGGCTGGAAAATGTAAACGACTGGAACCTTTCCCGTTCTAGATATTGGGGAATTCCGTTACCGATCTGGAGAACAGATGATCTGAAAGAAGAAAAAATCATCGGTTCTGTAGAAGAATTATATAATGAGATCGAAAAATCAATTGCAGCAGGACTGATGACTGAAAACCCTTTCAAAGGTTTCATCATCGGGAATATGTCTGAGTCTAACTATGAACTTGTAGATCTTCACAAAAATGTAGTAGACAAAGTGGTATTGGTTTCTGATTCAGGAAAAGCAATGAGACGTGAAAGCGACCTGATTGACGTTTGGTTCGATTCAGGTTCTATGCCTTATGCACAGTTGCATTATCCTTTTGAAAACAAAGAGTTAATCGACAATAATAAAGCATTCCCAGCTGATTTCATCGCAGAAGGTGTTGACCAGACACGTGGATGGTTCTATACGCTTCACGCTATCGGAACTGCGGTATTTGATTCTGTTGCTTATAAAAATGTAATGAGTAATGGTCTTGTTCTGGACAAGAACGGACAGAAGATGTCAAAACGTTTAGGAAATGCAGTAGATCCGTTCGAAACACTTGCTGTGTACGGTCCGGATGCAACCCGTTGGTATATGATCTCCAATGCAAACCCATGGGAAAACCTGAAGTTTGATATTGAAGGAATTGACGAAGTAAGAAGAAAGTTCTTCGGAACACTTTACAATACCTATTCATTCTTTGCTTTATATGCAAATGTAGATGGCTTCAACTATTCAGAAAAAGAAGTGGAAAACCGTCCGGAAATCGACAGATGGATCCTTTCGGAACTTAATCTTCTCATCAAGGAAGTAAAAGCTTTCTATGAAGACTATGAGCCAACAAGAGTAGCAAGAGCAATCAGCAACTTTGTAAATGATAACTTAAGTAACTGGTATGTAAGACTGTGCAGAAGACGTTTCTGGAAAGGAGATTATTCTGATGATAAAATTTCTGCTTACCAGACTTTATACACTTGTCTTGAAACAGTGGCGAAACTTTCTGCTCCAATTGCACCATTCTTTATGGATCAGTTGTATCAGGATCTTAATAAAGTAACAGGTAAAGAAAACTGTGAATCTGTGCACCTTACAGACTTCCCGGTAGCTGATGAAAGCTTAATCGATCAGGATCTGGTTGAAAAAACACATTTGGCACAGAACATTACAAGTATGGTTTTCTCTTTGAGAAAGAAAGAAAATGTAAAAGTTCGTCAGCCATTACAAAAAGTATTGGTTCCTGTATTGGATTCTAAAGCAGAAGAGCAGATTCTTGCTGTAGCAGACCTGATCAAACAGGAAGTAAACGTGAAAGAATTACAGTTAATTAATGCTGAAGAAGCATCTCACTTAATTGTAAAACAGATAAAACCTAACTTCAAAGCTCTTGGTCCTAAATTAGGAAAAGACATGAAAGTGGTAGGTGGCGAGATTGCAAATCTTACTACAGAACAGATTGCCGGTCTTGAAAAAGAAGGAAGAATAGACGTTCAAGGATACGAGATTACTCTTGATGATGTGGAAATCTCTACAAAGGATATCCCTGGATGGACTGTTACTTCTGATGGAAAAACAACTGTGGCATTAGATTTGACGTTAACCGATGAGCTAAAATCTGAAGGTATCGCAAGAGAATTCATCAACAGAATTCAAAACCTGCGAAAAGATAAAGACTTTGATCTGACAGACAGAATTTCAATCACATTAGAAGAAAGTTCTCCTTTCTTGAATGAGATTAAGAAAAATGAGGAATATATTTCTTCCGAAGTCTTGTCAAATAAAATAGAAATTGTATCTTCACTTTCAAATTTTAACGAAATCGAAATAGATGAGGTTAATTTTAAGATAAATGTTGAAAAAAATTAACATGTAGTTATTATATTTCAAATTCCATTTCATAATTTTATTAAAAAAGAGAAAGAATATGTCAGACGAAAGAGTTAGATACAGCGATGCTGATTTACAGGAATTTAAAGCGATCATTAAAGAAAAAATAGAAAAAGCAGAAAAGGATCTTCAGCTTATCAGAGAAAGTTTTATCAATGACCAGAATAATGGTACTGATGATACGTCTCCTACTTTCAAAGCTTTTGAAGAAGGAGCAGAAACGTTAAGCAAAGAACAGAATTCTATTTTGGCAGGAAGACAGGAAAAATTCGTGCGTGACCTTAAAAATGCTTTGATCAGAATCGAAAATAAAACGTATGGTGTTTGCAGAGTAACAGGAAAGCTGATTCCTAAGGAAAGACTTTTAGCTGTTCCTCACGCTACGCTGAGCATCGAAGCGAAAAACATGCAAAAATAACCGAAAGGTTTGAAAAATAATATTGGGTTTATATCGTATTCACGGATACTTTATAAACCTAATTTTTAATGTATACCCATGAGCGAATTATTAATTTTGGGATTGATTGTCTCACTAGTGCTGCTGTTTTTCAACAGAGAATGGATCAAAAGCAGATTCTTTCCTGAACCGCAGAAAAACTATACCATTGATGATCAATTCAATTCTGATAAACGTGAAAGGGAGAAAGAGATCGACAGACTTTTGAGTAAGATGGGCAAAAATGGAGTCAATGATCTGTCTGAGAAAGACAGGAAAAGACTTGATGAACTGTCCAAAATGTAAAAATTAAATATAAGAAATGGAATCTATCATAGTACATCCTAAGAATTCTATGGAGCTGAGCGCACTGAAAAGCGTACTGAAAGAAATGGGCATTAAATTTGAAAAAGCTCATGTTAAGAGCTCTTTCAATGGACAGAAAGTGGTCAAGAAAGCAAGCGATAACAAAAATGTAAAGCCGGCATCAAAGCCTTCAAAACCTAAAGGACAGTAATGAAAAAGATCTTAGCGATAACATTTTTGGTTTTGTTCATTGACCAGGCTTCAAAAATTTATATCAAAACTCATTTTGAACTGAATGAGAGTATTCCTGTCATCAATGGTTTCTTTAACAAGACTTTTGTTGAAAACCCGGGAATGGCCTATGGATTCCACTTCGGAGGAATTATCGGGAAATATTTTCTGGTCATCCTACGAGTTTTCCTGATCGGAGGGATGATCTATATGTTCAAAAAATGGTTGAAAGAAGGAGCATCTAATTATCTTTTAGTTCCTATGGCAATCATTTTTGCAGGTGCTATCGGCAATCTTATTGATGGAATGTTCTATGGAATGATCTTTGACAGCGGAACTGTTTATGACGCAAGCACTGACCGATGGATTGGCTATGGCGGAATTTCTAAGCTTGTTCCTTTCGGGCATGGATATTCCACATTTATGAAAGGATGCGTAGTAGACATGCTTCATTTCCCTGTAGTAGACTGGTACGTTCCTGAAAGCTGGCCTTTAATAGGTGGAAAACATATTGAGTTCTTCAAATATATTTTCAATGTTGCCGATTCCGCAATCACGGTAGGAGCTGCATTCTTATTAATATTTAGAAAAAAAGCTTTCCCGAACGGTCTGGAGTTTTAAAAGATATATTTTCGGATGAAAAAAATAATCAAAAATATTTTTAAATTTTTCCTGCTTCTTTTCGTTGCAGGAATTATTTTTATTGCCTGGGCGAATTACAGCATTAAAAGTGACAGCGCACCATTTGTTTCCTACAATATTGCTGATGTACCGGAAGCAAAAGCTGCACTCTTATTGGGAACCGGAAAGCTTTTGAGCAACGGAACCCCAAATGCTTATTTCTACAACAGAATTAAGGCCGCAAGTAATTTATACAAAAGCGGGAAAATACAATACATCATCGTTAGTGGTGATAACAGTACCAAGGATTATAACGAACCTGAAGATATGCAGCTGGCACTGATGCAGGAAGGAATTCCACAGGATAAAATTATTTTAGACCATGCCGGATTCAGGACACTGGATTCTGTGGTAAGAGCAAAAGATATTTTCAGCCAGACAAAACTGGTTATTATCTCTCAGAAATTCCATAATGAAAGAGCGGTTTTCCTGGCCAGAAAAAATGGCATGGAAGCCTTTGGGTATAATGCAGCGGATGTGAATAAGTATGCAGGTTTAAAGACCAATTTGAGAGAATATTTTGCGAAAGCTAAAGCCTATTGGGATCTTCTTTTTGGTGTGGAACCTAAATTTGGAGGAGAAAAAATTGTAATTCCTTAATATTTTTCCCACGGATTGCACAGATTTTCACAGATGATGCGTAAAGATATGTAAATTATTAAAGGTTGATATGTTTTGACTAAAGCCAATGGATGGATGTTGAATTTTAAGCTGGCTGGGCTAAAGCCCACCCCTATTGAATTTTAATAACAACATCTTTTATCTTTTATCTTTTATCTTTTATCTTTTATCTTTTATCTTTTATCTTTTATCTTTTATCTTTCGTTATTCCCGACAAACCTCGTAAATTTGCTATTCATTAATTTTTAAATATAAATTTTAAACAAATGTCAAGAATTCTTACCGGCATACAAGCCACCGGAACGCCCCATCTTGGAAATTTATTGGGAGCTATTATTCCTGCTATCGAACTATCCAAGCAGGAAGGAAATGAATCATTTTTATTTATTGCGAATCTTCACACGCTTACACAGATTAAGGATGCGAAGACTTTAAGACAAAACACCTACGAGATTGCTGCGGCTTGGCTTGCTTGTGGATTAGATACTGAAAAAACATATTTCTACAGACAAAGTGATATCGCTGAAACCTGTGAACTTTCTTGGCATTTATCATGTTTTTTCCCTTATCAAAGATTAACATTGGCCCATTCATTTAAGGATAAAGCAGACAGACTTCAGGATGTAAACGCCGGTTTGTTTACTTACCCTATTTTAATGGCTGCAGATATTTTACTGTATGATGCGGAAATCGTTCCTGTAGGAAAAGATCAGCTTCAGCATCTGGAATTTGCAAGAGATGTCGCTTCAAGGTTCAATAACCAAATGGGTGAAATTCTTGTTCTTCCACAATCTGAACTTCAGGAAGACACAAAATATGTTCCTGGAACGGACGGTCAGAAAATGTCTAAATCAAGAGGAAATATCATCAATATTTTCTTACCTGAAAAGGAATTGAAAAAACAGGTGATGAGTATTGAATCGGATTCGAAATCTTTAGAAGAGCCTAAGGATCCTGAAACAGATAAAACATTCCAGATTTATCAGCTTATTGCTACGTCAGAACAGACTGAAGAATTAAGAGCAAAATACCTTGCAGGAAACTTCGGATACGGACATGCTAAGAAAGAATTATTGGATCTTATCCTGGTACGTTTTGAGAAAGAAAGAGAAACGTTCGCTTATTACATGAACAATCTTGATGAATTGGAAGCAAAACTTCAGCAAGGAGCTGAAAAAACAAGACCTATCGCGCTGGAAACGCTGAAAAGAGTAAGAACAAGCTTAGGATTTTAATGCTGAGTTTTACACATAAGAAAGCCTTTCGTTTGAAAGGCTTTTTCTTTTGATATAAATACTACTAATGAGCATTATTCTTTGTCAGGATAAAGTAATGCATCTGATCTCCATATTCATAGTTAATCTCCCAGCCCGGATATTGTTTGATAATAGTCTTAATGATAGACAATCCCAGTCCGGTAGACGTATGATCTGAACCTTGTTTATAAAAGCGGTTAAAGATCCTCGATTGATCTAAAGCCACAGGATTTCCACTGTTTTGAAATGCAATCCTGTTATTTTCAATAATAATGTTCAGCGTTCCTTCTTCGTTGTTATATTTTACTGCATTTTTAAGAAGATTAGACAAAAGAATATCTGCAAGATCCTGATTGAAATCAGCAACAAATTTTCCTTTCTCAATAATACTAACCTCTACTTTTTTGAATGCAATAAAATCTTCATAATTCTGAACAAGCTGGGTGATCATTCCATTAAAATCAACATCTGAAGTTTTATTAAACTGGCTGTTTTCAATCTTGGAAAGCATTAATAAAGATTTGTTTAAACCTACCATTCTTCTCAGGTCATTCTTCACTTCAGTAAGAAAAGTCAGATTCTTTTTATCAAGATCATCATTCTGGATCATCAGATCAATTTTATTAATCACGATAGCCAAAGGAGTTTGAAGTTCATGCGAGGCGTTTTCAATAAACTGTTTCTGCTGATAGAAAACCAGTTCATTACGTTCAATCATTTCATTGATTTCCACATTTAATTCTTCAAACTCGGTGATCTTATAGTTCTGTTTTTCCTGAGAAAAAGGAATTCCAAACTGATATTTTTTAAGTTTATCCAAAATCAGATAGAACGGCCTCATAGCTTTATTAAGCAGATATCCGTTAACAGCTACGATACTTATCACCAAAAGGATATAAAGCACAATTAAGGCCGTTGTAAGGTCGTATATCAGCTCATCTTCTTCTACCGTAGATGTTCTGATGACAAGCCGCTGATGACCTATGAACTGATCAATAAAGTCGGCCTCCAAAACCCTGTAGGGCTGGTCTTTGTCATCGTACTCCATATAGTACATCTTGTTGTACAGCCTGCTTTTATTTTGATAGTCTGCAGCTTTGATCGGGTTGATTTTAAATTCATTGAATCCAAATTCATTATTCTTCAAAAGCTGAGGATTAAGATAGACCGCTTTAATAATCTGTATTTTTCTATCTCTCAATCCATCATCTACATTATCATGTACTTCATCCAGGATATAGGCATAAAAAAGACCTGCCCACACTGCTATAATCAGCAGCAGAATCATGATCAGATATTTTATCGTGTAATATTTTAATGAAGTCTTCATCAGATGAATTTATATCCTATTCCGTATACAGCCTGAAAATCAGCTTCTGCATTGAGGGTTTTCAGTTTTTTACGAAGGTTTTTAATCTGGGAATAAATAAAATCCAGACTGTCTGCCTGATCGATATAATCTCCCCAGATTGCTTCGGCAAGTGTTGTTTTCTGTAAGGTTTTTTCCGGATGAATTACAAAATAATACAGAAGATCATATTCTTTTCGGTTAAGAACAAGCTCTTCATCGCCTACTTTCACCGTTCTGTTCTCCGGATCAATGATTATATTTTTGTATCGGATGATATTTTCACCATCCTGATTTTTTCTTCTGATGACAGATTTGATTCTCGCCATCAGTTCTGCAAGGTGGAAAGGTTTTGCAAGATAATCATCTGCTCCTATTTCCAGTCCGGCCACCTTATCGTCCACAGAGTCTTTGGCAGAAAGAATGATCACAGGATCTTTCTTATGCATTTTTTTGATCTCTTTCAGAAGGTCTATTCCGTTTCCGTCAGGCAGCATAATATCAAGCAAAATACAGTCGTATTCGTAAGAAATAATTTTCTCCAGCCCGCCACTGTAATTTTCCGCATATTCTACAATGAAATGCTCTGCTTCCAGAAACTTCTGTACGGTATCTTTCAGTTCGGGTTCATCTTCTACTATTAAAATCTTCATATTTCTGGATCTGTATATTCTGCTACTTCATTAATGTATATCAAATATATGAAATTAAAAGCTGGAAGAATTGAAGTGGGAAGCTGGAAGTTATTCAGACTCCATCAATCTTTGAAATTTTCTATCATTTACCTCTTCCAGCCTCCTTCTTCTATCCTTACAATTAATTCGATTTGACATATCGGCCGTCTGCATCAAAAACGAGGCTGATACCATTCATGAGATTGATTTTATAGGCATTATATTTTTTCTCAATAGAATCAATCACGCTACCGGGATGGTGCTTTGTCATAAAAGACACCATACTTTTTCTAATCTTAGCAGAAGAACCCTTTCTTCCGTTGCTGTTTATTAAATTCCAATTGACCATAGTATTAATATTTAGTGTTTGTATTCGGTTAAGTGTTAATCATCGATTCTTTTAAAATTCCCATTCCTGTCAAATTCAAGCTCCAATCCATTGGAAAGTTCTGCTTTATAAGACCATCTTTTCTTTTCAATCTTAATGATGTAAGTATTAGGAAAATTCTTTGTACTGTAATTTCTGATGGATACAGGAATAAAACCGTAAGGAATTTTCTGATGTTTCCCATCCACTTCTTTCCAGTTTCCATTGCTGTCGAACTCCATTTTCATTCCATTGGTCAGATATACTTTATATTCATCTACACCATAGATTTCTCTGTCTTCTATTGCTGAGCTTACCGGTATTCCTTTAAAATGACCAGCCAGAAAGTTTTTAGCTGTTTTCGGTAACTGATTAGCATTGATTGCTCTGTCCTGTGCAGAAACAAAGCCTCCAATCAATAAAAATAAGACCATTAATACTCCCGTGATTTTCTTTACATTTTTCATACTATTACATTTTTCTGTTATTATTATGGAGCAAAGTTCTCAATCAATTTGGGAAAGAATTGGGAAAAATGATTTTGATAGAGAATATTTAATTCAACCACAGATTGACACAGATGATTACAGATGCTTGTATTGATTTCTGCAGTGTTTTGAAAACAGAAAAGCCACTAAGGTGGTCTTAGTGGCTTTTTATCAGATTTTATAGTCTAACATTCTATAAATATTCTTTAATCTGCTGAAGATGGGTAATGGCTTTTAAACCTTCTTTCTGTTTATCTTCTTTATAGACATCAAAGAAGATTGCATCCATTCCGAAATCCGTAGCACCCATTGCATCTGCAATCCAATCGTCTCCAATCAGTATACTTTCTTCTTTTCTGGCTTCAGAAAGTCCTAATGAATATTCAAAAATCCTTGGATTGGGTTTTCTTACTCCTACTGCATCTGCACTGGTAATTGTTTTAAAATATGGTGCAATTCCAGACAGGGTACACTTCCTTTCTGTGACCTCCTGAAAACCATTGGAAATAATGTGTAGTGTATAATTCTTAGCTTTCAGATATTCCAAAACATCTTCAGCGCCTTCTACCAATTCATTATGACTCACAATATTATCAAGGAAGTTTTCTTCAAAATAAAGGGCAAGCTCTTTATTATCTACTCCAAAATGTTTAAATGAATCATAAAAACGGTGCTCTCTCAAGTACTCTTTGCCAATAATTCCGTCTCTGATCTTTTCCCACAATTCTTCGTTGATATCGTGATATACAGAGTGAAACTCTTCAAAGTCAATAGAATACTTCGAAGTAATTTCCTGTTTTTCAAAAAGATCTTTGATGGTAAGATAGGCATTTCTGCGATGATCCCAGAGTGTATTATCCAGGTCAAAAAAAACGTGCTGCATTTTCATACAGCACAAAGTTAATAATTTTAATTTTTTGTAATAGGATAATTTTTGCTCTTGCTCTTCACAATCTCAAGGCTTTTGGAAAAATTCAGCAAAAAATCAATTGTTTGTTTCTTAGGTTTCAAAGTTTTCACTTTTAAAGAATCATTTTTTTTCATAGGCGAAGTATGTTTTCTTTAAAACGTGAATTTTCCGGAAATATTATCTATCTTGTTAATATTATATTATTTTCATCCATGATTTTTCTCAGGTTTATCAGTGCATATCTTACTCTTCCTAAGGTGGTATTAATGCTCATCTCTGTATGATCTGCAATTTCTTTGAAACTCAAACCATCAAAAAACCTCAGTTTGATTACCTCCTGCTGATTTTGTGGTAAAAACTGTAACATTCTCAGAAGATCCTCTTGAATTTGGTTGGTAACCAATTGATCTTCAATGTTTTCCGAAGGCTCTCTGATCAGATCAAAGATAGAATATTCATCTGTTTCAAAAGTAGTTTCCGAAACTTTGATATTCTTCGCTTTTGACCTGAAATGATCGATGATTAAATTGTGAGAAATTCTTTTCGCCCAAAGAATAAATTTGCCTTCTTCGTTATAGCGTCCTTCTTTCAGCATTACAATAATCTTCATGAATGTATCCTGGAAGATATCGTTGGCTAAATCTTCATCATTAATTTTGTAAAAAATGAATGTAAAAAGTTCTCTCTGATGACGGTGAATGAGGGTTGATAATGCGCTCTCATCACCTTTCTGGTAAAGGGAAATTAGTAAACTATCCGATTTTGATTTCATAACTCTTCTCAATATAAATATTTGCAGACAGGCATTCTACCAGATATTTCTTCTGGTCTTTGCTGTATAAACAAAACAGTTCTAGAGTAGAGTCTCTTCTATAGGCGGTAGTACAATTATTATGATGTAAATATAATAATTTTTTAATAACTGTTAACCTATTATTAAATTTTATAGAGAAAAATCTAAAAAAAATCATTTAAACATGTCATGAATAAAGACTGTGGGTATATTTAATGTTAAATTAATATTCAGTCCTTTCATCTCTTTACCGTTCAGTCGGGTATCTCCGATAGGAAAAGCATAGCCTCCCGTAAGATCAAGCATCCCAAATAAGGTAACTCCTATCTTAGGGGCAATGTATTTATTGGTACCTTCCACACCTGCTAAAAAGTAATACGAGTGATAGAAGTCTACATTCTTTTCAAAATTAAGAAGCACGTCAGCCTGCAGTTTTGGCATAATAGCAAATTTAGAACCCACAGATCCCATCATTGCAGATCCTCCCAATCTGTAAATCACATCATCATTTTTAAGAAAAAGTAATTTACCTCCTACTTCACCAAAACTTTGATTCTGATAAGTATACCCTACACTGATCATTTTATGCATGGTATATTGAGCTTTTACTAATGTACTTAGCAAAAACAGGGACAGGGCAGCAACTACAGTTCGAAAATTCATCATCTTTCTATATTATTAAGGTGTAAAATTAAAAAAAACTGCCTTATCCAAAGATAAAGCAGTTCATTTATTATTCTTTAAAAGAAATTAAATTCCAAAAGCGGCTTTAATTTCTTCAACTTTGTCTAGTTTCTCCCAAGTAAAAAACTCAAGTCCTTTCAATGTAAGCTCATTTTTATGTCCTTTATTGAATGTTTTATCAGCTACATAATGCTCTTTACCCATGTGCCCGTAAGAAGCTGTTTCCTGATAAATAGGGTTTCTTAATTTTAAGTTCTGCTCGATAGCATAAGGTCTTAAATCAAAAATAGCAGAAACTTTTTTAGCGATATCCCCATCATGAAGATCCACTTTTGCAGTTCCATAAGTGTTGATGTATAAACCACAAGGTTCAGCTACTCCAATTGCATAAGAAACCTGTACCAAAACTTCATCCGCTACGCCTGCAGCCACTAAGTTTTTAGCAATATGTCTTGTAGCATATGCAGCACTTCTGTCAACTTTAGAAGGATCTTTTCCAGAGAAAGCACCACCACCGTGAGCTCCTTTACCACCGTATGTATCAACGATGATTTTTCTACCTGTAAGACCTGTATCTCCGTGAGGTCCTCCGATTACAAATTTTCCTGTAGGATTGATGTGATATTTAATCTGATCGTTGAATAAAGCTTTGATTTCTTCAGTTTGCTGTGCAACCACTCTTGGAACCAGAATATTTTTGATATCCTCACGGATTTTATTCAACATTTCTTCTTCACTTCCGAAATCATCATGCTGAGTAGAAACTACGATAGAATCTATTCTGATTGGTTTATGATCATCAGAATATTCAATCGTTACCTGGCTTTTTGCATCAGGACGAAGGTAAGTGATTTCCTTATTTTCTCTTCTGATGGCAGAAAGTTCTTTCAGAATCGTGTGAGCAAGATCCAATGCTAGAGGCATATAATTAGCCGTTTCATTGGTAGCATACCCGAACATCATTCCCTGATCTCCAGCTCCCTGTGCATTTGCTTTAGCTTCGAAAGATTCATCATTTACCGCTCTGTCAACTCCCTGGTTGATATCAGGTGACTGCTCATGGATAGCAGAAATAACTCCGCAAGAGTCTCCGTTGAACATATATTCACCTTTCGTATACCCGATTCCATTGATTACTTCTCTGGCAATGGTCTGTACATCAAGGTAAGCATCTGATTTCACTTCTCCTGCCAATACTACCTGTCCGGTAGTTACAAGAGTTTCACATGCTACTTTTGAATCTTTATCATAGGCTAAGAAATGGTCGATTAATGCATCGGAAATTTGATCGGCAATTTTATCCGGATGTCCTTCTGAAACTGATTCAGATGTAAATAAATAAGACATATAATTCTTTTGTTTTTAAAGATTTAAAAAATAGTTTTGAAGAAAATATGAAATATAATTGCCCAGAAAAAAGAATACTGTTTTAGCATTTTTTTATAGAGGTTGCAATCAGGTCAAATTTTTCCTCGTAATAAACGTCAGCAAATTTAAGTACTATTTTCGTAATACTCAAAAATTTTGTTTATTAATTATTATTTTATTTAAATTGATGATTTCTATCACTTTAAAGCATTTCCATTACTGAGGCTTAATGCTTACAAATTCTTTCGGACTTTCGTGGTAATTCAACTTAAGTTCTAAAGAAGTTTTGATAGAATGTGATAATTCATCAATAATTTTTTGCTTAAAGGTTGGTTTATAATAAATAATACTGATTTCTCGATAAGGGAAAGGTTTTTTGAATCTGAAAACATTTTTCTTCTGCTCTTCTGAAAGCTGGCTCAGAGCTAATTCCGGCAGAATACTGATTCCTCCCACTTTATCTACCATATGCACCAAAGTCTGAATATTGGAAGCCAGGAAGTCTAAATTTTTAGGCTTAAGGGTATTTTCTTTCAGGTGACAGATATTTTCAAACTGATTTCTCAGACAGTTTCCTTCTTCAAGCAGCCATACTTTCTCTACATTCAGATCTTCCGGAATGATATAAGAATTCTTTTTGTTCGCTTCTGTATTGGAACTGTAAATCATCAGCTCCTCATTGAATAGGAAATCCTGATAAAACTCATCAGCAGTATCATAAGGAGTAGAGATAATTCCCGCATCCAGTTCTCCTGCTTTTAAAGCTTTAATAATATTATCTGTTGTCATTTCTTTCACATTCATCTGAATCTTCGGATTTTCCTCCAGGAATTTGAAAATCTCTGTTGGCAGAATGAAAGAAGACACTGTAGGAATAATCCCCAGATTGATGGTTCCTCCTAAAATATTATTCAAAAGATTGGCTTTGTTTTTCAGCTCATTGACAGACTCGATAATTACCTTTGCCTGATCAATAATCTGAAGACCTACATCCGTGGTACGAATCGGATGGGTAGTCCTGTCGAACACCTTTACATCCAGTTCATCCTCAAATTTCTGTATCATGGCACTTAACGTAGGTTGGGTAATAAAACACGCCTGAGCGGCTTTACCAAAATGTTTATACTTATCTACAGCGATAAGATACTCCAGTTGCTGAATGTTCATTTGATTAATATTATCTATTACAAAGATATAACGTTTTTGCTATTACCAATTAAAAATTCAAGTAAATTTGATATTCATTACCTTTACACTTGGATTTAGAAAAACAAAAAACATTTATACAAATCATTAATGATATGGATTCTAAAAAATTAACGTTAAGTAGCGGCGCACCTTATTTTGAACATCAGGATTCACAGACGGTAGGACCAAGAGGCCCGGTATTGCTGCAGGACTTTATTCTTCAGGAAAATCTTGCACATTTCGTTAGGGAAAGGATTCCTGAAAGGATTGTGCACGCCAAAGGAAGCGGAGCTTACGGAACTTTCACCGTAACGCATGATATCAGCCAGTACACAAAAGCAAAACTGTTTTCAAAAGTAGGAAACTCATGCAGAATGTTTGCCAGATTTTCTACTGTAGGAGGTGAAAAAGGAAGTGCAGATACGGCAAGAGACCCAAGAGGATTTGCATTAAAATTTTATACTGAAGACGGAAACTGGGATCTTGTAGGAAATAATACTCCCGTATTCTTTATTAAGGATGCAAAAAAATTCCCGGATTTTATTCATACTCAGAAAAGAGTACCAAAAACCAATTTAAAAAGTGCCACCATGATGTGGGATTTCTGGAGTTTAAACCCGGAATCACTTCATCAGGTTCTTATATTGATGTCAGACAGAGGAACTCCACATGGTTACAGACATATGCATGGTTTCGGATCTCATACTTTCTCAATGATTAATGATAAAAACGAAAGAGTATGGGTAAAATTCCATTTTAAAACAAAACAAGGCGTAAAAAACTTCACGGATGAAGAAGCAGTAAAAATGGCCGGAGAAAACCCGGACTTTGCGCAGGAAGATCTTTGCAACGCTATTGAAAATGGAGATTTCCCGAAATGGACCTTATTTATACAGGTAATGACTGAGGAACAGGCAAAAGATTTCAGATGGAATCCGTTTGATGTGACTAAAGTATGGTTCCATGATGATTTCCCATTGATTGAGGTAGGAGAAATGGAGCTGAACGAAGTTCCTGTTAATTATTTCGCCCATGTGGAACAATCTACTTTTTCACCCAGTAACCTGATTAACGGAATTAGCTTCTCTCCGGACAAAATGCTTCAGGGAAGATTATTCTCATATCCTGATGCTCACCGTTACAGAGTAGGGGTAAACTCTCATCAACTGGAAGTGAACAGATGTCCATTTGAAGTCAACAATTATCAAAGAGATGGTTATATGGCAGATTCAAGCCAGTATCAGGACAAACCTAATTATCACCCAAACAGTTTTGATGACATCAAAGCAGATTCATCTTATAAAAACTATGAATATGAGTTAGACAGCGCTCATGTTGCCACCTACAACAGAAATGACAACGACAGTGATCACTATACTCAACCTGGACTTTTGTATTCAAAAGCAATGAATGCAGAAGACAGAGATCATTTGATCAAAAATATTGTAGGCAGTATGAATGGTATTACCGGGCCTAAAAAAGATGAGATTATCAACAGACAACTATGTCACTTTTTCCGTGCTAATATTGAACTTGGCATGAAAGTGGCTTCTCAGCTAAATGTCAATATTGATGCAAATATGATGAATCATTCCAAATAATTATTTGGAAGGATAAATTAAAAAAAAGGAAAAAAAAATAATATTTTTTCCTTTTTTTTGTAAAAAATTCATAATTTGCAAAGGATGATATTTTAAAGTGGAAAAATGAGTTACGAGAACATATTATTAAAAAAAGAAGATAAATTATCTATTATTACCATAAACAGACCTGAGAGTTTAAATGCTTTAAATGCTAAAACAATTCAGGAAATCAGTACCGCAATGGATGAGCTTAACGCTGACACTTCATGTAGAGTAATTATTCTTACAGGAAGTGGAGAAAAATCTTTTGTAGCGGGAGCTGACATCAAGGAATTCAGTGATTTCGGACAGGAAAGAGCTGAAGAACTTGCAAGAAACGGACAAAATACATTGTTCAACAAAATTGAAAATATGTCTAAACCTGTCATTGCAGCCGTAAACGGTTTTGCATTAGGAGGAGGTTTAGAGCTTGCCATGGCATGCCACATCAGATACGCTTCGGAAAACGCCAGATTAGGGCTTCCTGAAGTAACTCTTGGATTAATCCCAGGATACGGAGGAACTCAGAGGCTTCCAAAGCTTGTAGGAAAAGGTATTGCCAATGAAATGATCTTCTCTGCCAAAATGATCCCAGCTCAAAAAGCAAAAGAGATCGGATTGGTTAATGAAGTATACCCTATTGAAGAATTATTAACCAAAACGAAAGAATTAGCAAACACGATTGCCTACAATTCACCAATGGCAATATCGAAGGCTATAAATGCCGTGAATTTATCTGATACGGAGAAAGGTTTTGAAACTGAAATCAAATATTTCGGAGAACTTTTTGAAATGGAAGATAAGAAAGAAGGAGTTACTGCGTTTCTAGAGAAGAGAAAGCCTAACTTCTAAATCTTTCTAAAAGATTTTAATCCAAATTATTTCGAAAAAAAACAATGCTGCGGTATGAATAAGTTTGATAAAGCTTATCTAAAAATGGCTCAGGAATGGGCAAAACTCTCCTACTGTAAGAGAAAACAGGTGGGAGCTCTTATCGTAAAAGATAGGATGATTATTTCAGATGGTTACAACGGGACTCCTTCGGGATTCGAAAACTGCTGTGAAGATGGAGAAGGAAAAACACACTGGTACGTATTGCATGCGGAAGCCAACGCTATATTAAAGCTGGCTGCCTCTACCCAATCTGCGAAAGGAGCAACGTTATATTTAACGCTGTCTCCCTGTAAAGAATGCAGCAAGCTGATTCTGCAGGCAGGGATTACGAGACTGGTGTACATTAATGAGTATTCGGATGACGATGGAATATCGTTCCTGAGAAACCATAACATTGAAATAGAACAAATATCGGACTGTGAACTAAAAAAATAAGCACAAATGACTTGGGATGAAAAGATCAAAGATTTTGAAATATTTCTTCGTTTCGAAAGAAATTTTTCAGAAAACACGCTCGACGCTTACGTTCGGGACATTAAGAAATTAAAAGATTACGCAGAAGAGGATCTGGAAAACGTCGGTCCAGACTCCATCGGTTACGAAAACCTGCAGGAATACATTTTCAATCTTTCCAAACAGAAATTCAGTGAGAGATCACAAGCAAGATGGATATCTTCCATTAAAGCTTTCTTCAAATTTCTGCTTGAGGATGAATATCGTGAAGACAATCCTGCGGCGTTACTTGAAGGCCCTAAACTGGGATTATATCTACCTGATACTTTAAGCCTGCCTGATATCAACAAAATTATAGCTGCTATTGAAGTCAATACAGATCTAGGAAAAAGAAACCACTGCATCATAGAGGTACTATATGGATGCGGACTTCGTGTTTCTGAACTGATCGATCTGAAGATTTCCAATATCAACTTCAAAGAACAGTACATCAAGGTACACGGAAAAGGAAATAAAACCCGTTTTGTTCCTTTAGCCGACTATACCGCTGATTTGCTTGAAAGTTATATCAAAGAGGTACGTTCTAAAGGAAAAGTCAATAAGAAATATGAAGATACTCTGTTTTTAAACAGCCGAGGGACATCTATGTCCAGAGTAATCGTATTTCTTATTATCAAAGAACTTACAGATAAAGCAGGAGTTAACAAAAAAATATCTCCACACACATTCAGACATTCATTTGCGACCCATTTATTACAGAATGGAGCAGATTTGCGTTATATTCAGGAAATGTTGGGACATTCCAGTATTACAACAACTGAAATCTATACGCATCTGAAAACAGAAGAATTAAGGGATGTTATTTTGAGTTATCACCCGAGAAATATTAATATTGCTCAATGAAACTATTGAAATATTGCCCAAGCTGTGGCAAGGAGTCCTTACACTGGGATGGTGAAAAAAAATGGAGCTGCCCGGAATGTGGTTTTACTTTGTATAATAATGTGGCAGGTGCTGTAGCGGTTGTCATCAGATGTGGAGACGAAATTTATCTTACCAGAAGAAACAGAGATCCTAAAAAAGGGAAACTCGATCTTGCAGGAGGATTTGTTGATCCTAAAGAAAGTGCAGAGGAAACCTGTAAAAGAGAACTTTTTGAAGAACTTCAGCTTGAAATCAATATTTCTAACCTGAAATACCTTACCAGTCTTCCCAACATCTATCAATACAAGGAAATTGATTATAATACGATCGATCTCTTTTATGAATACAATGTTTCGGAAAAGTTTGAGGTAAATCTTGAGCTCTCTGAAATTTCGGAAGCAGTCTGGATTCCTTTACAGGATCTGGATCTTGAAGATCTTGCTTTTGATTCTCAGAAGAGATTTTTTGAGAGCTTTTTAAAGAAATAATTTTTGTAATATATGCTCCCGTAGATTTTACAGACCGGACAGATATTTGTTTTAAACAATCTGCTCAGTTTGTAAAATCTGCGGGAGTTTTTTATGGTAGAAATTAATAGGTTTTAGACTTCAGCATTTCTTCAAAATACTGAATCAGCAATGCTCTTTCTGCTTCTGAAAGATTAGCCTCTTTATGGTACACAATATAGCCAGGCATCGGCATTGTCTTGTTCTGAATGGTCTGAATAGATTTATTAAGCATATTCTCCTTCAGATCCTTATTATAAGTTTGCCAGGCAGAAAAATTAAGATGTTCCCTGCCTTCATTCACATGGCTTTTTACAGACCAGGAAACGGGCGCAATAAAAGCATATTTCGGGTAGACTGTTTCATTGGAATGACAGTCGTAACAAGCATTTTTAAGCAGTGTTCTGATCTTTTCCGGTGATTTCCTTGCATCAACAAAGTTTACCTTCGTATCCACAGGCTGATTGGTTCTATCGATAGGAAAGAACTGAATCAGAGCAAATGCCACCAATGTCCAGAATATTATTTTCTTAGCAATCTTCATCAGCTTACTTTACTGGCGTTAAAACAGCATTTTGAGATTTCAATTCTTTTTTAGCTTCCTGTTTCACTTCAGTAGGAGCAGGTGGTGTTTCCACTGCAGGAGCTGCTACAGCGGGTGTAGCTCCTTTAGGATTATCAAGTGTTTTAGTATCCTTCAGATCCCATTCTTCTCTTGTTTCCCACAGACCTCTAATGATCACTTTTTTATAGAAAATATAAGCATCTTCAGCAAAAACATCATTCGCAAAATCTGCTTCATCCCAATATTTATTCCCGTTATTATCCACCAGAATTCTCACAACATATTCTCCAGGTTTCAGGATATCAAATTTTATTTTATCTCCTTTTATATACCTCTGATAGGCTATTTTGTCTGAAGAATCCAGCAGCTGAATCCAATAATTTGTCGTAGGTGCATTAGAAATGGAGAATTCAACGCTTCCAAACTGGTCTATTTTGTCAACATCAAAATCGAAACGCTTAGACTGAGTATTTTTTGCATAGAATGAGGATACGGTTTCCTTAGGAACAGTAAGCTCATAACTTTTTCCCATCACAAAATCTGACTGTACCTGAATCTGATAAGGATTTGTTTCTGAAACTTTAGCAGTAAACGGTAACGTTGTTAAACTGTCTCCTTTTACTCTCAATGTCCATTTTGAAGGATCTATTTTATCAACGATATAATTGGAAGATATCTTAAAATCTGACTTTGGAGCTAATGATTCACCTCCATTATCACTATTGAGATCCATGACATTCTTTTTATTGTATCTGTAAAATAAAGATACACTGTAGGCACTGTCTTTTTTCGGACCTTTATTATGAGTGAATATCAGTTTTTCATTGGCATCCTGTCCTACATTATCTTTTGGCGCATCAAACCAGATTCTTACAGAGTCCGATTTCGGAGTATGGGTTATTTTTACATCTTTCAGCTTCTCATTCAGAGACTGAACTTTTACTTCATCAGGATTTCCTTCAAAAGTCATCAGAACACCTCCTGAGATTTCTTTCATTTCTACATACTTTACAGCCTTTTTGGAAGGATATACTTTTAAGTTTAATCCTGAAATAGATTTCTCAAAATTGATTGGATCTTTCTGGAATCCTACTTTTTCTTTCCCCGGATCATACATAGAATTCCCGTTCTCATCTTCAAAAGCAATAATTTTATATTTTCCGGGAGTCAGATAGTTTAATTCGTAATATCCATCTTCATCTACCTTAGTGATATAGTAAGGCTTTTTCTTGTAATCCATTGTATCCTTTACCTGATACAATCCAACCACAAGTTTATTTTCAGCTGTTGTAGTTCCTGTTTTCTTTTTAGTATCCAGGGCATCTTTTATTTCACCACTGATATAAAGATCATCCAATTTATCTCCTGTAGAAAAAGCAAAATTGAAATACCTTAATATATTGGATTCATTATTATCAACAATTGAGTTACCAAAATTAAAGTTATAAGTAGTATTAGCCTGAAGAGTATCTGACCATTGAATCAGAACAAATTTGTTGGCAATATTGGAAGGAAGAATCCTCGTTATTCCTTTGATAGGAGGTGAAATAATCAGGTTTTTATTGATATCTTTCAACGTCACATATTCATCAAAATCCAGACGGAGCTGGTGAATATCTCTTTTGACATTAATCCTTGTAGTATCAATGTTTGAACTTAAAAACTTTGGTGCCAGAGTATCTTTAGGCCCTCCAACAGGAGATCCTACTCTTGCACATGAATGTACAAGAAAACAGATAACGAATAATAAAAGAAACCTTTTCATGAAAATGTTTAGGCAAAAGTAAACATTATTCTCCAAAAACTTCCTGTCCGGAATTTAAAGTATCTTTATTGTCATGCATCACTGTATGAAGCTTATCCTTCTGCAAAGGGAAATCCTCGAATAATCCGGATAATGCAAGAGCTGTATATATTTTGTTTGAATATTTGTTTCCAATAGCTACAATGGTAACCTTAGATTTTAAAAGATGGGCAAATACTGAGTTGGTACCATGCCACCATCCATTGTGATAAGTAAGCTTTTCACCGTTATCAAATATTTTCATTCTGAATCCTAGGCCATAATTATTCATTCCTGCTTTTTCATTGCTGTAAGGAGTGAATACCATCTGCATCAGTTCAGGCTTCAGGAAATTTTTCGAAAACATGGCTTTTGAGAAATTGTACAAATCTCTTGGCGTAGTGTACACATTTTTATCTCCATAAATCAGATCAAGCCTGTCTAAAGGATACAGCTTATTTCCTCCATAATAAAAAGACTGTGCTGCTGTTGGAATATCTTTTTCCTGAAAGATATAGGTATTATTCATTTTCAACGGTGTGAAAACCATTTCTTTCATCGCCTGAGGAAAAGGAGTTTTGGTCACTTTTTCAATTAATAAAGCCAATAAAGCAAAGTTTGTATTGCAATACATAAATCCTGTATCCGTATCTCTTGCCAGATCAGGTTTATATTTAATGATCATGTTCAATACATCTTCATTCGTAATAAATGGTTTGGAAAGTTCTGCCGGAACTGGCTGTATCTTGGTAATAAAGTATTCATATTTCGGAAGCCCGCTTCTTTGATCCAATAAAGTCTGAACGGTAACATTCGGATAGGGAAATCCTGGGAAAAACTGAGTAAGGTGATCCGTAAATTTTATTTTGCCTGCCTCTATCAGTTTCATCATGGCCATTGCCGTTAAAGTTTTCGAAACTGAAGCAACGTGCAAAGGTGTATTTTTATCGATTGGCATTTGATTTCCTTCTCTTCCGAAACCTCTGTAATTTTCATACAGGATTTCATCACCTTTGGCAACAAGAATCCCACCGCTAAGGTCTCCTCCTTCCCATATCTTCTTGTAGTACTGATCGATATAACTTACGGTAGTCTGTCTGTTCAGCAGCTGTCCGTCCCCTTTTGTAAAAATATCACCCAGATCTACATTTCCATAGTTGGGCAGATTGGTTGTATTTTCAGCCGAAGCTTCTTTGGCTTCAGACTTTTTTTTACAGGAAAATATCGATAATAAAACAGTTAGGATAAGTACAAAATTACGCGTCTTCATGAGATTCAAAAATGAGCGGCAATTTAATAAAACTCAAAATAAATAATAAATATGAGGTGGATATTATGAATTATTTAACATAAATGAATAGAGAATTAAAAATGTGAAAAGGCAAAATCCGGAAAATGAGGAAGTAAAAAGCAGAGAAAATAAATTCTCTTCCTTAGAATCTAAACCTTATCAAATAGGAGGACCTGCTTGTCCTATTATTCTTCCTCCAAATGTAATAAGACTATACAGATTTAAAATTGCAATATTCAAATCATCCTGGTTGCAATAATAATTATCAATGGTTCCATATGCTGAATACTCTGAAATATTAAACCCTTCTTCAATGTCGTTATAATAAATTACCCTTCTACCTATTAATCCTACTACCCAAAAACCTCCTCCTTCTTGTCCATATTCTTCTTCATACCATTTTTCAGGGTAAATTTTGATTAAATCCCAGAAGTTTAAAAGATTTCCATTTAAATCTTTTTCTGTCGAGTAAATCTTTTCAAAAATTTCTTCAATGGATATTGGTGTCCAGATCATGATTATATAAAAGTTATTATTCCGAAATTAATAAAAAAAGACGAATTCACTTTTTGTAAATTCGTCTTTTTATCTTTTTTATATTGCCTAGCTTAACAATGCGAAGCTACTATTTTATCTACAATAAACTGCGCCAGTTTTTCTTTGCTCTGATGCGTCCAGCCTGCAATATGGGGTGTGACAATCGCTTTTTCTGATTCCAGAAGGTATCTTAAATCTTCATTTTCGGATTCAATGTTCTCGAAAGAAGACTTTTCATATTCCAAAACATCCAGACAAGTCCCTTTTACCTTTCCTGATTTCAACCCTTCTACTAAACTTTTAGTTTCAACATTCTTTCCTCTTGCTGTATTCACGAAATAGAAATCATTTTTCATTTCCGTGATGAATGTTTTATCAATAAGGTAATGCGTTTCTGACGTCAGAGGAATGTGCAAACTTACAACCTCTGCAAATTGTTTCAATTCTTCTAATGAAACCTGTGTGGCATATTCATCAGAAAGATCAGGAAGAATATCATGGAAAATCACCTTACATCCGAATCCTGAAAGTCTTTTCGCAGTAGCTTTTCCCATATTTCCATATCCGATAAGCCCTACAGTTTTTCCTAATAGTTCATCTCCTCTGTTTTCTTCACGCTTCCAGATCCCGTTTTTCACTTCCTGAGAAGCAATAAAAAGTCTGTTCATGATCACCAATAGCATTCCCACTACATGCTCCGCCACAGAATCTCTGTTTCCTTCCGGAGAATTGATCAGCTGAATTCCCAGTTTTTCGGCAACAGGAATATCAATATTTTCCATTCCGGCTCCTACTCTTGCGATGAACTTCAGATTCTTCCCTCTTTCCAGAAAGTTTTTATCTAGTGGAATACGGCTTCTGATAATAATTCCGTCGTAGTTCTCAATTTTATCACAAACCTCATCATAAGACGATGTAAAATCCTCTTCCAAAATAAAATTCTGAGCCAAAAGCTGTTCAGTAATAAGAGGATGATTTTTATCTAAAAGAAGTATTTTCATAGTTTAAACACAAATGACACTAATTTATTTCACAAATAACACAAATCACAAGGTACCGTTAATAACTCTTTTTACTCCGTTTTTAAACTGGATGGTATTGAAGTTGATCAACATCCCAAGCTTGCAATTACTTAGACGAAGGTAAGTAAGTATTTGTGCTAAATGAATATCCTGTAATGATTCTACAGATTTTATTTCCAGCACAATTTTTTTTTCAATCAAAAAGTCAAGTCTATAGCCAACATCCATTTTAACCTCATCATATATTAATGGCATCGGTTTTTGTCTTTCTACAAGAATATCATGTTTATTCAATTCATAAAACAAGCATTCTTCATAAGCACTTTCCAAAAGTCCTGGCCCTAATGCTTTATGAACTATATACCCTGCTTCATAAACAATTTTTGATATATCATTTTCTGAAATATCCATTTTGATTATTTTTTTCATCTGACTGAGCACAAACCATTTGTGAAAACTTGTGCCAACCATTTGTGTTTTTGGTGTTTTATTTCTTGTCTTTCTTAGACTCCTGTGGTTCCTGGAATAGTTTTTTAAGCTCTACAGATTCCAGAGGTTTCATTCTTCCGGAAAGAATTAATGAAAGTTCTTTTCTACGGAATGCTGCTGCAAATCTTTCTTTTTCTTCCTCTGTTTCAGGAATCATTTCCGGAATAGGAATAGGACGGTTAAATTCATCCACCGCAACGAAGGTATAAATCCCTGCATTCGTATGAATTTTCTTCTGATTGATTGGATCATCCAACCATACATCTACATACACTTCCATAGAAGTAGAGAATGCTCTGGAAACTTTAGATTCCAATACCACTACTCCTCCTTCCGGAATCGGATGGTTGAAAGATACGTGGTTTACAGAAGCTGTTACTACTCTTCTTTCACAGTGTCTTGCTGCAGAAATAGACGCACAACGGTCCATTTTTGCCAGAAGTTCACCACCGAAAAGGTTTCTTAAAGAGTTGGTTTCGTTCGGAAGAACGATATTGGTCATAATGGTCAGAGATTCTGACGCTTTTTTTATTTTTGCCATCTAGTCTTAGTGTTGTTTGGGACAGCCGGAGCAGGTTTCATTCCTTTTCCGACAGGTTTTACTAATGAGTCTTTTTTCAAAGAATCTGAAACAGGTGTTTCCGGGGTATGTACCATTACTTTTACCGTATCTTTTACGATTCTATGGGTAGAGGTTTGTACAGAAACATTATTGAACGATTTTTTTCCAAAAAGAAGTTCCTGCTGGGTAAACGCCAGGTATAAAATTCCAAGAACCGGAATAACCAGAAGGAAAATCCAAAGAATTGTTTTTTTGAATTTAAAATCCTTTTCGCGATTCACTGTGGCATTTACTTTCTCTCCATTATTGATATCTGAGAATCTGATTTCTTCCAATCCGTAAAAGTCCGGACGTCCGGATTCTATTCTTTTTCCCTTGAAATGAGTGTGCCCTTCTTCAATGAAGACTGTTCCAAGGTTTTGAATTTCAAGAACCTGTTCGGCCTGAAGTTTTTTCTTCCAAAAATCAGTCTGAATTTTAAGATCACTTTTTGAAGCTTCCAGAGACATCTGTTTTTGTTCTGCAATAAAAGCAGCAAGATCTTCAGTCTGTACTTCGTAATCTATTGTAAATTCAATCTGACTGGCCGGAGGCAGAATGCTTCCGTTTTCAGAATTAATAATTGCCTTAGAATTTTTCAGTGAAAACACCCCAAAGCCTGGAACTGTGGCAGTTCCAAATTGTTTTAAGTATTCTAAAATATATGCTGAAATATTCATTTGGCAGCAAATTTATAACTTTTTCGGGACTTTTTGTAATATTTAATGGATATAAAAAAGACTGCCGGAGCAGCCTTTTAATTATTCTGTATTAAAACAGGAATACCATTATTCAAATCCTTTTTTAAAAGCTTTACTATTATGGTTTTAAGAGAAAAAAGCTAAAAAATAAAAGAACAGATTTGTGATTCCATAGATCTATTTCTTAAACTTTTTTCCTGATTACTGAATCTTCCAGCTTACTCCAAACATAAAGTTCGTTCCTGCCTGTGAAAAATAATACGGTTGGCCTTCATATACAGATCCGTTGTTCACATATTTCTTGTTGAACAGGTTATTCACCAATAGCTTTAATGCAATTTCATTATTAGCAATTTTAAACTGATACTGAGCATTGAAATCTGTCAGGAAATAATCTTTAAGCTGAAGATTTTCATCTTCAGTATTGTCCAGATATTGTTTTCCAACATACTGATTCATTAAAGCAAACTGGAAATTCTTTGTAGGATTGAATTTCAGGCTTACATTGGCAATTACATTCGGAGAGAATGAAATCTGGGTATTTCCAAGGCTCTTAGGCACATCTCCATTTTGAATATTGAAATCCTGATTTCTGTTCTGACTTAACGTTACGTTTCCTGAAACCTCCCATTGCTTGGATAATTTGGCTAAACCACCAACTTCGACACCTCTTCTGTAGCTCTTCCCTGAGTTTGTTCTGATAAATGCTCCTACGTTATTCAGTTCTCCATTCAACACCAGCTGGTTCACATAATACATATAGTAAACATTGGCTGTAAAAGACACAATCCCGAACTGTTTTTCAAAACCTGCTTCAATGTCGTGAAGTTTTTCTGCTTTCACATCATTGTTGGCCATCAGATCATCTCTGTTGGGTTCACGGTGAGCATGAGCGTATGAAAGGAATATTTTACCTCCGTCAATCCTGTAATTCACTCCGGCTTTAGGATTAAAGAACAGCCAGTTTTTACTTAAATCTGCTCCTTCACCATCACCAGCCATCAGGATCTTCGTATTATAATTAATTTTTCTAAGCTGTAAATCACCAAAGAATTCAAAATTATCCACTCTTAATAAAGCTTTTGCAAAACCAGACACTTCATTTTTTACAGAGCGGTTTCTGTAATATTCACTTTCATCAATCTGAGGAAAAAATACTCCCGTCACATTTCCATAATGCCTTCCATAATACTGATTCACAACGGCACCAAAGTTCAGATCCAGGTTTTCAAACTTCCCGTACAAGGTAGAAACCATTCCGTAGAAATCATTATTCAGCCATTTTTTTCTGATAAAATCTGAATATTTTATCGTTTGCCCACCTTCAATGATATTAGGCAGATTGTACCTTGAGAAAAGATTTCCCTGTTTATAGTTTTCGTAATACCCTTTTCCTTTTGTATAGTGGAATGTGGTTTCCA
Source organism: Chryseobacterium metallicongregator (assembly GCF_031324065.1). Taxonomy (NCBI): domain Bacteria; kingdom Pseudomonadati; phylum Bacteroidota; class Flavobacteriia; order Flavobacteriales; family Weeksellaceae; genus Chryseobacterium; species Chryseobacterium metallicongregator. The sequence continues at coordinate 94,027 of NZ_JAVIXS010000009.1, forward strand.
GATTCCAGCGATCACTGAATTTCTGTTCCCAAAGCAACTGATAATGGTTCTGTCTGTAATTATCCGTTTCATTATCATAGAAACTTACAATATTTTCCCAATTGGCATCGTAGATCCCTCCTGAAATATTGAATTTAGGATCAGTTTCCCAGGTTTTACGGTCAATACCATTCCATGCCTGATACGTTTTCTCTTTTCCACCAAAAGCCATTAAACGCAATTTCGTATTCCCTTCTTCAAATAAAGCAGTGAAATTATAAGAATGTAAATTGGATGAAGCTCTGTCAATATATCCGTCAGAATGAATATGGGTATATCTTCCCATCACGGAAAGACGGTTTTTCCAGAACTTTCCGGAGCCTATTTCTGCTGAATATTTATAGGTATTAAATGATCCGTAGCTGTCATCTGTTTTAAAATAAAACTTCTCTTCCGGATCTTTGGAAAGTACATTAATGCTCGCTCCGAAGGCAGAAACCCCGTTATTGGAAGTTCCAACTCCTCTCTGGATAACAATCTGTGAGGCAGAACTTGTTAAATCCGGAACGTTTACAAAAAATGTTCCCTGGCTTTCAGAATCGTTGTATGGAACACCATTCATCATGACATTGATAGCACTTCCTGAAACTCCACGGATTCTGAAGCCGGTATATCCTACTCCATTTCCGGCATCAGAAGTAGAAATAATGGAGGTTTGATTTTTCAAAAGAATAGGAAGATCCTGTCCCAGATTCTTACTGTCCAGATCTTTCTGTACATTGATAATTTCCTTTGCAACCGGCAGCCTTTTGGTAAAGTTGACTGCCTCAATTTCCCTGACCTTTAGGGAATCTTTATTCTGAGCCTGGATAAAAGCTACAGAGCCTACACTAAGCCCTAAAAAAAATAATCCTTTCATTCTATAAATCTTTAACATTTAATGAATAAAAGGGGTGATTATGATACAATTGATAAATAGAGAATAATCATTGATGTTTACCGATCATTTATCGCTAGCCATCTATCAATTATTTAAATGGTTCCCTAAACAGCATTACCTGTTCCAGGTTCATTGGGTATAATCTCAGCCTGTTAAAGCACCCCTTTATTTCAGCCGCAAAATTACAAAAAATATATGAATTGGAATTCGGGTTGCGAGATGCGGGATAGCGGGTTACGAAGTGCGGGATTCGGGGTGTTAGATTGCGGGTTACGCAAAGGAAAAAATACTACGAAAAATAGGAGTTATGAAATAAATCATTCATCATTTATAATTCTCTAGTAAGTTTTGTTGTTGTCGTCGATATAGTAGTAATTCGAGCCATCTTTTGTCACTTCAAACATCTTACCCAGTTTCCAGCTGAAGTTTCGCTTAATATTGGAATATTCAAACGGAATGATAATCTTATTATTAACATCGATGATTCCAAATTTATCATTATTGGAAGCAACAATCATCGGATTAGCCACATCATCCCCTTCAAGAATGAACAGATACTGGTATTGAGGATAGATCTGATATTGTCTGTAATCAGCTGCGTTCACAAATTTTGATTTTTCAATGATTCCGTAGAAACCATTGAGGATATAAGCCTGAAATAGCTGTTGTTTATATTCTTCGAATTTACATTTTCCAAAATCAGCTTCTTTGAACTGATATACTCTCTTACCAGACTGATCGACACGGTAAGAAATCATATTTTTCTCAACCGTAGCATAGTCTTTTGTTCCAAATTTTCTCACTTTTTCGTTAGGTGAATTCAGAAGGTTACAGTCTTCGTAAAAAAATACAGCAATATGATATTCCGGCTGAATAATAAATTTCCCGTTTTGATTGACATACCCGAACTGATCTCCCTTTTTCTTGGGAATCAAAACAGGAAGATCTTTGTTGATCACGACCAGATCAGCATTAGGTTTATGGGCTGCTTCCGCTTTTTTAACCGTGATTTTTGTGCCTTTCTTCACAGGAATTTTCTTCACAGATTTTGTCTGTGAGAAAACGAAAATCGAAATAAAAACACATAAAACATTCAGGATATTTTTCATATTCTCCATTTGTTTACAAAAATACGACCAAAAATAGATATTATAAAATTCATATTTATAAAGAATCTAAATAATTTCACTCTCATAAAATAGTAAAATTTCGTAATTTTGGGAACATTTTGAATTGTTTGATAATTTTAAAAAACTTTTGAAAAAGTGTAGATTATGCTGACTTTATTCGGTTAATGTTGCATCAAAATGCGAGAACTCAAAATGTCATTAATTGTATTTATACACACCGGTAAAGAAAAAGCAGGCCTACCTTTAATTTTGAAAGACCTTCTATTATGAGTATTTATAAGGATTACATCAAAGAGATTGAAGAAAGAAAAACCCAAGGGCTTCATCCAAAGCCAATTGATGGGGCTGAATTACTAAGCGAAATCATTACACAAATTAAAGATTCAGGTAATGCTGACCGATCAGATTCTCTTAAATTTTTCATTTATAACACACTACCCGGAACAACAAGTGCAGCGGGAGTGAAAGCAAAATTTTTAAAAGAAATTATTCTAGGTGAATCCGTAGTAGAAGAAATTTCCCCTGCATATGCCTTTGAATTGTTATCTCACATGAAAGGTGGACCTTCTATTGAAGTATTGCTGGATCTTGCTCTAGATAACGATCCTACTACTGCTAAAGAAGCGGCTAACGTTCTTAAAACTCAGGTTTTCCTTTATGAAGCAGATACTAACCGTCTGAAGGAAGCATTCAACAGCGGAAACGAAATTGCAAAAGAAATTCTTGAAAGCTACGCAAAAGCTGAATTCTTCACTAAACTTCCTGAAGTTGCAGAAGAAATCAAAGTAGTAACATTTATCGCTGGTGAAGGAGATATCTCTACAGATTTACTTTCTCCGGGTAACCAGGCTCACTCAAGATCAGACCGTGAACTTCACGGTAAATGTATGATCACTCCTGAAGCTCAGGAAGAAATCAAAGCTTTACAGGCACAACATCCTGATGCAAGCGTGATGCTTATTGCTGAAAAAGGAACAATGGGTGTAGGTTCATCAAGAATGTCCGGAGTAAACAACGTTGCTCTTTGGACAGGAAAACAGGCTAGCCCTTATGTACCATTCGTAAACATTGCTCCTATTGTAGGAGGAACCAACGGTATTTCTCCGATCTTCCTTACCACAGTAGACGTTACCGGAGGTATTGGTATCGACCTTAAAAACTGGGTGAAGAAAGTAGACGAAAACGGAAACCCTGTTCGTAACGAAAATGGAGACATCGTTCTTGAAGAGGCCTATTCAGTAGCAACAGGAACTGTTTTAACAATCAATACAAAAGAAAAGAAATTATATAACGGAGATCAGGAATTGATCGACCTTACCAAATCTTTCACTCCTCAAAAGATGGAATTCATCAAAGCAGGAGGATCTTATGCTATCGTATTTGGTAAGAAGTTACAGACATTTGCCGCTCAGCTTTTAGGAGTTGAAGCTCCGGTTGTTTTTGCTCCATCAAAAGAAATTTCTCACGAAGGACAAGGACTTACAGCGGTAGAAAAGATTTTCAACAGAAATGCTGTGGGAACTACTCCAGGAAAAGTATTACACGCAGGCTCTGACGTTCGTGTACAGGTAAATATCGTTGGATCTCAGGATACGACAGGTCTTATGACTTCTCAGGAGCTTGAATCTATGGCAGCAACTGTGATTTCTCCAATTGTTGACGGTGCTTACCAGTCAGGATGTCACACTGCTTCCGTTTGGGATAAAAAAGCTCAGGCTAACATTCCGAAACTGATGAAGTTCATGAACGAGTTCGGTTTGATTACAGCCCGTGACCCGAAAGGTGAATACCACGCAATGACTGACGTTATCCATAAAGTTCTTAACGATATCACTGTAGACGAATGGGCCATCATCATTGGTGGTGACTCTCACACAAGAATGTCTAAAGGGGTAGCTTTCGGTGCTGACTCAGGAACTGTTGCTCTTGCATTAGCTACTGGTGAAGCTTCTATGCCAATTCCGGAATCTGTGAAAGTAACCTTCAAAGGAAACATGAAAGAACACATGGATTTCCGTGATGTGGTTCATGCAACGCAGGCTCAGATGCTGAAGCAGTTTGGAGGAGAAAACGTATTCCAGGGTAGAATCATTGAGGTTCACATCGGAACGCTTCCTGCTGACCAGGCATTTACATTTACAGACTGGACTGCTGAGATGAAGGCAAAAGCTTCTATCAACATTTCTGAAGATAATACTCTGATCGAATCACTGGAAATTGCAAAAGGCAGAATCCAGATCATGATCGACAAGGGTATGGATAACCACAATAAAGTTCTTCAGGGATTAATTGATAAAGCAAACAAGAGAATTGAAGAGATCAGATCAGGAGAAAAACCTGCTTTAACTCCGGATTCAAATGCTAAATATTACGCTGAAGTAGTTGTAGATCTTGACGTAATTGTTGAACCAATGATTGCTGACCCGGATGTAAACAACGATGATGTATCCAAAAGATATACTCACGATACCATTAGAGATCTTTCTTACTATGGAGGTGAGAAAAAAGTAGATCTTGGTTTCGTAGGATCTTGTATGGTTCACAAAGGAGACCTTAAGATCGTTTCTCAAATGCTTAGAAACATTGAAAAGCAACAAGGTAAGGTAGAATTCAGTGCTCCTCTTGTAGTAGCAGCCCCTACTTACAACATCATTGATGAGTTAAAAGCGGAAGGTGACTGGGAATTATTAGAAAAATATTCAGCTTTTGAATTTGATGATAACGCTCCAAAAGGAGAAGCCCGTGTGGAGTACAAAAACGTAATGTACCTTGAGCGTCCTGGATGTAACCTTTGTATGGGTAACCAGGAAAAAGCTGCTAAAGGAGATACTGTTTTAGCTACATCTACCCGCCTTTTCCAGGGAAGAGTAGTGGAAGATTCTGAACGTAAAAAAGGAGAATCTCTATTGGCTTCAACTCCGGTTGTTGTTCTTTCTGCAATTATCGGAAGAATCCCTAGCATTGATGAGTATAAAGCTGCTGTTGAGGGAATTGACCTTACTACTTTTGTTCCTTCTATTAAAGAATTAACAAGTACAAGCGCTCACTAAGAGATTATAAATACGTCGAAAGACCTATTAAAAACTATAGAAATGGAAGATTTTGGTCCTTTTAGGATTTAAAATCTTCCATTTTTTTGTTTAGAACGTTTCTATTTTAATATAGTTACGTTTTTTTTTCGATAAAATCAGGAAAATAAATTCTAATTTTTCTTAAATTGAAAGTTATAAAATCTATTGATTTTAAAGCCTAAAACAACCTATTTATGGATTATAGGAACGTTTTTTGATGTACAAAAGAGTAATTTTTCTTTTTCATCCAATAGAAAAAGAAGCTTTAACGGAAAAAAGAACAAAACTAAAATACGATATGACTTTTGATATTGATATGATCAAAAAGGTGTACGAGCGTTACCCGGAAAGAATTGCTGCGGCAAGACAAATCGTGGGAAAACCTCTTACCCTTTCAGAAAAAATTCTTTACACCCACCTTTGGGAAGGAAATGCTACACAATCATATGAACGAGGAAACTCTTATGTAGACTTCGCACCAGACAGAGTAGCAATGCAGGATGCCACAGCACAGATGGCTCTTTTACAATTCATGCAGGCAGGAAAAGCTAAAGTAGCGGTTCCTTCTACTGCTCATGCGGATCACCTGATCCAGGCGAAAGTAGGTGCAGACAAAGATTTACAGGAAGGTATCAACAAAAATTCCGAGGTATTCAACTTCCTGAGTTCTGTATGTGATAAATACGGAATCGGGTTCTGGAAACCGGGAGCAGGTATCATTCACCAGGTTGTATTGGAAAATTATGCCTTCCCTGGAGGAATGATGATCGGTACCGATTCTCACACAGTAAACGCAGGAGGATTAGGAATGGTAGCAATCGGTGTAGGTGGTGCTGATGCGGTAGACGTAATGGCAGGAATGGCCTGGGAGCTTAAAATGCCTAAACTTATCGGGGTAAAATTAACCGGTAAAATGAATGGATGGACCTCTGCAAAAGATGTGATCTTAAAAGTAGCAGGAATCCTTACTGTAAAAGGAGGTACAGGATGTATCGTAGAATATTTCGGTGAAGGTGCTGAATCTCTTTCCGCAACCGGTAAAGGGACTATCTGTAACATGGGTGCTGAAATCGGAGCTACAACTTCTACTTTCGGATATGATGATTCAATGAGAAGATATCTTTCCGCTACAGGAAGACAGGATGTAGTAAATGCTGCTGATACAATTGCAGAACACTTAACAGGTGATGCTGAGGTATATGCTAACCCTGAACAATATTTTGATCAATTAATAGAAATCAACCTTTCTGAGCTGACTCCTCACTTAAACGGACCTTTCACTCCAGATTTAGCGACTCCAGTTGCTGAATTCAGAGCTAAAGCTGAAGCTAACGGATGGCCTTTAGAAGTTGAATGGGCGCTTATCGGTTCTTGTACCAACTCTTCTTATGAAGATTTATCAAGAGCTGCTTCCATTGTAGAGGATGCGGTATCAAAAGGGGTAAAACCTAAAGCAATCCTTGGAATCAACCCTGGTTCTGAGCAAGTGAAGTTCACAGCAGAAAGAGATGGTTTCTTAGATTCTTTCAGAAAATTTGAAAATGCAAGAATCTTTACCAATGCTTGTGGACCATGTATCGGGCAATGGGACAGAGAAGGTGCGGAAAAAGGAGAGAAAAACTCTATCATCCACTCTTTCAACCGAAATTTCGCGAAAAGAGCAGATGGTAACCCGAATACCCACGCATTTGTAGCTTCTCCAGAAATGGTAGCTGCTGTAGCAATCTCTGGTAGACTGGACTTCAACCCAATTACGGATACTTTAACTAACGAATCAGGTGAACAGGTAAAACTTAACGAGCCTAAAGGTTTCGAACTTCCTGCAAAAGGATTTGCGGTAGACGATAACGGATACCAGGCCCCTTCAGAAGATGGTTCCAGTGTTGTTGTCAACGTAAGCCCTACTTCAGACAGACTTCAGTTATTAGAAGAATTCCCGGCTTGGGATGGTAAAAATATTGAAGGTGCTAAAGTATTGATCAAAGCTTTCGGAAAATGTACTACCGACCACATTTCAATGGCTGGACCATGGTTGAAATACAGAGGTCACTTAGACAATATTTCAAACAACATGTTGATTGGAGCGGTGAATGCTTACAACATGGAAACCAATAAAGTTAAAAACGAATTAACCGGTGAATACGGTGAAGTTCCGGCTGTACAAAGAGCTTACAAAGCAGCAGGCGTTCCAACCATCGTTGTAGGAGACCAGAACTATGGTGAAGGTTCTTCAAGAGAGCACGCTGCAATGGAACCTAGACACCTTGGTGTAAAAGCGGTATTGGTAAAATCATTCGCGAGAATCCACGAAACGAACCTTAAAAAACAAGGGATGTTGGGAATCACTTTCGCTAATGAAGCTGACTATGATAAAATCCTGGAAGATGACACAGTTAACTTCTTAGATCTTGATCAGTTTGCTCCGGGAAAACAATTGACTTTAGAATTCGTTCATGCTGACGGAACTAAAGATATCATTATGGCCAACCATACTTACAACGATCAGCAAATTGATTGGTTTAAGGCTGGTTCAGCGCTAAACCTGATCAAACAACAGGAAAAATAAGATTAATTGTTAGATTAATTAATAGAAAGGCGGCTTCAATTGAAGTCGTCTTTTTTATTATCACACCAAAAATCACTGCTAATCAATTCAATAGGAGCGGACTTTAGTCCGCATTAAAATTATAAAATACATCTGGCTTTAGCCAAAACTTACAATTTTACTTTAATCTATCCAGAAGACCTGCTCTATAACTTTCTCCAATAGGAATTTCGTACCCGGGAAAGTTCACTTTTTTAGCACCAATACTTTTAATTTTATCCAAATTGACAATAAAGAACTTATGAACACGTACAAACCTCTCAGAAAGCTGAATTTCCATTGATTTAAGTGTATCCAGAACAATAAATTCCTCATTTTCCGTCCGGATATTGACATAGTCTTTGATACTTTCAACGTACAAAATCTCATTAAAATCAATACGATGTCTTTGCCCTGAGGATTTCACAAAGAAATATGTATTTTCCCCCCTGAGGAAAAGAAAACCGTTAAGACTTTATGCTATTTGTCAACTACTGCACAATCTTCCCTCGAGAGACGGCTCCGCTTCCATCAAAGGTAGAGCAAGTTTTGATGCGGGTGTATAAATGAGTTTTGTGGAAAAAGCCCTGCAGGTCAATCTTTCAGTGAGTGATATTTTTAAACAATCCGGATTGAAGGCTGATATGTATTTTACAGATAATACACAATCATTCAACAACTATTGGGATGCACGAAGAATGACACTCAGCATCACCTACAATTTTGGGAATCAAAAAGTAAAATCGAATAAAAGAGCTATCAATTTTGAAGAAAAAGATCGAGCACAATAACTGCAAAAAACTAAACTCAGGGAATTTTTCCTGAGAGACCATCAACATATATAAAAAAACAGAGCGTATAACTCTGTTTTTTTATTTAAGTAACTAATATTTAGAACCTGAATTCAATTCTTGCAAACAAGAATCTTCCTCCTATACCGTACTGGGACACCTGTCTGGAATACACAAATTGATTATCAGCGGTTAATGAGCTTATATTGGGACTCTTAGAAGGCAGAATATTCAGAATGTTATTGCTCCCGATGGTTGCTGAAATATTTTTATTAAAATCATATCCTACAGATAAATCTGTTATCAAACGGTTATTAAGGACGAAATGCTCTGTACTTCCCGTTACTCCATCAAAATTAGCATCTAAAACATCTGCATCTGTCACTTTACCAAAGAATGAATTACGCAGCAGGAAAGTAAAACCGGAAACTCTTAACGTATTGGATAAGGTAGCTTTTACACGCGGTACAGCTTCTTCAAAATACACTCTATTAGGCTCTGAGAAATAATTATCGATCTGACTTACCAATTTAGGTGATACATGGATATCTCCAATTCTTTTGGTCTGATTAAGGTTAAGTCCAAAATTATTTTCCAAAGAAACTCCTGATGAAATCTTTGAATTCTGAGAAATTGTAATATCCAAACCTTTTGTCTGAGAGTCCACCGCATTGGCAAAAAAGTTGGCAGCGCTAGCTCTTGCCAGATCAAACGCATCCTGAAGAACGGCCTGATCAGAACCTGGAGTAAAATTACCATTAGGACGGAAGAAAAGATCAGTCAGCACTACTCTGTCTTTAATCTTTATTAAATAAGCATCAGCAGTGAAAGTAAGGCTTAATGCCGGAATCTTCCAGGTAATTCCTGTGCTGTAAGATTGTGAAGTTTCCTGTTTCAGTTTTGGAATCCCCAATGCTTGTGCTGCTTCAGAATTATTTCTAAAAGTACCAACCTGTGTAGTTTTTCCCTGCTGAATCAACGTAGATGTAGAGCTATAATAGATTTGAGCTAATGAAGGAGCTCTAAATCCTGTAGAAACAGCACCTCTCCAGTTCAGATTAGAAGCCAGCTTTACATTGGTTGCCAGTTTATAATTGAATGTAGATCCGAAGTCTGAATAATTCTCATATCGTAACGCCCCTTCCAGCAGCCAGCCGTCGGTAACTTCCAGCTCTGCATCAGCATAAGCAGCAATACTGTTTCTATTTCCTGAAACGGCATTTTCCGGACTAAAGCCTGGAAAAACCTGTGCTCCGGCTGGCCTTATAGATCCGAAGAAGTCGGTTACTTTTTCATTTTCAGGAGTTTTAGCAGTTACTAAACGCCCATAGATATCGTAAGAAGCGTAAGAATTTTCTTTTCCTGCATTCACTTTATAATTTTCGTGTCGGTATTCAGCTCCGAATGCAACATTTAATCCTTTCAGCACATCATACTTTTTGGAGAAATCAAGGTTGACAGTATTTTGTGAAAACTCAGATCCTCCGGCATCAAAAGTTCTTGGAGATCCGTCTGTAAGCGATGTATTAAATGTATTTACAACCCCAAAACCAAAGGTATTTTTCCCAAATGTATTACTGAAATCCACATTCCAGCCATTCCATTTTCCTTTAATTCCGGCAGCAAGAGAATAATCATTTACAGTTGCTTCAATCTGAGGGAGATATCCATTGGGAGTCACTGCATTGATATTTCTTTCAGTATTCGGCAGCCTGTAAAATCCTCCGGCATTTCCAAGACGGTAACTATAACCACCAAATGAGTAGAATTTCCAATCATCATTCACAGGAATTTCAGAGTTGAAAAATAGCTGCCCGGCTTGTAATTTAGACTGTCCGGCTCTCAAACTGAAATCTTTTCTCTCTAATCCTCTGTAATTAAGCTCCTGGGATGTAAAATCTTTACCTAATAATTTTTGAAGATCGGAAATGCTGTTGGCTCCTGAAATTTGAGATTGAAAATCAGTTCCGAAATAATTTACCTTGGCTGCATATTGTTTAATGGTACTAATAATCTGTTGAGTGTTTGACGTATTCGTAATATTTTTATACAAACCATCGATATTAATACCATCCTGCAATGCTCTGTAATTAATTGCATTATAAGCATTGAAAATATCACCTTCTCTTACTCCGGCTCTGGAATAGGGATCACGATATTGTGTAGAACCTGTAATATTAATAAATCCTGTTTTTCCTATTTTAGCTCCATAATTGAGATCTACGGAAATAGTCTGTCCATCTACTCCACCGGAGAAATTATTGGCAACGGAGGAAGCGTATCCACCTAAAAATACCTGTCCCGAAAGTCCCAGCCTTTTTTTCAACCCAAGGTTAACGACTCCTGCAATGGCATCAGAACCATATTGAGCGGAAGCACCGTCTCTTAAAACCTCAATTTTTTCTAAAGCAAATGCCGGAATAGCATTTAGATCAGTTCCTACAGATCCTCTTCCCGGTGTAAGGGTAACATTAATCAATGAAGACTGATATCTTCTTTTTCCATTGAGTAAAACCAAAACCTGATCCGGGCCCAACCCTCTTAAAAGAGCAGGATCTACAAAATCAGTTCCATCATTAACGGTGTGTGAGGTGGATGAAAACGAAGGGACAATATAATTTAAAGCCTGACTGATATTGTTAGTGGGGCTTTGTTTTAAAATTTTTGATATGTTAATAATATCTACCGGAACAGGCGTATCTGTCAGTGATCTTCCTGAGCCTCTTGAACCAAGGATGACTACATCATCTATTTTTTTTGATTGTAAAGTATCCGTCTGGGCGTAGTAAAATGTAGAAATAAGCGCAATAGAAGGAACAAATATTTTTGTTTTGAAATTATGCATGTTGTTTGTTGTTACTTTTTGTTATTAAAAAATTGTTTTTGAGCAATACAAATCCTGTAACCCTAAAATGTAAGGTTACCATTGATGTTCGGAATGTTTGTATTATTTTTTAGAAATAGAAAATGCTAGCAGCAACAACACATGCGCATATAGAAATGGCATGAAAACATATCAGAATAATGAAGACTCACTTCATGATCTGAAGAATAAAAAATTACTGATGGAATGTGATTTCCCTTGTCTTTAAACATTGATTTTAACTTTAAAACAAAAATTCAAGATGGGGATAATGATAGAATGATAAACATTTTTTCCGGAAGATCCGGCTTATCGATTGCAGCACCTTGCTTGTTTTTGCAGGTTGCTATCCCATCTAGAGATTCTTGATAATTACCTGGCAAAGATATAATTATTTCATAAATAAAAAAAAAATTCAGCCTAAATTTTCGATTTTCAACATTTTACCGTAACAAATTCTGTTTTTCAGCGTCTAACCGGATATCATTAAAACATTATGAAAAAAACGATTTTCGCTTTATCACTGGTAAGTTCTGTTTTTGTTTTCTCACAAGAAAAGAATACTACGGGTGCTAAAGAAAAACAAATAGAAGGTGTAGTCATCACCAAAACTAAAAAAGCCGTTGAGCAAAAGGCAGACCGTACCATTTTTGACTTTTCTGAACAACCTCAGCTGAATAACGGAAACGTTCTGGAAGGAATTAAAAAACTTCCTGGACTTGTTTCTACCGATATCGCGGGGATGATGTATCAGGGGAAAATGCTGGAAGTGTATCTTAACGGAAGACCCCTGAATATTACGTCCAATGAATTGAACTCTTTCCTTGAAGGAATGCCTGCCAATTCTGTAGAAAGAATTGAAGTAATTACCCAGCCCGGTGCTGAGTTTCCGGCTACTTCCGGAGGTGCCATCATGAACATCATCACTAATAAAAATGCCAACAAATATTTAACTGCTACGTATTCAGGAAATTATTCTTTCACGAATTATGATAAATACAGAAACAGGACAACCAATTCTGTTAATTTAAATGCAAGGAATAAATATTTCGGATGGCAGCTGAACGTAGGTCAAAACTACCGTGAAAGTATGCTGAATGGTCAACAAGATGAACTTTTGAGCAGCCATACCGATAGATACGCACGTGGATATTTTGCAAAATCCGGATTGACTTTTGATTTGGGGCAGGACAGATTATTATTAAACTACGATATTTATCACAATAATAATGACAACTATACTTTAAGTAATGGTCATGGTGATTTGCCTTTCCAGAATAATCCAAAAGATTTAAGGGAAGCTTTTTATACATCTTCAGATGTTGCCCATACCAATAGTCTCAGACAGGAAGCAGTTGTAACCTATCAGAAACGTTTTGCAGATAAATCTCAAAAATTAGACTTCCAGTTTGGCTATACAAGATCAGACAGTAAATTTTCTCAAGACAATTTCTTTCAGGATGGTACATTTGCAGCCGCTCCAAACCTACCAATCAACAGTCCTACCAATGGTTTAAAAGATATTCTGAACAATAAATCTGTAATGAATATTGCCAACTTCAAAGTAGATTATGCCCAACCTATCAAACTTCTTGATGGTGGAAAGGTAAGTTTTGGAGGATTATATGAAAGACAGGATTATGATACAGAAAGTTTTGGACTGACTAACTTAGAGTATCAAAGACAAACCGCTTCTACCTATTTGGAGTTTCAGGCTAAACTGAAAAAGTTTGACTTCACATTGGGTTCCCGTGCTGAAAACTATGATATTTCCGGGGTAACAAGATATTTTGATAAAGATGCGAAACTGGTGGAGGCTAATTTGATTCCTTTCAATAAGTTTAAATTTTTCCCGAATGCAAGCGTACAATATAATATGATGAACCAGGTTAATATTGCGGCAAATTACAACAGAAAAATCAGCTTACCGAGTATTTCTGCTTTGAACCCAAATAACGTAACTTTCTCCGGGCCAAGTACCGAAGTAAATGGTAATCCTAACCTACAGCCTACTATTTTTGATAATTATGAATTGAAAATTTCAGCTTTTGATTATGCATTTATCGGATATAGTGTAAGTTCGGCAAGCAACCAGGTGGCACAGATCATCCGAAAGGACGGAAGAAAGCTTTACAACGAGCAGGTGAATATTTCGAATATGAAAATTCACAATTTCAATGTGGGATTACCGATTCCTTTTATGATTTTCAGTAAGCCATTTAGTGAAATCATGAAATTTAATTTCAATCCTGATAAAATTAATTTCATGTACTTATATGCAGGATATCAGAAACATGAAATCGATAACCTGAATAATAAAGGCTTCTGGATTTTCAATATCATGACCCAGGTTATTTTACCTAAGGATATCAAACTGACAGCTAACTATAGCTATCTGACTCCAAAGGCGGGATATTTCTACTTTACAGCAGAGAAACCATTCAACAACTCTCTTGATATTACGTTGACGAAAAAGTTTATGAACAACCGCCTGACACTTTCTGTTTTTGCGAATGATATTTTCAACGGACAGATGATGCAGGTACGTTCTAATCCACCATCAGGAACGCCGGTGTTGATCAGTAGCAAATATGACACGAGAAATTTCGGATTTTCTATCAATTATAAAATTCCGACAAGAAATAAACTGGCAAAAGAGGATCCGAATATCCTAAACCAGACTAAAAAAGAAGATAACGGAGGAGTAATGCAACAGGCACAATAATTCTTCTTGACAATAAAATAAAAATAGGCGTAAAATGATTTGCGCCTATTTTTTATTTGTTGGTAAGTTTTGGCTGAAGCCAGTGGATGGTTTTATAAAAGTAAAACGGGCTTCCTTCGTCTACGCTCAGGATCAGAGCCCGTTCCTATTGATATTGAATTCGTGTTATTCGTGAAAATATGGGTGACATTTGTGTTTACATTTACATCAAAAATCAATCGTTTGAAATCTCCAATTCAGCGTATCTGCCAATGTCAGTTGATTAACAATAACCGGAAGATCTGTGATAATTTTTAATGCCTGAAGAGCCATCATGCTGCCTATGATTCCGGGAAGAGCTCCCAATACGCCAAGACTGTCACAATCCGGTACATCCTCATCGAAAGGTGGTTCAGGGAATAGATCTCTTAAGTTTTTGCTTCCGTTACGATTAAATACTGCAACCTGTCCTGAAAACCCTAAAATACTCCCGTAAACTAAAGTTTTATTCAGTTTTACACAGGTATCGTTCACCAGATATCTTGTGGAAAAGTTGTCTGAACCGTCAACAATAACATCGTAGTGGGAAATGATTTCTTCGGCATTGTTTTCATTGAGTCTTTCCTCAATTCCTGTCAATTTAACCTGATGATTGAGTTCTTCTACAAATATTTCAGCACTTTTCACTTTGGATAGTCCTACTCTGTTTTCAGTATGAATGATCTGCCGGTTCAGATTATGAATTTCTACATGATCAAAATCGATAACACCTAAAGTTCCTATTCCTGCTGCAGTCAGATATTGAATAACCGGACTTCCCAAACCTCCTGCCCCAATGACAAGAACTTTGGAAGACCTTATTTTCTTTTGTCCTTCCAATCCTATTTCTTCAATAAATATCTGCCGGCTGTACCGTGAAAAATGATCTTCTTTTTTCATATTTTATGATAATTAACCATTAAGATTCTTTTAAGTTTGTAAGGAAAGTTAAGTTGAGCTTCGCTTCAAAAAAGATAATATCTTCAATTTTTCTTAAATAACCTTCACTTCTTCAAAATCCTTAATGGTTTAAAAATTTAAAATCCACTGTATACAGAATCCCAGTCTTTCATTACAGGATCATAGCCTGCTTTTTTGATCATGACTCTGATTTCATCCATACTTCTCTCGTCACTGGTTTCAAACTGTTCCAGAGATTCTTTATCCACCGCATACCCTCCCGGATTGGTTTTTGAACCAGCACTCATGGCAGTGGCTCCCAGAGATACAATATTATTTCTGAAGACTTCATTTTCCCTGGTAGAAATGGAGATTTCAAGGTCTTCATTCCAGATTCTGTAGGCACAGATCAATTGAAGAAGGTCCTTGTCTTCCATAATAAAATTAGGTTCGATGATTCCTTCAGCAGGTCTGAGTCTTGGAAAGGAAACGGAAAATTTACTTTTCCAGTAATGCTTCTGAAGATAATCGATGTGTAATGCATTGAAAAAACTATCCACCCTCCAATCTTCAAGTCCAAGGAGAACTCCGAGTCCAATTTTATGAATGCCTGCTCTTCCTATCCTGTCGGGAGTTTCGAGACGGAAATGGAAATTAGATTTTTTACCCTTCGGGTGATATTCTCTGTATACATCCTGATGATAAGTTTCCTGATACACCAAAACAGAATGTACCCCTTCTTCATGAAGCAGTTTGTATTCTTCTTCCATCAATGGCTGAACTTCAATGGAAATATTGGAAAAATGAGGTTTTAGCTTACGCACAGCATTCTGAAAATAAGGCACACCTACTATTTTATTGGCTTCTCCACTTACCAGCAAGACATGATTCACTCCCATAGATTTCAGTACTGAGGCTTCAATCATCAGCTCCATATCAGAAAGGGTTTTCCTTTTCAAATTATTATCAAGACTGAATCCGCAATAAGTGCAGATATTCTGACATTCATTGCTGAGATACAGCGGTGCATACAGCTGAATGGTTTTTCCAAACCGTTTTTGAGTGAGCATTTGCGTCATTCTTGCCATCAGCTCCAGTTCCTGAGAAGCGGCTGGCGACAAGAGATTCAAAAAATCGTCAAGAGTTTTATTCTTTTTCTGAAGACTGCATCTTACATCGGCCAGACTTACTTTTTCAAGCTTATTCTTTACCTCATCCCACTGGTAGTTTTCAAAAACATCTTTAAAGCTTTTCATGAGTCTGACTTATTCAAATAAAAACGAAGTGAGTGGGCTTGAAGCTTCAGCATGGTTGGCAATAGCACCTAGCCCTGATTCAAAGGCTCTTCTTCCGGCAATCACCCCTTCTTTAAAAGCCAAAGCCATTTTCAGTGGATTTCCGGCAACAGCAATGGCAGTATTCACCAAAACGGCATCTGCTCCCATTTCCATTGCTTTTGCAGCATCTGACGGTGCCCCGATTCCCGCATCTACCACTACAGGAACATTACTCTGGCTGATGATTATTTCCAGGAAATCCTGTGTTCTTAATCCTTTATTCGTTCCGATAGGTGCTCCCAAAGGCATTACTACAGCTGTTCCTGCATCTTCAAGACGTTTACATAAAACAGGATCGGCATGAATGTAAGGCATTACAATAAATCCTAATTTTGCCAATTCTTCAGTGGCATATAATGTTTCAATAGGATCCGGCAGTAAATATTTAGGATCCGGATGAATTTCGAGCTTTACCCAGTTTGTTTCCAATGCTTCTCTGGCTAATTGTGCAGCCAATACAGCTTCTTTGGCAGTTCGTGCTCCGGAACTATTAGGCAGAAGATGAACATTGGTTTCCCTTAATGAATCAAGCAGATTATCTTCATGAGACCGGGCATCAATTCTTTTCAAAGCCATGGTCACCATGTTTGTTTCGGATGCGATGACAGATTGTACCATATCACTCATGCTTCCGAATTTTCCTGTTCCTAGGAACAATCTTGATTCAAAAGTTCTTCCTGCTATTTCTAATTTCTGATTGTTCATATCATTACTTTTTTTAGTTCGTTAATAATTGTCGGCTGTCTGGTAATAAGTCCGGATACAGCAACACCATAAATCCCGATCTCCTGTAACGGTAAAATATCTTCAAGCGTAACACTTCCGATGGCAAATATTCTAGGAATATCTATTGATTTCTCTTTTAATCCATCAATGATAGACTGATAGCCTTCAAACCCAAGAATCGGGCTTAATTTTTCTTTGGTTATAGTAAATCTTAATGGTCCTAGACCGATATAATCACAAGATTCTTTGATTCTCTGAATAACATCTGAAAAGGTATTAGCGGTTCCACCAATCATCTTATTTTCACCTAAGATCAGTCTTGCTTCTTCAATAGCACTGTCGTTTAATCCTAAATGAACGCCATCTGCATCTATTTCTTTAGCTATTTGTACATGGTCATTGATGATACAAACCGCCTGATATTCTGAACAAAGTTGTTTTGAAATTTCACAGAGTTGGATCAATTCGTTTTCAGGAGCATTTTTCCATCGAACCTGTACCCATTTGATGCCGTTATCCAGTGCTTTCCGGATGTAAAGTTCCTGCTCTTGTCGGGTATTTCCCTGTGATATGTATTGTAATTTTTCCATGTTTTCTATGAATGCGTTCCCAGTAAAGAGGGATTGCTTTTTAAAAATTTTTCGATGTATCGTTTTCCAGTTCGGCAGGCATTTTCCATATTTTCTCCTTTTGCAAGCTCTGCCGTAATTGCTGAGGATAAAACACAGCCGGAACCGTGTTTGGGAAAATAGGTTGTACTACCTTCGACCGGAGCTAAAAGCGTTTCTTTTTCACTTTCAACTAAAACATCCGTTCCCAGATGATCTTTCCGATGTCCTCCTTTAATCAGTAAAGAGCATTGATTCGTATCCGGCAAAAGATGATTTTCTTTTAAAACACTGTATTCGTTATAATTAGGAGTTATTAAACTAAGTTTATCAACCATACTTTTTAATTGATGAAGTGTTTCAAGGTCAAAAAAACTGAATTCGGAAGTGCTTTTAAGAACGGGATCCCATACGATTTTCACTTCAGGATTTCCTTTTTGAACTGTTTCCACAATATTACCCAGAAATTCGGCATCCTTCACTATCCCGATTTTCACGGCTGAAACGGGATAACTTTCCATCATCACCTGAATGGCTTCAGTTACTTCGTTTATAGGACGCCATTCTAAACTCAGACATTTTGAAGCAGTTTGCAATGTTAATGCTGTACATACTCCAAGTCCCATTACTTTTGATTTTTCAAAGGTTTTACTATCTGATAATAAGCCTGCTCCGCCACTGGGATCGAAGCCTGCAATGCTTATAACATAAGGACGTTTCTGCATTTTTTGAATACTTTTAAAGGTTCTTCACTTTCCCAGATCGCACCCAGTAGTGCTGCTCCATCTGCTTCTGATTCGAAAACTTCATGAATATTATTCTGGTCAATTCCACCAAGAGCAATCAATTTTACATCCGGATTGTTCCGCTGTGCCATTTCGTGCTTAATAGTAGAATTCAGTCCATAGCCTTTTTTGGATATACTGGGAAAGAACGGGCTTATGAAAGCATATTCCCATTCTTTTTCCAAAGTATTGTATGTCTTAATATCATGTACCGATGTTGAAATGGTATTTTCTTTTGCAAAAGATTTATATACTTCTTCTTTCCTGTCAACTTCCCTGAAATGAAACCTTGAAATATTAAATTCTTTCCCAAGATCGTAATGCGTATGCAAAACCAGCTGTGTATAGAAAGTTTCATCAATCTGAGTGATGAATTCAATCATTTCATTCCGGCTGATCCACGGTTTACGGATATGAAGCAAATCAAGTCCTTCCTGAAACATCTGATGAATAGTATCTGTTTCATTCGGGACAATCAATTCAGGAGTGATGACAATGATCATATATAGATTTCTTTTCCTTTTTCAATAAACTCCTGTGATTTATCCAGCATTCCCTGTTCTGCAGATTCACGAATTTCCTGAGTAATTTTCATGGAACAGAATTTCGGACCGCACATAGAACAGAAATGAGCAATTTTTGCTCCTTCTGCCGGAAGTGTTTCATCGTGATAAGCTCTTGCTGTCTCTGGGTCTAATGAAAGATTGAACTGGTCTTCCCATCTGAATTCAAATCTTGCCTTACTTAATGCATTGTCTCTATATTGTGCTCCCGGATGCCCTTTTGCCAAATCTGCTGCGTGAGCTGCCAGTTTATAAGTAATTACCCCAACTTTTACATCATCTTTATTTGGAAGTCCTAAGTGTTCCTTTGGTGTTACATAGCAAAGCATCGCACAACCAAACCATCCGATCATTGCTGCACCGATTCCGGAAGTAATGTGATCATAACCTGGTGCAATATCTGTAGTTAAAGGACCTAAAGTATAGAATGGAGCTTCATGGCATTCTTCCAGTTGCTTTTCCATGTTTTCTTTGATCATATGCATCGGAACGTGTCCGGGACCTTCAATCATTACCTGTACATTGTGCTTCCAGGCAATTTTGGTCAGTTCACCTAAAGTTTCCAGTTCTGCAAACTGAGCGGCATCATTGGCATCTGCAATAGATCCCGGACGAAGACCATCTCCCAGAGAGAAAGCAACGTCGTATTTCTTCATGATCTCACAAATCTCCTCAAAATGAGTATACAGGAAACTTTCTTTATGATGGAACAAACACCATTTTGCCATGATGGATCCTCCTCTGGAAACAATTCCAGTGACTCTTTTCGCTGTTAAATGAATGTATCTTAGTAAAACTCCTGCGTGAATAGTGAAATAGGAAACACCTTGTTCAGCCTGTTCAATCAGCGTATCTCTGAAAATTTCCCATGTAAGATCTTCAGGAACTCCTTTTACTTTTTCCAATGCCTGATAGATGGGAACAGTACCAATAGGAACCGGGCTGTTTCTGATGATCCATTCTCTTGTTTCATGAATATTTTTCCCGGTAGAAAGATCCATAATAGTATCGCCTCCCCATCGGCAAGCCCATACTGCTTTTTCTACTTCTTCTTCAATACTGGATGAAACAGCACTGTTTCCGATATTGGCATTGATTTTCACAAGGAAATTTCTTCCGATGATCATCGGCTCACTTTCCGGGTGGTTGATATTATTAGGGATGATAGCTCTTCCCGCTGCAATTTCGTCTCTTACAAATTCCGGAGTGATCTTGCTTTTTGGAGTATTGGCACCAAAACTATGTCCCGGATGTTGAAAAGCCATTTCTTTAGACACAGAATCAAGCTGTTCTATTCTTTGGTTTTCCCGGATCGCCACATATTCCATTTCCGGAGTAATGATTCCCTGCTTGGCATAGTAAAGCTGTGTAACTTCTTTTCCTTCCTGTGCAACTTTAGGTTTATGATCGTAAGAAAACCTCAATTCATCCAAACGTTGATCTGCCAGACGGGCTTTTCCGTATTCAGAAGTAATTCCGTCCAGGATATTCACATCATTTCTGTCCAGAATCCATTGTTCTCTGATTCTTGGAAGCCCTTTCTGAATGTCAATAACTGCATTTTCATCGGTATAAGGTCCTGAAGTATCGTAGATCGTTACCGGAGCATTATGTTCAAAGCCACCATTGCTAAGTTTGGTTGGGCTAAGCTGTATTTCACGCATTGCTACATTGATCGGATGTAATGTTCCTTCAACATAGATTTTCTTTGAGTTCGGAAATGGCGAACATGTAATGGAGTGAGCCATAAGTATTGGTATTAAATATGAGAATTAACCGCCCTGAGTGGCAGTAATGATTAAAACTGAATCGTTGTTGTTAAGGATGGTTTCCTCCCAGATTGACAGGGGAATAATGCGATTGTTAAGAGCTACAGCAATACCTTTCTTTTTTCCAGGTAACTCAATAGCCAGTAATGCTTCCAGATTTTCAGGAAGTACATCAAATGTTTTTCGGGTGTGGTTGATTATAAGTTCCATTCCTAATATTTTTAATATACTTTAGGAATGGCCATTATTGTACAATAGAATGTACAGCAAAAGTCATCTACTTTTCCCTACGCTGGTATGATCCAGATCAGGTTCAAAGGGTAAAGTCTCAGTCTGTTGGTACAGACACCCCTAAAGTTTGCAACGAAGTTAGACATTTTTTTAGAATGAGCAAAATCTTAAATGACATGAAAGAAAAAAGACCATCTCAATTTTGAGACAGTCTTCATTTTTATTCTAAATAGTTCTTTAGTAAAAAAGCTTCAGGCTTCCATCAGAATTATATTGATTAGTCCAATTTGATTGGCTCAGAAAAAATTCGGAGCTATAAGGCTGATACTCTTTTGAAATTCTTCTTTGAGGATTATTTTTTGATAATGAAAAGTAGAAATAATCTTCAAAAATACCCAAATTCTTAAATGGATTTTGTGCAGAATCAAAGTTATCAAATGTAATTTCATTCGTAATGTAAGCATCAATATTATTATGCTTTTCGGTTTTAACTGCCTTTTCTAAATTTCCTGAGCTATTATAAACAAACTTTTCTACGTAGGTCAAAATATAATCTTGCGGGTCAGTTGGATCGTATGGAACATTAGGATATTGAGTTAAAATCTCAATTAACTTTCCTGAAGCATCATAAGTATAGGTCAAATACTTATCCATATATGAATTATTAACCTGTGGAATAACTACTTTAATAACTCTACCTAGATTATCAAATTCAAATTTTCTTTCCTTCAACTGAACATTGAAACCAGGATCAGAGCTGTAATCTTTCATAGTTGCGGTATTTCCTGTATAGGTTACTGCTGTATAAACAGATTTTGAATAAGCATAAGGAAACCCGGTACTTCCGGAAAGTTCCAACTTTCCTCCTATTTTTTTACTAACTCTTCCCTGAGCATCATATTCGAAAATATAATTTTGCTCCAATCCATTAAAGACAGGTGACAAAACAGGATAATTCCACGATATTTTACTTGTATTTTCAGTAATCGTCTGTTGTGAATGATCAAGTGGCAATTCATCATTGTCTGAACAAGATGCCATAGCCAGCAATGTGGCTAATAATAGTGATTTGAATTTCATGGTATAGTTTTATGATATGTTATTCTTCACAAGCTCTCCAGATCGCATCATTCTGCGGAACAGGAGCTATGATTTCAATATTTTCTTTGGTTACCGGATGAATAAATTCCAGTTTTCTTGCATGAAGATTGATTCCTCCATCAGGGTTGGAACGTGATGCTCCATATTTCAGATCTCCTTTAATCGGAATTCCTGTTTTTGAGAGTTGTGCTCTGATCTGATGGTGCCTCCCGGTCTCAAGATCAATTTCAAGAAGGAGATAATTATCCAAGGTTTTTATCACCTGATAGGTAAGAATGGCTTCTTTTGCTCCTTCTGTAGCTTTGGGAAAAACGATGGCTTTATTATTCTTTTCGTTTTTCTTCAGATAATGGACCAGTCTCTGACTTTGTGGGATCATTTCTTTTCCTACAACCGCCCAGTATGTTTTTTTCACTTCACGGTTTTTTACCATCTGGGTAAGACGGGAAAGTGCTTTGGAAGTTTTTGCATAGATCACAAGCCCTGATGTAGGACGGTCTATACGATGAACCAAGCCGAGAAAAACATTTCCCGGCTTAGCATCTCTTATTTTTATAAAGTTCTTGATGGATTCTAATAGTGATTCATCTCCGGTTTTGTCACCCTGTACAAGCTGACCCACCTTTTTATTAATCACCAGAAGATGGTTGTCTTCATATATAATCTGCTCCTTCATACTTCTTCCGTCTATCTTCTTCTATTGGATAAAGACAGGATAATTCCTGCCAGAAGGCCTACCGTTTTAACAGCTGAAAGTTTTGACCCTTCCGGAATAAATGCTCCGAATACACAGATCGCAGCAGCAGCATACATTGCATACACAAAGTTTTTATTCGTAAGCAATGGAGCCTGAATAAAGAAGCTCGCTCCTATCAGAACATAAAAAACTTTTCTAGAAAGTAAATGATTGATTTCCGGAGAGAACAGATTAAACCATCCTACAGCAAGACAGATCAATGCAGCGATAGATAATATTCCCTGGATAGATTGTTGATTTTGCATAGATTAATAGCTTTCGTTTTCGTTAGGAAACTCTACACTTTTCACATCTTTTACGTATTGAGCAACAGCTCCTGTAATTTCTGTGTAAAGGTCAAGGTATCTTCTTAAGAATTTCGGACTGAAACCTTTGTTCATACCTACCATATCATGATACACCAAAACCTGTCCGTCACAATCTGCTCCGGCCCCGATTCCGATGGTAGGAATAGAAATACTTTCCGTTACTTTCTTTGCTAAATCTGCCGGAATTTTTTCCAATACAATAGAGAAACAGCCTAGTTCTTCCAGAAGTTGTGCATCCGCAATTAATTTTTCGGCTTCAGCTTCTTCTTTTGCTCTTACTTTATACGTTCCGAATTTATAGATAGACTGTGGTGTTAAACCCAAATGTCCCATTACCGGAATTCCGGCATTGATGATCTTTTTGATAGACTTGGAAATTTCTTTTCCACCTTCAATTTTCACAGCATGTGCTCCACCTTCCTTCATCATTCTTACCGCAGACTCCAATGCTTTTTCAGGATTACTCTGATAAGTTCCGAAAGGTAAATCTGCTACCACTAAAGCTCTGTCGGTTCCTCTTACCACACTTTGAGCATGATAGATCATTTGATCCAGCGTAATAGGCAATGTAGTTTCAAAACCAGCCATCACATTCGCTGCAGAGTCTCCAATCAAAATAGCATCTACTCCGCCTGCATCTACCATTTTTGCTGTGGTAAAATCATAAGCTGTAAGCATAGTTATTTTCTCCTTGTCGAATTTCATTTTACGCAAGGTTTCAGTTGTAACTTTTTTAATTTCAGAGTGAACAGACATAATTTATCTATTTTTAAAAGTTAAAAAGTCGGCCTTTAGCCGACTTAAGTTTTTGTATGATTTATAAAACTACGTGACCGAGTTTCATGAGTTTGTCGTGATTTAAAATCTTGATATTTCTTCCGTCTACTTCAATCAGACTATCCTGTTTGAATTCCGAGATCAGACGGATGGCACTTTCTGTAGCGGTACCGATAATATTAGCAATTTCTTCTCTCGTTAATGAGATCTTGATAAAGCCTTCAGGATCTACTCCCAGTTTCTGTTCCAGCAGCAAAAGAATTTCTGCCAGTCTTTCTCTTACCGTTTTCTGGGCAAGGAAAGTAATGGTGTTGGAAGATTCTCCTAATTCGTATGAGATTTTCTGAAGCATTACGAAAGACAGCTGCGGATCTACCTCCAAAAGATACATGAAAATATCTGCGGGTAAGAACACACATTCAATATCTGTCATTGCTTCTGCTTTGGCCTGGAAATTTTCCCCGCAAAGCAAAGAACGATAGCCGATGATATCTCCTTCTTTGATAAATCTTAAAATTTGATCTTTACCGAACGCTCCTGATTTTGAAAGTTTGGCAGCCCCTTTTTCCAGAACGAATACTCCTTTTGGAGTCTCACCATCCTCGAAAATGGTATCGTGTTTCTGAAAACTCAGTTTCTTTTTGCCATTAATATATTTTTCAAAATCTGCGCTAGAAAGTCTTTCTTTAAATGATTTATCATTAAAAACTCTGGCGAACCTCTCTTCAATTGCTATCTGTTGTTCCTGCGGCATTTTATATGATATTTATCACAAAAATAGAACTTTTTAACACGATAAACAAAAAAAATTGTTATAATTTTGTAGTTCAATATTTTATGGGGTGAGCGAGAACTGTTTTCATTGTGGTCAAGGGATAGAAAAAGAGAGAATTTTATTTGACGAAAAGACTTTCTGTTGTAATGGATGTAAGTCTGTTTACGAAATTCTAAATTTAAATCATTTAGGCAATTTCTATGAGCTTAATAAAGGAGCCGGAATTCGTCCTAATGATGAAAATTCTTCTCAATTTGATTACTTAGATACACCGGAAATCTTTGAGAAAGTTACTGATTTCTCGGAAGGAAGCACCAGTCTTGTTACTTTCAAAATCCCTGTCATTCACTGTTCTTCCTGTATCTGGCTATTGGAAAGCCTTCATACATTAAATAAACACATTAAATATTCGCAGGTTAACTTCACAAGAAAGACCTTACAGATCTCCTTCAACCATAACGATCTGAAATTAAGCGAACTCGCCAAATTCTTAACCAATCTAGGATATAAACCGGTCATCAGCCTCGAAACCGCTGATAAAAATGAAGATCACCTTGACAAATCTTTACTGGTGAAATTTGCCATCGCTGCATTTGCTTTTGGAAACGGAATGTTCCTTGCCTTTCCTGAATATATTGGAGGGGAAGATTATTGGATGGAACATTACAGAGGTTTATTCAGAACTCTGATTTTCCTTCTGGCAACACCCGTTGTATTTTATTCAGCTTCAGACTATTATAAATCTGCATGGTACGGTTTAAAAAATAAGATTGTCAATATTGATGTTCCGATTGTCTTAGGAATTTTTGTCCTATACGGAAGAAGCATCTACGAAGTGGTAACAGATTATGGCCCAGGATATTTCGACACTCTTTGTGGACTTTTATTCTTTATGCTTCTCGGAAAAATTTTCCAGAAAAGAACGTACAGCGCTCTATCCTATGACAGAGATTACAAATCCTTCTACCCGATTGCTGTAACCAAGGTAGATTTCGAAGGAAAACAGGATAACATTTTACTGTCTGAAATAAAAGTAGGGGATAGAATTCTGGTTAGAAACCAGGAAATCATTCCGGTAGATGCTATTCTGATCAACGGAGAAGGAAACATAGACAACAGTTTCATCACCGGAGAAAGTGAAAGCATCAGCAAACAGCCTGGTGATAAGATTTTTGCAGGAGGCAAGCAGATAGGATCGTCTCTGGAACTTGAAGTTATTAAAGATGTAGATCAAAGTTACCTTACGCAACTTTGGAATAAAGAAGCTTTCAAGAAACATGAGACCGGACTTGACACGTTAACAAACAATATCAGTAAATATTTCACATTCATCATTTTAGGCATTGCTCTTGTTGCCGGAACTTATTGGGCATTTATTGATCTTGAAAAAATGTTCCAGGTTATTTCAGCCATTCTGATCATTGCATGTCCTTGTGCACTTGCGTTATCCGCACCGTTCACTTTCGGTCATATTATGAGGATTTTAGGTCGAAATAAGTTCTATGTAAAAGATACTTTAACGATTGAAAAAATCGCTAAGCTGGATACGATTGTTTTTGATAAAACAGGAACCATTACCCACAGAAAAAAATCAAATATCAAATACGAAGGTTCTGAGATCAATGAATTTGACTCTCTGAATATTAAGACTTTATTAAAAAATTCCAACCACCCGCTTTCAAAATCATTGTACGAATTCATTGAAGTGAACGATGAGTATTTTCCTGTAGAGAAATTTGTTGAAATTTCAGGAAAAGGATATGAGGCCAGTGTAAGAGGAAATCTGTATAAAATTGGTTCCGCACGCTACAATAACCAGGAGCCTAAAAACCTTGAAACAGCAGTTCACATCAGCAAAAACGGAGAATACTTAGGAAAATTCATCTTTAAGAATGAATACCGTCCGAAGCTGAAAGAGCTTTTTACAAAACTTACCCACTACAAAATATTTATCCTGAGTGGAGACAATTCCTCAGAAGAAAATCAGCTTAAAGAGCTTATCCCTAATTACAAAGGAATGGCATTCAATCAAAGCCCGGAAGACAAGTTAAACTATATCAAATCCCTTCAGGATCAACATTTAAAAGTCGCAATGCTTGGAGACGGTCTTAATGATGCAGGTGCTTTAAAACAAAGCAATGTAGGAATTGCTATTGCTGACGATACTAATAGTTTTACCCCATCTTCTGATGTGATTATGAATGGAGATAAAGTAGTTACTCTGGACAATTACCTGAACGTTTGTAAGGGTTCTATTACCATTGTGAAAATGACATTTATAATCAGTTTTCTGTACAATATTGTTGGTTTAAGTTACGCTGTTACAGGGCATATGCATCCGCTCTTCGCTGCAATCATCATGCCAATCAGTTCGATTACGGTAGTTACCTTTACTACACTTTCAACCTGGATTTTAGGTCGTAAACATTTCAAAAAACAGGCGTAAAAGCCCTTATTTAGACTGATTTTAAATTAGCTGAAATCGGCATTTCGTGATGAATGTCATTATTTTTCACTAAATTTGAACCCCGAAAATAGGTTAATTTTGTTGTCCAATGGATATTCTATATTTAATGATCCTCTGCAGTGTTTCTTTAGCTGCGATTTTCTTGGTCGTATTTATAGTGTATGCCCGAAAAGGACAGTTTGAAGATGATGAATCTCCTGCTGTTAGAATTCTTTTCGATGACGAAAAAGTCAAAGAAAATGATGAAACTGGCGACAAAAATAAAGACGAGAAAGAAATAGGAGAAAATAATAAAAATTGAGAAAAATAGTGAATAGTTGATATGGAAACACAGAAGTTTAGTTATGACAATAGTATTGTCCGTGCGTTCCTTTATGCGACCTTAGTTTTCGGTCTCATTGGATTTACGTTCGGGCTTACGGCGGCATTAATGCTTTTCTACCCGGAATTACCTGAATTCTTTTTCGGGACGGATGACACAACCATTAAAAGTTTGGCATCTGGTAATATTGAAGGGTTAATAAACACTCATGGTGCATTTGGTTTTGGTAGAATCAGAATGTTGCACACCAATACCGTAATCTTTGCATTCGTTTGTAACATCGTTTACACGGGTATTTATTACTCATTACAGAGATTATTAAAAACAAGAATGTACAGTGACACATTGTCTTGGTTACATTTCTGGACTTGGCAGTTTATGATCGTTGCTACGTTCGTTACCTTCTTTATGGGGATCAATACCTCTAAGGAATATGCTGAACACGAGTGGCCGATCGACATATTGATCGCATTCTCATGGATCATTTTTGGTATCAATATGTTCCTGACTATTTCAAAGAGAAGAGTGAGACACCTTTATGTAGCAATTTGGTTCTACATTGGTACCTGGATTGCAGTAGCAATGCTTCACATCTTCAACAACCTTGAAGTACCTTTATCTTTCACAGGCTGGAAATCTTATTCAGCATACGCAGGGGTAAAAGATGCTATTGTACAGTGGTGGTATGGACACAATGCGGTTGCATTCGTATTGACAACTCCGGTTCTAGGTTTAATGTATTACTTCCTTCCGAAGGCTGCAGACAGACCGGTATTCTCTTATAAGCTGTCTATTATTCACTTCTGGTCATTAATTTTCGTATATATCTGGGCTGGTCCTCACCACCTTCAGTATACAGCTCTTCCAGCTTGGGCTCAGGCGGTAGGAACAGGGTTCTCTATCATGCTTATTGCACCATCTTGGGGAGGTATGTTAAATGGTCTTCTTACGCTGAGAGGAGCTTGGGATAAAGTAAGAGAAAATCCTATCCTTAAGTTCTTCGTAGTAGCTGTTACCTGTTATGGTATGGCAACATTTGAAGGACCGCTTTTAGCAACTAAAAACATCAACAAAATTGGTCACTTTACAGACTGGGTTATCGGTCACGTACACTTAGGAGCTCTTGGATGGAATGGTTTCATGGCATTCGGGGTTATCTATTATTTGGTACCAATCATGTGGAGAACAAAACTTTGGTCTGTAAAATTAGCTAACTGGCATTTCTGGTTAGGTACTTTAGGAATTATTTTCTATGCAGTTCCAATGTATATTTCAGGATTTACACAAGGATTAATGTGGAAGCAATTCAATCCGGATGGAACATTATTATGGAAAAACTGGTTGGATACGGTAACGGCAATTATTCCTTACTTCAAAATGAGATTCGTAGGAGGTTTATTCTATATCTCAGGATCTATCCTAATGATTGTAAACGTAATCGCTACAGTAAGAAAAGGATCATTCCAGAAAGAAGTTCCTGCTGAAGCTCCAGCGTTGGCAAACATCAGTAAAAACAGAAAAGAAGGAGAAGGTACTCACCTTTGGCTGGAAAGAACTCCGGTATTATTAGGTATTTTATCTTTCTTTACAATATCTATCGGTAGTTCAATTGAAATTATCCCTACACTATCTCTTAAGAAAAGTGTCCCTACAATTTCTGCAGTGAAGCCTTATTCACCACTAGAGCTTGAAGGTAGAGATATCTATATCCGTGAAGGATGTAACGCTTGTCACTCTCAGATGATCAGACCGTTCAGAGATGAGATTACAAGATTCAACGGTAAAAACGGACAGTACTCCAAAGCTGGAGAATTCGTATACGACAGACCATTCCTATGGGGTTCTAAGAGAACAGGACCGGATTTACATAGAGAAGGTGGTAAAAACCCAAGTTCTTGGCACTACAAACACATGTATAACCCAAGATCAACTTCTGCAGGTTCTATCATGCCTCGTTACCCTTGGTTAATTGCTACTGACTTAGACAGAACTAAGATGGTAGACAAGATGAAGCTGATGAAGAATGTATTCGATGTACCTTATACCAAGGCTGAAATCGATTCTGCAGACACATGGGCAAACAACCAATCGGCAAAAATTGTGAAAGATATCTTCTCTGAAGCAAATGACCTTAAGCAGGCTTATGCGAAGAGACCTCAGGGAGAATTAGAGAAAAAAGAAATTGTAGCTCTTATTTCTTATCTTCAGAGATTAGGAACTGATATCAAAACAACTGAAATCAAAACAGCAAGTAATAACTAAAAACATTAAAAGGTTCATACTATGATTCCTCAGAATTTTAAAGATATATTATCCAATACAGAAAATGCTGGTTTCTACCAGACGCTGGCTCTGATTTTCTTTATGCTGTTCTTCATCGCTTTGGTAATCTATGTTTTTAGCAGACCTAAAAAATATTACAAAGAAGAAGAAGAGGCTCCTCTTGGGGATGATGAAGATGACGATTTTAATTTAAAAAATTAAACTATTTTTTATGAAACAAAGAACACCTGTTGTTATAAACATCTTAATAATAATCGGACTTTTAATAGTTTTTTATTATTTATTTGTACAGAGCTACGCGTTCCTTTCTTCACCTTACTTCTGGGGAACTGTTGTGATCGCTGGGATCCTTGCTTACATTCATGGAGCAATCGGAGACCTTATCGAGAACAACAAATTCAAGAAATTATCTCCTGAAGAAAAGGCAGCTTATTTAGCTGAAAAGAAAGTTCCTTATTTCAAAAGATTGTACCAAAGTGCATTCAAAAAGCAATCAGCTTCTGAAGAAAAGGATATCCTTATCGACCACGGTTTCGACGGAATCATGGAGTTGGATAACCAATTACCGAAATGGTGGGTAGGTTTATTCTATTTTGGGACCGCTTTTTGTATTGTATATATTGCAGCATACTCTTTCACAGACTTCGCTCACCCGTTAAGCGAATATGAAAAAGAATATAAAGAACAGTTAGCAAGTATTGAAGAATACCAAAAAACTCAGCCTCCTGTAACGATTGAAACAGCTAAATATTCAGCTGATAACATTGCAGAAGGTAAAGAATTATTCAAAACAAACTGTGCATCTTGTCACAAAGAAGACGGTAGTGGAGGTATCGGACCAAACCTTACCGATAACTACTGGATCAACCAGCCTGAGAAAACGTTATTCAAAAACGTATTCCATATGGACTGGAATGGTTCTCCTACTAACCCTGCCATGAGAGCATTCGGTAAAAACGGAGAAGTTTCAGGTGCAGAGATTGAGAAGATTGCAGCGTATGTATATCACATCAACCAGGAACAACCACCAGTGACTCAGGCTCAGGGAGGAGCAGCTCCTCAAGGAACTGAAGCACATTGGGAAAAAGAATAATTTAAAAAATTAGAAAACATATGAAAAAACATAATTTGTTATTAGATTAAAATAGTAACGAATTATGTTTTTTCTTTTTTAAAACCTATTACATATGTCAGACATAGAAGAAATAGAAGTACGCGGCGGACAGGGACAGGTTCTGGACCCTGAGACTTACAGAGATTCTATAGGGACAATGGAGCAATCCGGAAAGAGAAGATGGGTATTTCCAAGAAAACCAAAAGGGAAATATACCAACTACAGAAACATTGTAAGTTACCTTTTATTAATTATTTACTTTGCATTACCATTCATCAAAATCAATGGCAACCCATTGTTGATGTTTAATGTAATAGACAGGGAGTTTTTCATCTTTGGACAGCCTTTCTATCCACAGGACTTCTTTATCCTTACCTTAGGTGCTATCGCCTCTTTAATCTTTATAATTGTTTTTACGATTGCATTCGGAAGAATTTTCTGCGGGTGGATTTGCCCTCAGACAATTTTTATGGAATCGATCTTCCGTAAAATAGAATACCTGATTGAAGGTGACCGAAACAAGCAAATGAAGCTGGACAGACAGGAGTGGAACAGTGAGAAGATCTGGAAGAGAAGTTTAAAATGGACTGTTTACATCATTATTTCATTAGTAATCACTCATTTCATGTTCATGTATATCGTAGGATATGAAGAAGTATTTAAAATTGTTGGCGAAGGACCATTTGCACATCCTACCAATTTTATTGTGATGATTCTCCTTACCGCTGCATTTTACTTTGTATTTGCATGGTTCAGAGAACAGGTTTGTACATTGGTTTGTCCGTATGGCAGACTTCAGGGAGTATTGATTGATAAAGATACGATTAACGTATTTTATGATTTCAAAAGAGGAGAAAACAGATCAAAATGGAGAAAAGGTGAAGACAGAAAAGCTGCTGGCAAGGGAGATTGTATCGACTGTCATCAATGTGTGGTAGTATGCCCAACAGGAATTGATATCAGAGACGGACAACAGCTTGAATGTATCAACTGTACCGCATGTATTGATGCCTGTGATGAAGTGATGGAAAAAGTAGGTCTTCCAAAAGGATTGATCCGCTATGCTTCTGAAAACGAAATTGAAAAAGAAACTCAATTCAAGTTTACAGGAAGAATGAAAGGTTTCTCAGTATTCCTGTTCCTTCTTGTAGGATTCCTGGGATATCTTCTTTACAGCCGTGGTGAAATGGAGGCTAAATTCATCAAACCGGCAGGTAGCACATTCTTTGTAAGAGACGGTAAAATTACCAATACTTATAACTATACCTTCCTTAATAAAACGAACGAGAAAAAAATCGTTACCATCAAAGTAATAGATCCGGCACATGGTGAAATTACTTACAGTGCATCAAGTAAAATTCAGGTAGACAGAGATAAAATTTCCAAAGGAACGATCAATATCAGCTTCCCGGAAAATGATATGAAACTCTCTAAACAGAATATTACCATTGGTGTTTACGATATGAAAGGTAAATTGGTAGACTCGTACCAGACCTATTTTGAAGGACCATTTAAACTGCAATTTTAATTAGAAAAAGATGAAGAACTTTAGTTGGGGACATGGTGTTGTAATTGCACTATTAGCATTCATAGTTTTTATATTATCCATGATGTTTCTTTTCCCGAACGGGCAGAAGAACTCTGAAATGGTAACCGATAATTATTACGAAGAAGAGTTGAAGTACCAGGATGTGATTGATGCTAAGAAAAAAGCAGATGATCTTCAGGAAAAACCTGTATACAGCCAGGATACTCAAGGAATAAAAATTACTTTTCCAAAAGAATATAATAACTCAAATACTACGGTAAAATTTGTTTTAAACAGAACCGACGACCAGAATTTAGACATTAAAAAATCTGTACAGCTTGATACCAGCCAATCTTTCACAATTCCTGCACAGGTATTGAAAGTGGGAAACTACACATTAAGATTAAGTTGGACAAAAGATAAAACAGACTACCGAATGGATTATGATGTGATATGGAAATAGGACTTATTGTATCGGCTATTGCTTTAGGCTTTGCTTCCGGTTTTCACTGTATCGGAATGTGCGGACCTATTGCTTTATCGATGGGATTAACCAAAAAACAGGCAGCCAATTTCTATCTTCAAAACCTTACTTATCAATTCGGAAGAATTTTCACCTACTCCTTATTGGGTGCACTTCTCGGAATTATCGGACAAGGATTTGAAATGGCCGGCTTTCAGAAATACCTCACTATTACAGCAGGAGTTCTTCTGATCATTATGGCTGTATTTTCATTTGGGGGAAAAGATTTTGCTTCAAAAATTCCTTTCTTATCCAAGTTTCTGTATAGCGTAAAAATGAATTTGGGAAAATTACTTCAGAAAGCAGATTACCGTTCAAGATTTACAACAGGTCTATTAAATGGCTTTCTACCGTGTGGAATGGTGTATATGGCACTTACCGCCAGCCTCGCAGGAGGAGGAATATGGCAGGGAGCTTTATATATGGCTTTATTTGGTCTTGGAACCCTTCCGTTCATGTTTGCCATAGTTCTGGCTGGAAATCTCATGAATCAGGCTTTCAGGGTAAAAGTTTTAAAAGCTGTTCCGGTAATCATGATTATTTTAGGAGGATTATTTATTCTGAGAGGTCTTGAGCTGGGAATACCGTATGTTTCTCCTAAGGCAGAAGCCATGACAATTATTAAAGATCCGAACGGAGCCGTTAACTGCCATTAATTTGTATTTAAATCTACCATGAAGAAAACCATCTTCTTATTTCTGATAAGTCTTTTTATACTGCAATCCTGCAGTATCACTTCTGAAATTGTCTATCATAAAGATGCTGCCTCCTCTTCTATCACAGATATCGATACAAGGGAGTTTATGACTGAGATGATGGCTATGACACCAGATTCCTTAAAGCAGAAAGAATTTGGAGAAATGGACAGACTTCCGACTACTTGGACAAGTATGTATGATCTTTCTAAAAAAGAAGGAAAATTAAAAACTGAAAATCCGGACTCCATCAGAATCATGAAAAAGGTTTTCATGAAATCCACAAAAGAAGACAACAAACTGGCAGGATTTTCTTTTAAAATGGAACATTTTACTCCAGAAGATTATTTGGTTTTGAAAAGTTTTACAAAGACTGAAAAAATCCCTTTAGATCAAAATATATACAATAGCTGGGATGGAAAAACTCTCACTATTGATACAGAAAATTTTAATCTAAAAAGTATTGAAGAGGCTGTCAAAACCAAAAGTTCAAAGGAAGAAGCTGAGAAAGTAGCCGGTATGATGATAATGTTTTTTAAAAAGATCGGTACAACCTTAAAATTTGAAAATAAAATAAAATCCATCTCAGGTAAACATGATTGGGTAAAACAGATTGACGACCATTCTATAAGAATAGATTATGATCTGAAAGCCATTTATGACCAGGATACAAAACTCAAAAACGCAGATAAAAAGATTATCATCGTTACGGAATAAAAGTAAAACCCACCGATATTCGGTGGGTTTTTATTATGGACTAAATTAACTTAATTTAGTTAATCATATCAAATCTTGCATATTCTGCAACCTTCTTAGGAAGCTTAATTCCTTCTGCTGTCTGATTGTTCTCCAGCAAAGCAGCCATAATTCTTGGTAATGCCATTGCTGATCCGTTTAAGGTGTGAACCAACTGAGATTTACCATCTCCTTTGTAACGGCATTTCAATCTGTTAGCCTGGAAGGTTTCAAAGTTAGACACAGAACTTACTTCTAACCACATTTCCTGAGCAGCACTCCATACCTCGAAATCATATGTCATTGCGGATGCAAAACCTGTATCACCTCCACAAAGTCTTAATACTCTGAACGGAAGTTCAAGATCGGTAAGGATTTCTTTGATGTGCTCTACCATTTCTTCCAAAACAGCATAAGAATTTTCAGGTTTTTCAATTCTTACGATTTCTACTTTTTCAAACTGATGAAGACGGTTCAATCCTCTTACATGAGCTCCGTAGCTTCCTGCTTCTCTTCTGTAACACTGAGAGAATGCTGTATTTTTGATTGGAAGATCTTTTTCCTCAAGCAATACATCACGGTAAAGGTTCGTTACAGGAACTTCTGCAGTAGGAATAAGATATAATCTATCTTCGTTGATATAATACATCTGTCCTTCTTTATCTGGCAGCTGCCCGGTACCAAAACCTGAAGCTTCATTCACAACGTGAGGAGGATTCACTTCTGTATATCCTTTTTCTACGTTTTTATCTAAGAAATACTGAACCAAAGCTCTCTGCAATCTTGCTCCTTTTCCTAAATAAACCGGGAAACCTGCTCCGGCAATTTTTACCCCTAATTCAAAATCAATCAGGTTGTATTTTTTTGCCAGTTCCCAGTGAGGAATAGCCCCTTCACCAAGACCTTCTACCGGATGAGACTGGAAAATGATTTCGTTATCATCCGCAGAAGCACCACTCTTTACCAATTCATTTGGAATGTTGGGAAGCTGATACAGAATATTCAGTAAGTCATTTTCTTTAACTTCTAGCTGGGATTTCAATTCTGAGCTCGACTCTTTGTATTGTGCTGTTTTAGATTTTGCTGATTCCGCTTCTTCTTTTTTCCCTTCTTTCATCAAAAGTCCGATTTCTTTCGAAATTTTGTTGATTTCGGAAAGTTGGGAATCTAGTTCAAACTGGATTCTTTTTCTTTCTTCGTCGGCAGCGATAGCCTCGTCTACCAACTCAAGATTTTTGAATTGTCTTTTCTTAAGACCTTCTAAAACGCGTTCTTTATTGTCGCGCAAAAAATTGACTTGTAACATTTTATTTAGATGTTAAATATTAGATGTTTAGCTCATAATAAGCTAACAATTGTACAAATTTAAAAATTATTTTGTGATCGTAACGGTATTTATTGAAGTAGGTGCATCAGCATCTTTTGAAAATACTTCATTTCCGTCATACAATACCTTTGAAACCTGAAATGCAGTAGGTGTATTACGATATTGAACTTCTAATGTCCCGGTAACATTATCATTAACATTGGTACTTTTTGTAAAGGTAATCAACATTTTGGAATGGTAAGAAGTTCCTGTACCTGGTTGATCCGGGCTGATAGAATCCAGTCTTCTTCTTTTTGCTCCTGCAAGATATTCCATATAGTATAATGACTCGGGTGATGTTTTTAACGAAATACTTACCGGGGCAATATCTTTCGTTCCAAAAATATCATTTACGGAATATCCCGTATAAGATCCTGTAAGTTTACTGTTCAGTAAATCCTGACCAGCACTGTTTTTCATATAGATATTAAGCACCTGATCTATTCTCTGCAAAGAATCATCATCATTTTTACAACTGATGAGTGCAAAAACCGCTACAAAAATGCCCCAAAAATATTTCATCATAAATACAAAGGTAAAATATTAATCTTTAGACTGCTTCTTTATTTTTCAAAATATTTCTGATACCACAGCTCAAAGGTAACCAGCTGCCATATTTTCACCCAATCATACTCATAATCCTGATGATTCCACCACTCATCAATCACTGCAGTATTGAAGAAATTTCTCTTTTTCAAACGTTCAAGATTTTCAGTAATAAAGTCTCTTACTCTTTGTTCATTTTTAATGAAATAATTAACCGGAAATGAAAATCCTTTCTTGGGCATATTCAAAACTTCCTGAGGAAGATATTTTTCAGCTGTTTTACGTAATAAGGGTTTATTCTGAACTCCATTAAATCTAATATTCTGCGGAAGTGCTGAAACATAATCTATCAGGCTGTTA
This sequence comes from Chryseobacterium metallicongregator, assembly GCF_031324065.1. Classification (NCBI taxonomy): domain Bacteria; kingdom Pseudomonadati; phylum Bacteroidota; class Flavobacteriia; order Flavobacteriales; family Weeksellaceae; genus Chryseobacterium; species Chryseobacterium metallicongregator. The sequence goes on from NZ_JAVIXS010000009.1 coordinate 130,704, forward strand.
CTCAGATAAGGATAACGAAATTCCACGCTATACTTCATCGCACTCAGATCATCCCGGAAAACGTGATGGGAAGAGAGGGAATATTTAATATCATATTCAAAATACCCACTATAATTTTTTTCTTCTGAAAGATGATAATTTGAAAGGTCAGAATTAATTTTACTATAAATAACTGGGTTTATAAGACTTTTAACTTCCAACGGTCTCATACTGATCTGGCTTTGTCTGAAAAAATCAAACATATGATCCTGGGAAAAGTAGTTTTTAACTCGCTGTGAAAATTTATCCTTTGTAAAAATAAGAGGATTTACAAAATTGAAATTCCTCATCAGAAGCCATTTATTCAGCTTCAGCGTATGGGAATAGCCGGCAAAAAGTTCGTCAGCTCCATTTCCGCTTACTACAACTTTAAAGTTTTTATCATGGGCGTATTTTGCTGCATTGATTAAGACTTCAAAGCTGCTGTAAGGTTCTTCAAAATGCTGGATATTTTCTGTAAGATGTTCCAGTGCTTCTTCATCACTCACCTCTTTTATCTCATGCAAAACATCAAAATGCCTGGCGGCTATAGAGGCATTTGTAACTTCTTCTTCCGAAAACGGATAAGAGATTGTGTATGTATTAACACCAGCATTAAAAGATTTTGATTTCGAAGCAATTAACGTTGAATCTATTCCTCCACTCATCATAATAGCAACAGGAACATCGGCAAATAATTGCTCTGAAATACTTTGAGAAAGAAGTTCATCTATTTTTTTTACCGCTTCTTCTTCGGAAATATTTTTTCCAGACGGAGAAGGCAGCTTCCAGAATTTTTTTTTGGTGATTTTCTGATCTTTTAAATCAATAGTCATAAAAGAAGCAGGTTCTAGGGAAAAAATATGCTGAAAACAGGTTTGCGGTGCCAATGTTGTCTGAAAAAGAAAATTAGTATAGACTCCATTCCAGTTGATTTCTGGTTTTACCAATTCATTTTTCAGTAATGCTTTTATTTCTGAAGCCCAAACCAACCCTTCTTCATTTTGATGATAAAAAAGAGGCTTCATTCCTACTCTGTCTCTTGCCAGTATAAGCTTTTGGGAGATAAGATCCACGATACAAATCGCAAACATCCCATCCAGCTTTGCAAAGGTTGCATTTCCCCATTGCTGATACGCCTTGAGAATAACTTCTGTATCCGAGGTACTGTGGAAAGAGTACCCTAAAGATTCAAGTTCTTTCCTTAATTTTTTAAAATTATAAATCTCTCCATTAAACGTGATAATGATCTGCTCATCTTCTGAAAGCATTGGCTGGTGTCCTTTTTCAGACAAATCAATAATAGATAATCTACGGAAACCCAAAGCAATATCTGAATTCCTATCCTGTAAAACCGGAAAATCTTCTTTAATTTTTTGTGTGGAATCATTCCCTGAAAAAGAAATTCCCTCGCCGGCATTGTATAGCCAGAATCCTTCGTCATCCGGACCGCGATGTCTGATCGCCTGATTCATTTCCAGAATATTTGTAGAGGAAATACTTTCATGGAATGAATAATAACCGCTGATTCCGCACATAGTAAAGAATTAATAGATTTGTAAAAATAGGAAAATGACTTTGTTTTCTGTATGTGTCCGAAACAATTATTTCTTTAAAAATTTTTGCCTAAAAACCTGTATTTCTTCTTTTGTAACCATATAATCTTTCAAAATAAATGGAGTAGAAGCATAAAATTTTCTGAACAACAGGAAAGCTGAAACAAAATAGGATGATGTAGTGGCAATACAGGCTCCTAAAATTCCCCATCTTGGTATGGCAATAAAAGAAAGTATAACAGTAACCACCAGTCCTACAATAGATTTTATATTGAGAATTTTCAGCTCTCTCATTCCTGAAAAGTAATGCCCCACCATATCACTTACGGCTATGGCAAAAATTCCCGGTGATAAAAGGAGCATGATTTCTTTGGTGTCTCCGAACTCTTTTCCAAAGATCATCTCATAAACCTGAGCGGGTATAATAATGATTCCCAACACAAAACCTATCATCAGAAAAAAAGTCAACTTTAAAGATTCTTTAGTTTTTCCTATGGATTCTTCCCTACTTTTACTGTTAACCACATCTGAATATAAAATAACAGCAATACTGCGGGTAATAGTCCATATAGCTTCCGAGAAAGTAACCCCGATAGAGAATATTCCTACACTGGCAATGCCTTCAAAATATTCTAAGAAATAAAACGAAAGCCTGTAATTCAAAAACTGAACAAAAGCGCTTAGCTGAGTTTTCCAGCCATATTCAAACATATTTCTGCCCACCTCCTTACAAAATGATATTTCGGAAATATTGCATTTTTTGATAATCTGAAAAAAGCTGGTAAGGAAAAGAAGTGCCAGACATCCAATCTGGGCAAGAAAATACACTGAAACATCTTTCTTTCCGAACAGATACACCAATATTCCTATAAAGATAATATGAACCAACTGCTGTAAAACAGTGTAAACATTAAACTTCTTAATATTCTGTGTTCCAATAAACAAGCTGATATTGGTAGATAAAAGAGAAGAAAAAACAGATATTCCGATCAGATACAACAGATATTCGCTCTGAATAGAAGCTATACTGAATAAAAAGGGGATTAAAAGCCCTGTCAGGAGAGACCACAGATAGGCATATAACAAAACCTTTTCTATTTTAAATCTCGAGGCGAAATAAGAAGCACTGCTTCCGGAAAAGATACTACTGAAAAAACTTACTGCTGCTGCATTAGCCACCACAATGGAAATAGTTCCCTTACCCTCACTTCCCCACATATTCGTAGAATAGATCACCAGTCCGAAACTCAGGATCAGAATAAGAAAACGGGAGACAAATGTTTTAATGATAGTAAGCTGCATGGTGATTATTTATCAATAGATCTTTTCACAAAATCAACGAAGGAATCTTTTATGAGTCCCCAATTATATTTTTCTTTAAATTCTTTTCGTGCATTGAGAGCATACAAATGGTACACCTCCGGATTCCTGATATAACTGATAATAATATCCGATATTGCTTCAGCATTATGAGGCTCTACCAGACTTCCAAATGAAAGTTTCTTCATATGCTTCCGGATGCCCTTCAGATTTGAATAAATCACAGGTTTTCCTGCTCCCATAAAGTAAAACAGTTTTATCGGCAGAGAATGGTTGTTTTCAAAGTTAATTTCCCTGAGATCAAAACATAGATCCGCATCAGCAAATGCTTCTGTAAATGTTTCAAAACTCGTTGGTTTTCTGATCTCAATATCTTCAAAAGAATAGGTCTTCAATAATGATGAAAAGTAGAGCTCATCGCTTTCCTGTACCGTTGAACCAATAATCAGAATCCTGATATGGAGTGCAGGCATTTTCTGACGAAGCCTATCTATTGCCTTGAAGAAATTTTCAATTCCCTTATCTTTAGAAATCTGACCTGTGTAACAGAGTGTAATAGCTTTCGGATCAAGCTGTTTTATACTTTCTTTGATGTAAAGAGAATCCGGATAATAAGGAACAATGATCTGTTTTTTAAATCCAAAAAAATAAGATAAAGGAAACTTTTTAGTGGTCTCACCAAAAATGAAATGGGTACTTAAAAATCCAGCATACAGCTGAATAAGAGAAAACTTTATGGCCTGAAAAATGGTAGCCGGAAACCTGTACTTTTGAAGCATTGACATGGAAGGATACCATTCTGTAACGTCATAGATACAACTTATCTTATGCTCTTTTACAAATTTCTTTACGGCTACAACAGCCAATGGTTCAGAGCAAATGATACATTCGGGGTGAAAAGCATTACAAACTTTTCTGAGAGTTTCCATTTTCGTTTCTATGCTTTCTTCAAGAACGGCAAAAGATTCTATTTCAATCCCATCAATATAACCTTTATACTCTGCATATAAACTGCATATTTTCACTTCATACCCATTATCTCTAAGAGCTTTAGCCTGATGATAAAAAATGCGGTCATCATTATAGCTGTGGGAAGTCGTTAAAAAAAGTACTTTAGGCATTAGTCACTGCTCGAATCTATACAAATATACATTAAAACAAAAAAGTGGAAATATATTTTCCACTTTATGATTATTCTTTTGTATCAGCTTAACAGCAATTATTTTATAGAAACCGCCCAACTTTTCTCCAAAGGAAGAAGGAAGTGGCTTAAAAAGTCAAGATAAGTATTTTTAGAGAAGTCAAAAACCTGGATATCTTCTGCAAACTCTCCATTTCTCAACTTCGTTTTAAAATCAATTAATTTTAAAGTTTTTACTTCCCCGTTCTCAACAAAGCTTGCTTTCATTCTATCAAAAAGACCTAATTGATATTCTTCATCAATTTCTCTCATCACCTTTCCTAAAGCATCAATGCTGCATCCTGAAGCCATTTCTTTTTCTTCGTCTACACACACTATGATAAACTGATTCTTTTCAATTTTAAATGAAGAAGAAAGAGGTTTTCCATGAGCAGCCCATGTTGCAAGGAAATCAAATAGTTTCTCGGTAATGGCTTTTGCTTCTTTTGTTTCGAAAGGTCTTGAAGCCGGATATATAATGACTCTGTAGTCGTTGGTTTCTACAATATTAGATTCTTCGATTTTCATAATGTAAATATTTATTTTTCAAGGATTTATCAAGTAAAATAAATTCTGATCACTGACCAGAACATTAATTTAACAATGATTGAATATCCTTATCATCTTAAATACAAAATTACGCAATTTTCTCGAGTTTAAGATCATTGTATTTTTTGCTCAGTACATAGAGCATAATAATGAAAAGCGGAAAAATGAAGGGAAAGAAAAACCTTAATGCAGCCGACTGCGGAAAGAAGAAGAATTTGATATAAAGATTCACCACGAAAAGAACGGAAATCATTCTTACCCATACATCTTTGGAACGCCAGAAAATTACTCCAATCATAATAGCTACCGATAAAGTTACCTTTTTGAAATAAATAATCTTGATGTAAATGATACTCAGATAGTCCATTAAACTAACGTCTATCGGATGTGTGGAAATAATAGGTCTTCTATCAATAAAAGTGTCATAAAAGAGATCTTTCCATCCCGGATAATGATAAAACTTAATGATGGCCAGATACATAACCAGAAGAACTGTTCCCTGTACAATAAAAGAAACATCAATTTTCTTTTCCTGAAAATAATGGAAAAAGAAAACAGCAACAATATAAGTCAGGGTGAATGTAATATAATCCGGCCGTATAAAGGTAATTCCAAACAGAAGTACAAACATGGCCCATTTGTTCCATTTTTTAATTAAGCCAATCATAAAAATCAGCATAAACTGAAAGATAAACATATCCGGCGTAGAGACCCTTGACATGTAAGTCATTGGCGGTAAAAGCATTGCTGCAATGGTTAATACGATAGCAAGCCAGTATTTTTTCGGGAACAGGAGTTTTAGAATATAAAATAATAATATTCCTGAAAAAAAGTAAGAAATAAGACTTGTAAACAGTACAGCCATTGGCGATGACAGTCCAAGCTTATAAAAGAGAGTAATCACAAGAATATACCCTACTTTGATCTGAAAATAGGGTAATTGTTCTGTAAAAGATTGTGTATTTTTTACGAAATACTGCCTTGGAATATCCCACTGCTTTATTCCTATAATGTCTGTATAATGTTCTGCAGGAGCTTCTTTTTTTATTTCCTCATACGTAAGGATTCGAACTTTATCCGGAGAATCCGGAAATTCCGAAGTATACATACATCCCAGATACCCCGGCATGTCCCAATCATATACTCTGTTTTGATAATTCCAGAATGTAAGAAGAGCAAGTATCGAAATGATAAACAAAAAGGAGAGTCTCCATTTCAGCTTCATAAACCTGTATAAGATGTCAATTATAAGTCTTCTGCTTCAGCAAGAAGTTCAACGATATCTTTTACGGCAACTTCTGTATTTTTATTAAAGTGTTTTACCCCATCCGTCATCATGGTATTACAGAAAGGGCATCCTGTAGCAATTACCTTAGGTTCAAAGGATAAAGCTTCTTCAGTTCTTTCAATATTGATGTCTTTCTTTCCTTTTTCAGGTTCTTTAAACATCTGTGCACCACCTGCACCACAGCAAAGACCATTGGTTTTGCAACGTTTCATTTCTACAAGTTCAGCATCCAGCTTCTCAAGAAGCATTCTTGGCGCTTCATATTCGTCATTGGCACGTCCCAGATAACATGGATCATGAAAAGTAATTTTTTTCCCTCTGAATGCACCTCCTTCGATCTTCAGTCTTCCTTCTTCCATTAAGGTTTTAAGGAACTGTGTATGGTGTACTACATCAAAGTGCCCGCCAAGGCTTGGATATTCATTTTTAAGCGTATTAAAACAGTGTGGACAAGCCGTTACGATTTTCTTTACTTCGTAAGCATTCAATACTTCAATATTGGTAAGAGCCATCATCTGGAATACAAATTCGTTTCCTGCTCTTTTCGCAGGATCTCCTGTACAGCTTTCTTCCTGTCCCAGAACTGCAAATTCTACCCCTATTTTATTTAATATCTTGCAAAATGCTTTTGTAATTTTTTTAGCACGGTCATCAAAACTTCCCGCACATCCAACCCAGAATAAAACTTCCGGAGCTTTTCCTTCGGCAGCATACTCTGCCATTGTTTTTATAGTGAAATCCATTTCTTTTTCAATTTGAAAATGTGAGAATTTGGAAATTTGAAAGTGATGTAGGCTGTAATCAATTTCAAATTTTCAAATTGATTAATTATCTAGTTTTCCGATGCCCAGTTCAGACGGTCAGCCTGATTATACTGCCAAGGGGCTGCATTGTTTTCCACATTCGTCATCATCAGGTTCAGTTCCTGTGGAGCAGCAGACTGTTCCATCACCAGGAATCTTCTCATTTCAAAGATAATGGAAAGCGGGTCAAGCAATACCGGACATGCGTCTGTACATGCATTACATGTGGTACAAGCCCAAAGTTCTTCTTTCGTGATATAATCATTCAACAGTTTTTTACCGTCATCAACGAATTTTCCGTTTTGATCAATATTTCTTCCTACTTCTTCCAATCGGTCTCTGGTTTTCATCAGAATCAATCTCGGAGAAAGTTTTTTACCTGTAATATTAGCCGGACAAACAGAAGTACAACGCCCGCATTCTGTACATGAATAAGCATTCAGCAATTGTACCTGATTCAGATCGAAGATATCTTCAGCACCGAATTTAGAAGGGACATCAGCTTCTGCACCTTCAGCCGGAGCAGCATATGGATCTGCATTAGGATCCATCATTAATTTGATCTCCTTTGTTACAGACTCAAGGTTATTGAACTTTCCTTTTTTATCAAGATTTGCATACCATGTACTTGGAAATGCAAGGATAATATGTAAATGTTTTGAGTAATAAAGATAGTTCATGAAGAAAAGAATACCTACAAAGTGGAACCACCACGCAGCTTTCTCTGTGAACATCAAAAATCCGCTATCAAAGCTGAAGATTTCTAAGAACGGAACAAATGTCATCTCACTGATGGGGAAGCTTCCATGCTCTGGTAAAACTCCTCTTGACTGTAAAACAAAATCTGAAGCATTCATCATAAAGAAAGCCATCATTAAGGCAAACTCAATAATCAAAATCCAGTTGGCATCATTTTTTGGCCAACCGAAAAGTTCTTTCATCGTCAATCTCTTCACTCCGTAAAAATTTCTACGAATAAAGAAAATGACAACCCCAACCACTACAAGAAGTGCTAAAACTTCTAATGTTGCTGTGAAGAAATTATAAAATGTATGCCCAAAAATGCTTGATAAAAAACGGTGTGTACCAAATATTCCATCAACAACAATTTCTATTAATTCAATATTAATAATCACGAAACCTACATATACAAAAAGGTGTAAAACTCCTGCAACAGGACGTGCTGTCATTTTACTCTGTCCCATGGCCACACGAGCCAACGTTTCCCAGCGTTCTCCTTTTCTGTCGTTTCTATTGATTTCGTGACCTAACCTGATATTTCTATAGATCTTCTGGAGGCTTTTGGCAAACAGCCCAAATCCCGCCACTAATAAAATCAGGAAAATAATGTTATCGATGTACTGCATAAGGCGTATTAGTCTTTGTTATTTTTACCGAAAACCGAGAAGTTAATATATCTCTTCGGATTCGCTTTCATATCTTCAATCAATGAATTCAAATTGGAAGATGCTGAATTCAGGTTGTTGTAAAGCTGTTCATCCTTCATCAGTTTACCTAAACTTCCTTCTCCTTTATCTATACCACCGATCACCTGATTTAATTTTCCTACTGTAGCATCCAAATTGGCAATCGTAGCATTCAATTGTTTAGTATCAATACTCTGGGCCAGATTTCCATATTTATCCAGGGTAACTTTTCCACTCTGCATCGTAAGACTTGCATCGTCCAGCACCTTTTGCAACTTTGGATCATTATGTCCTACCAGTGTATTTACACTTCCTGCTGTAGTCTGTAATGCTCCCACTGTTTTATTAAGGTTAGCTAGTAAAGCTTTTATTTCGGCTCTGTTCTGAGCATCAAAAACCTGATTTGCATTGGTCATTAGAGAGTCTACTCTATGTAAAACCACCTGTAGCTGATCTTTTACCGGACCAACCTGAGAAGAAAGGCTTCCCAACGTTCCCAGTTTGAAAGCTCCTTTTAAGGTATCTCCGTCTTTTGCAGTCGGTCCTCCATACATAAGGTTTACTCTCATTTCTTTACCAGACATTAATCCTGGTTCAAAAATCTCCAATGTTGAATTTTTTGAAAATTCGAATTTGTTGTCGACTGTAATTTTTACGACAAAATTTATTTTTCCATCTTTTGAGGTGATAGGAATAATCTTGTCTACCTGTCCTACCTTCAAACCATTAATAGAAACCGCTGAAGATTGCGCCAGGCCTTCTACATTGTCATATTTCGCGTAAAATATATTGTCGGTAGTAAAAAGGCTTTTCCCTTTCATAAACTGAAACAACACCACAAAGCCTACGATAGCTAGAAGTGCAATCACACCAGCTTTTAATTCTTTACTGAACTTCACTTGCTAATTTTTTTCTAATAAGCAAATATAATACATTTTAAATAAATCTTTTCCTTTATTGTTCTGCGTTAAATACAAAAAAAGCGACAAAAAAAATTGTCGCTTTTTATATCATTGAAATGATTTTCTTATTGTTGCTGATTTCCCAGCTTGTTCCAGATCTCGATTCTGTAATCTTCGATATCTGCGTTATCCTGAAGACTCTTCATCCAAGCCTGTCCGAACATTCCAGCACTTCTCTGAGTAAGAGATTCTGTAAACTGCTTAAGATCTCCGGGCTGTTTGTTTACAGTTTCTGATTTTTTGATCAAAACATAAACTCCTGTTCCACCTTCAACCGGGTTAGAAAGCTTACCTTTTGCAACACCGAATGCTGCACCGGCAACTTTAGGTTCCATAGCACCTGCTACTGAAGGATTCAATAGGTTCACCTGAGCAGATTGTTTTGGAGCGGCAAACAATTTAGCAACCTGATCTAAGCTGGAAGCTTTTGCTGCTGCAATTTTATCAGAGATTTGTTTTGCTGCCAATTTATTTTTAACGATAACTTCGATCTGATCTCTCACAGATTCCGGATCAGCAAGACCTGCTTCCTGTTTTCCGTTCAGATATACTACAATCTTATCACCCGTACCGTCTACAGTAAATAATTCAGTATCTCCTTTTTCTCTTTTCTTATCAAAAGCCCAAGTAAGGATTTCCCCATCTTTTTCAGTACCTAAGCCCTGAAGCTGACCTTCAAATCTTTTCGCTGCTTTTGGATTAGAGAACTGATAGTTTCCTTTTTTAGCAATGTTCACAAAATCGTTGAAAGATTTTCCTTGAACCTGCTGAATGAATTTTCTTGAGTTTTTGTCTGTTTCAGCCTCAGTAGCATCTGAAGGTTTGATAGCTTTCACAAGGTTAGCCACTTTATACCCCATTGATCCTGATTTCTTATCTTCAATATTGATGATATGATAACCGAACTGTGTTTCTACTACTCCTGTAGCTCCTTTAGGATTGCTTGCAAGATAAGCAAGGAATTCCGGAACGAAAGGCGTCTCTGGTGTTGTCCAACCAAGGCTACCTCCCTGAGCTGCAGAATTTGGATCGCTTGAAAGCTTAAGGAATTCTGTAAATTTAGCAGGAGTTGCTTTTACAATTGCACCAATTGAGTCTGCCAATTTCTTAGCCTGCTCTTTAGTTCTTGTTACCCCTTCACCTGCAGGGCTTCCTTTGAATGCAATTAGGATATGTCTAGACAAAGTAGAATCTGAAGGTCTTTTACCTACCAATTTAGAGACTACATATACATCTTGCTCTTTATAAGGACCAAAAGTCTGACCTACTGCTGCTGCAGTGATCTGATCTTTGATTGTTGGAGGCAATTGAGCAGGATTCAAATACTGAGGATTGAATGGTGCATCAGAATTTGCCGCTACAAACATAGAATCGTTTTTAGTATTCTGGAAGTTTTCAGTTCCTCCACTTGCATCTGTACCTCCTGAATATAATTTTGTAATTTCTTTCAAGGCTGCCGCATCATCTGCTGCACTTGGTTTAGATGGGAAAAATACAATACCGATATTTCTGCTTGGCTCAGCTTTGAACATTACAGGGTGCTTTTTGATGTAATCAGCAAGATCCTGTGTTGTCACATTGATCTTTGTTTTTTGAAGATAAGCCGCGTAATCTACTTTTACAAAGTCGATATCTGCAAGCTGATCTCTCTGCTTCATCAATTCTTCAGCTTCTTTCTTACCTGTAGTAATACCTGCTGAAAGATTAGTAAACACCTGTCTTGCCATTAGTCTGTACTCGATTGTCTTTCTTGTTTTCAACCATTGAGTATATCCTTGAGGATTGGTGTTTTGTAATGTTTCAATTTCTTTTTTAAGCTCTTGAGTTTTAAAATTACCTTTCTCATCAAAGAACTGTTGATTCTGAGCAAACATCTGATCGTACTGGATTTGATTCCAGAAATAATCATCAGTCATTTCAAAGCCCAATTTCTCAAACTGTTGTTTGATAAGTTTAGATTGTACAAGTAACTGCCAAGCCTGCTCTTCAAGACCGTTTTTTGGACGACCTTGCTGTTCAGCCTGCTGCTGCAACACGAAAAGCTGATCATTAAACTCTTCGCGGGTGATTTTCTCACCGTTTACTTTTCCTAAAACATCAGGATTCTTACCAAAAACCTTGTCGATACTATCTGGGTTCACCAGGAACGCCAAAAGCGCTAAGGCTATTACTCCCATTAAAAGCCAAGGCTTACTCCTAATCTGTCCTAAAATTGCCATTTTATAAATTATAGTTTTTTATCAGTTTGCGAAAATACACATTTTTAAGAAATTACAGAAACAGAACTGCTTAATTTTGATTTTTAATGCAAAGATTATCTAAAAAAGGAAATTTTGACCGTATTTTTAAGTAAAAAACAAATGGCATAAGTATTGTGCATTTTTAAAACATTATAATATGCCGCACGTTTTCAGAGTATATTATATAAAAATCCCTTTAACGATAAAAAACGAAAATGACAATTTGTCATTCGATTGACTATGACAGAATTTGAAGATATTAGTTTAGAAGAAATGATCAGTGACGGATTTGATATCGTAACTGAAGAAATCAATCTTTCCGACTTCGCAGAGACTGATAAAAATTCCGAACAGAAAATATTCCCTATACTTCCCGTAAGAAATATGGTTATGTTCCCTAATGTGGTAATTCCTATTACTGCAGGGAGAAAAACCTCTATCCAGCTTCTTGAAGAGGCACAGAAGAACGGAGATTTTATTGGAATTGTAAGCCAGAAAAATTCGGATCTGGAACAACCTTCCGAAAAAGATATTTATTCTACCGGTACCCTGGCAAAAATCATTAAGATTATTAAGCTGCCTGAAGGTAATATTACTGCTATCACTAAAGGTTTCCACAGATTTAAGATTAAAAAAATCATAGATAATAAACCTTACTTCAAAGCAGAAATATCAAAATTAAAAGACAGCCGGCCTAAAGATCAGGAAGAGTATGAAGCATTATTGGAGAACATCAAAGATCTCGCTTTAAAGATCATTGAACTTGATCCCAATATTCCTAATGCTGCAAATTTCGCGATCAAAAATATTAACAATAATGATGATCTTCTGAATTTCATCTGCACGAATGCTAATTTCTCTTCCATTGCAAAACAAAAACTTCTTGAAGAGAAAAACCTGATGATCAGAGCCAATCAGTGCTATGAGATGATGCATGAAGATTTCAGAAAACTGGAACTGAGAAATCAGATTCATCAGAAAACCTCAAAAGATCTTGATAAGCAGCAGAGAGAATACTTCCTGAATCAACAAATCAGAACAATCCAGGAAGAACTGGGCGGTGGACCTGAAAGTGATGTGGAAGATCTTATTGCTAAGGCTAAAACAAAAAAATGGAGTCAGGAGGTAGAAGACCATTTCCAGAAAGAAATCAGCAGACTTCAGCGTCAGAATCCTAATTCTCCGGACTATAACGTACAGAGAAACTACCTGGATTTCTTTACAGATCTACCTTGGGAAACTTATACAAAAGATATTTTTGATATTGCAAAAGCTGAAAAAGTACTTGACAAAGCACACTTCGGACTGGAAGATATTAAAAAGAGAATTCTGGAGCACATGGCTGTTTTAAAATTAAAAAACAACATGAAGTCTCCTATTCTATTATTGGTAGGACCTCCAGGCGTGGGTAAAACCTCTTTAGGAAAATCTATTGCTGATGCCTTAGGAAGAAAATATGTAAGATTATCATTGGGAGGACTTCATGACGAGAGTGAAATCCGCGGACATAGAAAAACGTATATCGGTGCCATGGCTGGAAGAATTTTACAGTCGATCAAAAAATCAGGCACTTCAAATCCGGTAATTGTTCTGGATGAGATTGATAAAATCGGACAAGGTCTTCATGGAGACCCAAGCTCAGCACTCTTAGAAGTTCTTGATCCTGAACAAAATAAGTCTTTTTATGATAATTTCCTGGAGATGGGCTATGACCTTTCAAAAGTAATGTTCATTGCTACAGCCAATTCACTTTCAACCATACAGACACCTCTTTTAGACAGAACCGAAATCATTCAGATTGCCGGTTATACTTTGGAGGAAAAAATCGAGATTGCCAAAAGACATTTGATCAAAAAGCAACAGGAAGAAAATGGGCTGGATGCCAAATCATTCAAACTTGGGAATGCAGAACTTAAGCATATTGTAGAAGCACATACTTCAGAAAGTGGTGTAAGAACTCTGGAGAAAAGAATTGCAGCCATTGGAAGATGGGTAGCCCTACAGACTGCTTTGGTAAAAGAATATGATCCAAAAATTTCAGTGGAAAAAATAGATGAGATTCTTGGAGTTCCAAGACCTAAAAGCTTATCTGAAATCACTGGAGTTCCAGGTGTAGTAACCGGTCTTGCATGGACAAGTGTAGGAGGCGATATCCTTTATATTGAAAGTATTTTAAGCAATGGTAAAGGGGCATTAACGATGACGGGAAACCTGGGAACGGTAATGAAAGAATCTGCTACTATTGCACTGGAATACATAAAAGCGAAACATGATGAGCTGGGAATACCACAAGAAGACCTGGATAAGAAAAACATTCACGTACACGTTCCTGAAGGAGCAACGCCCAAAGACGGACCGTCTGCTGGTATTGCCATGCTGACATCAATGGTTTCTTCGTTTAAAAACAAGAAAATAAAACCTCACCTGGCAATGACAGGTGAAATTACATTAAGAGGGAAAGTACTACCTGTAGGGGGAATCAAAGAAAAGCTTCTTGCTGCAACAAGAGCAGGAATCAAAGATGTTATTCTTTGTGAGGCTAACAGAAAAGATGTGGAGGAAATCAAAAAAGATTATCTGAAAAATCTGAGAGTACACTATGTTAACAGAATGGAAGAAGTCATTGACATCGCCATTGAAGAATAAAATAACATATTAACTTCTCAATAAAGAAACACGTTCTGATATTCAGGGCGTGTTTCTGTTTTAGATAAAAAAATCACAATCAACCTGGCTGGGTGGAATAAAATTTGATACAATCCAAGAAAATCCTGAAGGATTGAATAAAAAATTTTTCAATTCAGAAGGGTTTTCTTATTTTTATTCCACACTGCATATTTTTAGATTATGAATTTTCTTAGACTTCCTTTCCTTGTCAAGCTTACGCTCGTGGTGGTTTCCATCATTGGACTTGGCTACCTTCTGGCATTAGGACAGAGTATTTTAGCTCCGTTTTTCCTGGCATTCCTTATGGCGATGCTGTTTTTGCCTGCAGCCACTTTTATGGAAAGAAAGCTAAGATTTCCAAGATCTATGTCTACCATGACTTCAGTATTTATTATGCTGATGATTTTAAGCGGTATTATTTATTTCTTTACCAATCAGCTGTCTGATTTCAGCAAGGATCTTCCGCACCTCAAGGAACAGTTTACCACTGTTTTTAATAGCCTCCAGCATTGGGTTTCCAAAACATTCAATGTGAAAGTGGATGAACAGGTGGATTACATTAACCAAGGATTAACTAAACTTCTGTCTTCTTCGGGAGTCATTTTAGGATTTACATTTGGGATTTTTTCAACAGGCTTCGGCTTCATTATATTTTTCACCCTGTTTTTTATCTTTATTTTAAATTACAGAAGACTTTTAAATAATTTTATCGTTACTGTTTTCAACGAAAGACATAAAGCCAGTGTACAGGAAGCTGTAAATGAGATTCGAATCATGACCAAGAAATATATCTTCGGACTCTTTCTTCAGGTAATTATCGTATCTGTTCTTACTTCCACTCTCCTTACGATTCTGGGAGTGAAATATGCGATTCTTTTAGGAGTTTTAACAGGATTACTAAACGTTATTCCGTATCTGGGAATCTTTATCTCACTTTTAATTTCCTGTTTTATAGCATTTGCCACTTCTACTCCTTCAACATGTATTTATGTTGCTTTAGGATATATTGCGATTCATGCTGTAGATGGTAATATTGTCCTTCCATTTGTTGTGGGTTCTAAAGTAAAGATCAATGCTTTATTTTCTTTTATCGGAATTCTTTTAGGGGAACATCTTTGGGGAATTGCAGGAATGTTCCTGTGTATTCCGGCCATTGCAATTATAAAAATCATCTGTGAAAGAGTAGATGATCTCAAACCTTGGGGAAGATTGCTCGGAGAAGAGCCCAAACCTCATAAGAAGAAAAAAAGCTACAAAATTTCCAAGAATATCACTTTGAAGGAAATGGACTAGAGTATGAGTAATAAGTAATAGGCAAAGGGTAATAATTGGCCTAATCCTAACTTTGAATGCTTACATATTAAACTTTAAATAAAAAAGACTGCCTTTTTCAAGACAGTCTTTTTTTATTGTTATGACACAGCACACCAAGGACTCATTCCATTTGGACAGGTATCTGTGCACAGAATATAAGTTTGGCTATCCGGACAGTATCCTTTATCCGGTTCCGGAGTTCCTCCTCCACCTCCAATACAAGGATGACCTGCAGGAATTTTACATGGACAATCTATTGGTCCTATATCACATTTCTCAATTCCTCCCTGGATTTCTCTCAAATTTGTACGGTTTAATTTTTTAAGATTTTTCAACATAATATTATTAGTTTAGTTTGATTCTCAAATATAAACAATGAAATTATTCAAAACTCAACATTAACCTATCATTAACATTAATTATATATTTTTCACAAAAACACAGTCAACGAATCCTATTTTTATTTTACATTTGATATAAAATCATCAATCATGAAAATAGTAAAATTTATCTTATGCTTACTTTTCGGGCTTATGTTTATTAATGCCGGGCTAAACAAGTTTTTTAACTATATGCCCATGGAAAAACCTACTCCTGAACAAATGAAACTTTTCGCTGCTTTTGGAGAAATCAGCTGGCTGATGCCTTTAGTGGGGATTGTAGAGGTCATTGGCGGGTTATTATTTATTTTCCCAAAAACAAGAGCATTGGGTGCAATTGTTATTTTACCTGTCATGGTAGGAATTGTTACCCATGTTTTCACAATGGATAAATCTCCTATGGGAATGGGTATCGCCGGGGTGATGTTCCTGATCAACCTTTGGATGATTATTGACAACAAGGAAAAATATAAACACTTAGTTTCATAAGGTAGCAGGTAATAGGTTGCAGCACCAGTAAACTTCAGATGAAGTCTATTGTTGCTTTTCACTACCTGTAACCTATTATCTGCTACCTGCTACCTACTTTCTACACAAAAGCACTGAAACCTGTAATCGATCGTCCCACGATGAGCGAGTTGATTTCTTTTGTTCCTTCGTAAGAATAAATGGCTTCTGCATCGGCAACAAATCTTGCAACATCATACTCGAGCAGAATTCCGTTCCCGCCCATCACTTCCCTTGCTCTGGAAACAATGTCTCTTGTTCTGAGGGTACAGAAAACTTTAGCTAAAGAAGCGTGTTCATCTTTTAAAATTCCTTCATCCTGCATTTCAGACAGTCTGAAAACCATCGTCTGCATAGCGGTAAGATTAGACAACATTTCAACCAGATGTCCCTGAATCATTTGGAATGAGGCAATGGGTCTTCCAAACTGTTCTCTTTTTCGGGTATAATCCAAAGCACTTTCATATGCTCCGCGTGCACAACCTGTGGCCATCCATGCGACTCCAGCTCTTGTCATTCTCAGTACTTTTCCTGTATCTTTAAAGGAATTGGCATTCTGTAAACGATTTTCTTCAGTAACGAGACAGTCTTTTAAGGTAATCAATCCGTTCTGAACAATTCTTAACGCCATTTTACCTTTAATTTTTTCTACAGAATATCCCGGATTATCTTTTTCTACAATAAATCCTTTCACCTCTCCGCTATCCAGATCCCTTGCCCAGATAATAATCAGATCAGCGAAAGTAGCATTCCCGATCCATTTTTTCTGACCATTAAGAACCCAGCCTTCCGGTGTCTTTTTACAGGTTACGGTAAGCCCGCCTGCTGCTCCGGATCCAACTTCCGGCTCTGTAAGTCCAAAGGCTCCTATTTTTTCAAATTTCTGCATCTGCGGAAGCCATTTCTGCTTTTGTTCTTCAGAACCACAGATATAAATAGAACCCATTGCCAACCCTGATTGTACCCCGAAAAAAGTGGCAATAGAAGCATCTACTCTTGCCATTTCCATAGCAATGACACCTTCCATCAGGAAAGGCATTCCCGGACAGCCATACCCTTCATAGGTCACGCCACAAATATCCAGTTTTTGAAATTTCGGGATCAGTTCAAAAGGAAATTCATCTCTGAGCCAGTAATGATTGACCAGAGGCTTTACTTCTTTCTCCATGAATGCTCTTACTTTCAGCTGAATTTCGCGCTGTTCCGGAGTAAGCGTATGGTAGATATCATAAAAATCTCCGTCAATGGGCGGAAGTTCTTTCTTTTTCTTTTCCGGATCAAGCATTTTCATAAGCCCGGAAAGCTGTTTATCATCCAGTTTTGAGAAATTCTGCATCAGTTTTGGCAGATCTACCTTTTGAGAAATGGTGCTCAACTGATCGAAATCTATGGATCTAAATAATTCTATTGCGTTTCTGATTTTGGAAAAAGTATTTGACATAGTGATAGATTGTAGTTTTGGTTTGTAAAAGATAAGCAAAAATTGCTCCGAAAGCAATGACTGAGGTTCAAGTATGTTTTACAAAACACTCAAATTCAACTTATTAAAACCGAAAATTCCGTTTACAAACTTTTTACTTTTGATTTTCAAGCGTTACAAAAGATCCTGACTGAACTTTGACTCAAAGCAAAAACATTAAAAATCAACATTATGAAAACTACTTACATTAAATTATCACTAGCTGCTGTTCTTTTACTAGGAATTTATTCGTGTAAAAAGGGAGAAGTTTCCTCTAAAGATCTTGAAGCCTATGCTACTACCGATTCAGCTGCTGTTGTAGTTTCGGATAGTATTTCATCTGTTGCAGATATGAAAGTAAAAGACAAGCAGTTTATCAAGACTGCAGATGTGAATATGGAAGTAAAAGATGTGTATAATGCAACGATTGCTATTGAAAAGTCTGTACAGGAGTTTGGAGGTTTTGTTACCAACAGTAATCTTCAAAGCAACGTGGTTTCTGAAAACACCTACAACACATCCAATGAAGAGGCTATGCTGGTTAAAAAATATCAGACAGAGAACAGAATGCAGGTACGTATTCCTACGGAAAAGCTTGGTGAACTATTAACAGCTATCAATACAAACAAATTATTTCTGAATTCGAGATCGATCAATGCAGAAGATGTAACAGCCAACATCAAGTATTCTGAACTGGAAGGAAAAAGAAATCAAAAAACTTCTGAGAACATCAGTAAGTTGAAAACAAATAAAGATAAAGTAACCCTTGATGACGAAAATATGTCTGAAGGAAATCTTCAAAAGCTCTCCAGCATGAATATGACAGATGATCTGAAATACAGCACGATTGACATTTACATCAAAGAACCTCAATTGCGCATTGCAGAAATTGCTGTCACCAACACTACAAGTATTGATAATAAGTATAAATACAATTTCATCTATGACGCAAAAGACGGATTTGTGTACGGATTCTACCTGATTCAGAGAATTATCGTTGCTCTTATCAATGTATGGCCTCTTGTATTAATTGCTGCTGCAATCCTCTATTTTTTAAGAAGAAGAAAAATTTCAAAACCTGAGTATTCAAAAAACCAGGAATAAAAAATCATCCTAACCAATTGGTTATCATCATAATTTTAGATTTTACAGCCTCCTGTTTTCAGGAGGTTTTTACTTTTTTTGAAAAAAAACTGTAACGATTGTAATGCCTGCTTTACCTACTGTTTAAAAGAACAGAAAATCAAAAAAAATTAATACTATGGAAAACTTAATAAAACTTGGAGTTGCAGTGTTACTATCACTGAATTCAATTACAGCAAATGCCCAAAATAAAAGTGATGAAAAAGAAAACAGCCTGCTTTGGGAAGTATCCGGAAACGGACTGGTCAGGCCTTCTTACATTACCGGAACTTTTCATATCTTATGCAGTAAAGATTTTGAAATAAAACCGAAAGTTTGGAATGCACTCAACAAGTCAGAAAGCTTTGTAATGGAAATCAATTATACGGATCAAAGTGAAATGGCTTCAATCCAAAAAATGATGGCTGCTGATAAAAAGATATCTGAACAGCTAACAGCCAGTGAAGCCAAAGATTTAGATAAAACATTAGCCAATTATGGAACCTCGCTGAAAAACATTGATTCCCATAGCTCAACAGCACTATATTCCCTCGTTGCCACAAAAGCAATCCCTTGCCCTCAGAATGAAGTGAAAATGTATGAAATAGAACTGCTGAAAACGGCCTTGCAGAATAAAAAAAGTGTAAGCGGTCTGGAGAAAGTTGACGATCAGACCAATGCAATAAGCCAGGCATATGATCTGAAAGAAACAATTTCACAATTAAAATTAGGTGATGAATATGCAGTTGCAGCCAAACAAATGACAGAAGCATTTAAAAATGAAAACCTTAAAGAGTTGGATTTGCTAATCAAAAATCCAAAATTCATGAACAATAAACAGGAAAAGCTCGTTCTTACCGACAGGAATAAAAAATGGGTAGAAAAAATGCCGGAAATGATGAAAAATCAGAGCTCTTTCTTTGCCGTAGGAAGTGGACACCTTTGGGGAGAAAACGGACTCATCAATCTCCTGAGAGCAAAAGGTTACACTGTAAAACCTGTATCAAGCTTATAACAATAACCAAACCATGAAAAGATTGTGAGCAATCCAACTGAAACCGCTTTTTTAAAGCTCGTCAACCAGCACAAGGGCATTTTATACAAAGCCTCACGGATCTATGCAGATTCTGTAGAGGACCGGGAAGACCTGCAGCAGGAGATTCTCATCCAGCTTTGGAAATCTTATCAGAATTTCAAAGGAAACAGTGAGTTCTCCACCTGGATGTATCGGGTTGCAATCAATACTGCCATTACCTATTTAAAAAAGGAAAAGCAGAGATCTAATAACCATACGGATGCTCCTTCTCATTTTGAAGTGCAGCAGGAGGATTACAACCCTGCAAAGGACAGGCAGCTGGAAATTTTCTACAGTGCCGTCCAGGAGCTGAACTCTCTGGAAAAAGCCGTCATATTTTATTTCATGGAAGGAATGTCACACAAAGAAATAGGAAACAATTTAGGTCTCAGTGAAGGCAATGCTCGTGTGAAACTCAACAGAACAAAAGAAAAAATACAGCAAATCATAAAAAAATCAGGTTATGAATTTTGATCAATTAAAAGAACAGTGGAATAAAGAAGACAGTGATGTCCATATCCCTGATACAATACAGCAATTAAAGGAAAGCAAACATCCTATAGAAAAGATTCAGAAAAATATGAAGAAAGAATTTCCTATGCAGATTATTGCTATTATTCTCATGGCTTTTTTTCCTCTTCAGTTTAAATTTCCATCTTCACAATACATTATTTATTATGTATCCTATATCGTGATGGTCGTTATATCTTCGTATTATCTGTTTGGGTTTTATAAATTCTACAAACAGACAGAACTTTATACAGGAAATACCAAAAACAGCCTTTGGAAAATATACCATGAGCTTCGCCTGAATATGGAACGATACCAGTCTTTCGGATTTTTATTACTTCCTCATTTACTTATAACTATTGGACTGGTTATCTACAATACGATGAAAGAGCAAGGAAAGTCTTTGCCAGAGCTTTCTGCTTCTCACCAACAGGGATTAATCATTGCGGTACTGATAGGAACATTAGGGTTTATAACCAGCATTGTTCTATGGACAAAATACATCTATGGAGGCAGCGCAAAACAATTGGAAAACATCCTCAATGAAATGGATGAATAATATCCTGAAAACTATCGCAAAAACACATTTTATACAACCTCAGACCTATTCTGAGGTTGTGTTTTTTTAAAAAATCGTTATTTATCCTCTTCAAATTTATCAGAGGTTTTATTTTTCCGTAAATTTGCAAATCAGAAATAAATCATTATGGATTATGACCTATTCTCATCCGATACATGATCTTCTGAGCGATAAAAATTCTGTAATATGCTATCAAAAATAAATCCAACACAAACTAGCAGCTGGAAAGCACTTGATGAACACTTCGGTGGAAATGACTTTGATCTTAGAACTCTTTTCCAGTATAACCCGAACCGTTTTAATGAGTTTTCTCTACAAAAGGACAACTATCTTTTTGATTATTCTAAAAACCTGATTGATTCCAGAACTAAGGATCTTTTATTGCAATTGGCTGAGGAAAGCCAGTTAAAAGATGCTATTTCCAGAATGTTCTCTGGAGACAAAATCAATGAAACAGAAGGAAGAGCCGTTCTGCATACCGCATTAAGAGATTTCTCCGACCGTGAAATTATTGTAGATGGAGAAAATATCAAACCACAGATCAAGAGAGTTCTTGAGCATATGAAGTCTTTTTCTGAGAAAATTATTTCAGGAGAGCATAAAGGTTTCAGCGGAAAAGAGATTACAGATGTAGTCAATATCGGAATTGGAGGATCAGATTTGGGTCCTGTAATGGTTTGTTCAGCTTTAAAGCATTTTAAAACAAGATTAAACGCTCACTTTGTTTCCAACGTGGACGGAAATCATATTGCAGAGGTAGTAAAAGATTTAAATCCTGAAACTACTTTATTTATCATTGCTTCCAAGACGTTTACCACTCAGGAAACAATGACCAATGCCAATTCAGCTAAGGACTGGTTCCTGAAAGCTGGAAAACAGGAAGATGTAGCAAAACATTTCGTTGCTTTATCTACTAATATTGAAGAAGTTAAGAAGTTCGGAATCGCAGAAGAAAATATTTTTGAGTTCTGGGACTGGGTAGGTGGAAGATATTCTCTTTGGAGTGCTATCGGACTAAGTATTGTACTTTCTGTAGGATATGAGAACTTTGAGCAGCTTTTAAGAGGTGCTTTTGATACAGACCAACACTTCCAGACTGCAGACTTTTCTGAAAATGTTCCTGTATTAATGGGACTTTTGGGAATCTGGTATCGTAATTTCTATGCAGCAACTACTTATGCTATCTTACCTTATTCTCAATATCTGGACAGATTTGCAGCGTATCTTCAGCAGGGAGATATGGAAAGTAACGGAAAATGTGTAGACAGAAACGGTGAATTCGTAGAATATGAAACCGGACCTATCATCTGGGGAGAGCCGGGCACAAATGGTCAGCACGCATTTTATCAGCTAATCCATCAGGGAACAGAATTAATTCCGGCAGACTTTATTGCGTATGCAAAAAGCCCAAACAAAGTTTCGGATCATCAGGATAAATTATTAGCGAACTTTTTCGCTCAGACTGAAGCACTTGCCTTCGGAAAACTGGAAGAAGAAGTAGAAGAAGAATTGAGAAATGCAGGCAAATCTGATGAAGAAATAGACAGACTGATCAATTTCAAAGTCTTCCATGGAAATACTCCAACTAACTCAATACTATTCAACGAATTAACCCCTTTTTCACTAGGTCAGCTGATTGCTCTGTATGAACACAAAATTTTTGTTCAGGGTGTAATCTGGAATATTTTCAGCTTTGACCAGTTTGGAGTGGAATTAGGAAAAGTATTAGCCAATAAAATCCTTCCTGAGCTTGAGAACAATGAAGCAATAAGTTCTCATGATAGTTCTACCAACGGATTGATCAATTACTATAAGGAAAACAAATAGTAAGTAAAAAGAAAGTAAAAGTAAATCTATAAAGTAAAAAAGTAAAAATGGCAGAAATTCTTGACGGACTTAAAGTATCCAAGGAAATTAAAGCAGAGATCAAGGTTGAAGTAGAAAAGATTCTCGCAAGCAAAAGAAGAGCTCCACACTTGGTGGCTATTCTTGTAGGAAATAATGGAGCTAGCAAGGCCTATGTAAACTCTAAAGTGAAAGACTGTGAGGAAGTAGGATTTCAATCCAGCTTAATCAAATTTCCAAGTACAGTTTCTGAATCTGAATTATTGGAAAAAATTGACGAGCTTAATAAATCTAAAGCAGTAGACGGATTTATCGTTCAGCTGCCTTTACCAGATCAGATTGACCAGGAAAAAATCATCAATGCTATTGACCCAAGAAAAGATGTGGATGGTTTCCACCCTGAAAACTTCGGAAAAATGGCTCTTGAAATGGATACTTTCTTACCGGCAACTCCTTTCGGAATTTTAACATTATTGGAAAGATATAATATTGAAACGAAAGGAAAAGACTGTGTAATTATCGGAAGAAGTAAAATTGTAGGAAGACCAATGAGTATTTTGATGGGAAGAAAAGATTTCCCTGGAAATTCCACTGTTACCCTTACACACTCATATACGAAAGACATCGAAGAGTATACAAGAAAAGCAGACATCGTTATTACTGCTTTGGGAGATCCACATTTCTTAAAAGGAGATATGATTAAAGAAGGAGCTGTAATCGTGGACGTAGGTATTACAAGAGTAGACAATGATTCTCCAAAAGGATATTACCTTGCAGGTGATGTAGATTTTGATAGTTGTGCTGCAAAAGCAAGCTGGATCACTCCGGTACCTGGAGGAGTAGGCCCAATGACAAGAGCGATGTTGATGAAAAACACCATCATTGCTTATAAAACTTCGGTCTATAACGACTAATTTTAAAATGAATAAAGAAGAAGATATTTTATTAAAAGAAGGTAAAATGCTCCCTGTGATGGAGCATTTTTACACTTTACAGGGAGAAGGAGCACACACCGGAAAAGCCGCATACTTTATCAGGCTGGGAGGCTGTGATGTAGGGTGTCACTGGTGTGATGTAAAAGAAAGCTGGGATCCGGAACTTCATCCCCTTATGAATGCGGAAGAAATTGCAGAAACTGCGGCTAAACACTGTAAAACAATAGTGTTAACTGGTGGGGAACCTTTAATGTGGAATTTAGATATCCTGACATCCAAACTAAAAGAACTAGGGTGTACAGTACATATCGAAACTTCCGGAGCTTATCCTATGAGCGGTCAACTGGACTGGATTACCCTTTCACCAAAGAAAACAGGGCTTCCTAAAGAAGAGATTTATCAAAAGGCCAATGAGCTTAAAGTCATTATTTTCAACCAGCATGATTTTACATTTGCTCAGGAACAGGCTGCAAAAGTTTCTGAAAACTGTAAGCTTTATCTTCAGAGTGAATGGAGCAAAAGAGATGATATGTATCCTAAGATTACAGATTTCATTCTGGAAAACCCTGAATGGCAGGCTTCTGTTCAGACGCACAAATATCTGAATATCCCGTAAAAAAGTGTAAATTAGCCGGGCTTATTCGCTATAATACCGATAGATGCAGAGAATTCGATACTCTAGATACCTGAAATCAATCATTATGTTGCTTGACCTCATGGTTATTGCATCTATCTTCATATTCTTTTTTATAAGCAGAAACGAAAGTTTAAAATACAATAAAGAAACCTGGTATCAGAATAGTTTTTCTCTGGTTCTGTTGTTTTTGTTCTGGGTACTATTAAGTGGTAGGACAAAAATATACAATATTCCGAGGAATCTTACTTATACCCTGTTCCTTGAACGCCTCTTAATCCATTTCCTCTTTTTTATACTGGGAGTACTGCTTATAGGAAAGGTAAGTAATAATGTATTTTTCAATTCGGATATTTACTGGCTTTCACTTTATCTCTTTATTGCCATTTTCCTGGCGAAATCATTAGTCTATTTCGCGATCAAGTACTTGCGATCTCTTGGAGCTAACTACAGAAATGTAATGTTTTTGGGAGACAGCCACTCTACAGAGATTCTTAAGAATATCTTTACAGAACGTAAAGATTATGGATACAGAATATTTGAATACGAGTATTCTGAGGTTAACATCAATGAACTGGTTTCTTTCTGGAAAAAGAACGGAATTCATACCTTGTTTTTATCTATGGAAAATTCTTATGATGAAACCATGGAAAATGAAATTTTCAGATTGGCTGAGGATAATAAGATTCATATTTCATTGATTCCAAGCATTACACAAAGTGATTTTTTCCTTTATGATCTTGGATATATACAAACCCAGCCGGTACTTAATCAGGCCAGATATCCGTTAGATTATTATTCTAATTTCCTGATGAAAAGGACATTAGATATTTTCTTTTCTGCTATTATATTGGTTTTCATTTGCTCATGGGTATTTCCAATTATTGCAATTTTAATCAAAACAACTTCTAAAGGTCCAGTATTTTTTATTCAGAAGAGATACGGTTTTCATGAGGAGGTTTTTAATTGTATTAAATTCAGAACAATGGTTGTCAATGATGAATCTACAACCAAAACCACCTCTGTAAATGATTCCAGAATTACCAGAGTGGGTAAATTTTTAAGGAAAACCAGTCTTGATGAACTTCCCCAATTCATTAATGTATTGAGAGGAGAAATGTCTGTAGTAGGTCCGCGCCCACATATGTTGGCTGTTGACAATTATTACAAACCCAAAATCGGAAGATATAGTCTGAGAAGTATGGTTAATCCGGGTATTACCGGATTAGCACAAGTAAATGGACTGCGTGGTGACTTCGGAGATGTAGAAGTAGAAATGAAAAAAAGAGTTCTGGCAGATGCATTCTATGTAAGAAACTGGAGTTTCGTACTCGATGTGGTTATTATTTTAAAAACCGTTTTATTGGTGATTGGAGGAGATAAAAACGCAAAATAAAGAGCGGAATAACATAAATATTGAAATAATTTTAACACAAAACCAAGCTTCGGTCTTATTCTTGACTGTAGTCCAATTAAATAAAAAAGTCTAATTTAGCAGTATGTTAAAAAAGTTTTTCACAGCGATAGGGGAATACATTATCCTCTTGGGAAAGTCCCTGCAGAAACCTCAGAAAATGAGAGTGTTCTGGAAGCTGTTCATGAGAGAAATTAATGATTTGGGAGTAAATTCTTTCGGGCTTGTCATCTTCACATCCATCTTCGTGGGAGCTGTAGTTGCTATTCAGATGTTCAATAACTTTGATGCTTCTTCCTTTCCTATTCCGCCATCATTTGTAGGATATGCTACAAAAGCGGTATTGGTATTGGAATTCGCACCTACCATTATCAGCCTTATTCTGGCGGGTAAGGTAGGATCATATATTGCTTCCAGTATCGGAACAATGAGGGTTTCAGAACAGATTGATGCCTTGGATATTATGGGAGTAAACTCACCCAATTTCCTGATATTTCCTAAAATCATTGCCTGTATGCTGTTTAATCCTCTCCTTATTGCCATCAGTATTGTATTTGGTATTGGTGGAGGTTATATTGCCGGGATTCTAACAGGAAACTGGACAGAGAACGATTATATTGTTGGTATTCAAATGTATATGCCGAATTTATTCATTTACTATGCATTTACCAAAACAATCGTTTTTGCTTTTATCATTGCAACAGTACCTTCTTATTTCGGATACAATGTAAAAGGAGGATCTTTGGAAGTAGGTAGAGCCAGTACACAGGCCGTAGTATGGACAATGGTGTTCATTATTATCTCTGAATTAATTTTAACCCAATTAATATTAAGCTGATGATTGAGGTAAAAGATCTTAAGAAAAGTTTTGATGATGTTGAAGTGCTTAAGGGAATTTCAACTTCATTTGATAAAGGAAAAGTAAACTTAATCATTGGGCAGAGTGGTTCCGGAAAAACCGTTTTTCTAAAAAGTTTATTGAATGTTTATATGCCTTCATCAGGAGAAATTCTGTTTGACGGAAAAGATATCAATACCATGACCAGAGATGAAAAACAGCATCTCCGTTCAGAAATCGGAACCGTTTTCCAGGGAAGTGCCTTATTTGACTCTCTAACAGTGGAAGAAAATATCATGTTCCCTCTTGACATGTTTACCAATCTTACCTACAGAGAAAAAAAGAAAAGAGTTTTTGAAGTAATAGGAAGAGTACATCTTGATAAAGCAGAAAAAAAATATCCTTCCGAAATTTCAGGAGGTATGCAGAAAAGGGTGGCTATTGCAAGAGCTATTGTCAACAATCCTAAGTATCTGTTTTGTGATGAGCCCAATTCCGGGCTGGATCCCTATACCTCCAAGATTATTGATGATCTTCTTTACGAAATCACAAAAGAATATAATACTACCACCATCATCAATACCCATGATATGAACTCTGTAATGACGATTGGCGAGAAAATTGTATACCTAAGATTGGGAATTAAAGAATGGGAAGGTAACAAAGACATTCTGATCACTGCAGGCAATAAAAATCTGATTGACTTCGTTTATTCTTCAGAACTGTTTAAAGAGCTGAGAGAATATTTACTTGAGAATAATAAAACGATTGAAACGACAAATACAAAAATAGACGATAATGAAAAAGGTACTTAGTATAGCGTTATTAGGGTTTTCAATGTGGGCTTCTGCACAGATTTCACTGGCAGGTAAAGCCAACTTAATTTTTCCAACAGGCTCACCTTCATGGTCCAATATTAAAGGAACAGTGAATGATGCTATTGCAGGAACAGGTAAAAATAATGTAGGTTTCAATGTTGGACTTTCATTAAAAGTGGGGCTTCCTACTTCATTGTTTGTAATGCCGGAAATTTATTATACTCATTTTAAAAATGAGTTTACCACAGAGAACACTACTTTTGACGTAAAAAGCAACCGTATTGATGTTCCGGTTCTTTTAGGATATAATCTTTTAGGGAATATGCTTGGAGTTTTTGTAGGACCTGTAGGAAGTTTTAACTTAAACAAAGACAATACTTACAACGATTTCAAAGAAAATGCTAAAAATGACTTTACCGTAGGATATCAGTTTGGTGCACAGCTTGAAATTAAAAAGCTTATTGTAAGTGCAAGATATGAAGGTGCTTTCAGCAAAGACGAAAGAAACTTCATCAACAAAGTTTCTGGTTCAGAAATCAGATATGATAACAGACCTAACTTGTTTATGGTAGGTTTAGGATATAAATTCTAATGAATTATTGAAAATAACAACTTTAAACCCTCAAATTTAAATTTGAGGGTTTTTATTTTGATTTTCAAGCTCAGCCTGACGTTTTGCAATTTCTGCAGCCTGTTTTTCAAGATCTTCTTTGTCTTTTTGTAACTGCTTGAATTCTTTTTTCTTCTGTTCCGCTTTTATAGCGCTTCCTTTACTTACATATCCTACCATTCCTCCAATGATAAGCCCGATCCCGATTCCTGCCATAATTCCCATAATGTGAGAAATTTTTATTTGTTCTACGGCAAAATCGGTTGTTAAATAGAAAAGTAATGCAGAAACAGCCAAAAGTATAAGTCCGGTAATTGATAAACTCTTCATAATATTGTGTTTAGGTGATTACATAAAAAAGCCTTACCAAATTTACTAAAAATTTAATAAGGCAATATTCAAGATTAAAATTCTAATTATATTTTTCCTCCCGCAGCCTTATAGTATTCCAAAGCTTTTGGAAGATCTTTGTTGATATCTGAAATTCTTGTTTCCGGATTCGGGTGGGTAGATAAGAACTCAGGTTGTCTTGCTCCTGTAGATGCGGCTTCCATTCTGTTCCAGAAAGGGATGGCTGCTCTTGGATCATATCCTGCCATAGACATCAGGTAAAGTCCCATTTCATCTGCCTCAGATT
This sequence comes from Chryseobacterium metallicongregator, assembly GCF_031324065.1. NCBI lineage: Bacteria > Pseudomonadati > Bacteroidota > Flavobacteriia > Flavobacteriales > Weeksellaceae > Chryseobacterium > Chryseobacterium metallicongregator. Next base: position 159,392 of record NZ_JAVIXS010000009.1, read on the forward strand.
CCTGACCTCTTCCGTATTTCAATAAAGCAACCTGTGAACCGATAGGGTAAACCTTCTGGAAAACACTTGCCCATTGTGAATTTGAGATTGTTCCTCCCAGGATTGCCCCTCCATACTGAGCTACCATTGCCTGAGAAATTCTTTCGTTTCCGTGGCCTGCCAATGCATGGGAAACTTCATGTCCCATTACTACTGCAAGTCCGTTATCGTCTTTTGTTACCGGTAATATTCCGGTATAGACAGCTACTTTTCCACCAGGCATACACCAGGCGTTCAGCTCATTGCTCTGCAAAAGATTAAATTCCCAGCTGTAACTTGCAAGATCTGCTGATCTTCCAATACTCTGATAATATCTTTCTGCTGCATTTTTAATTCTGTTTCCTACATTTACCACTCTCTTTGCATCTGCTGTACCGGTAATCACTTTACCTTTAGACAATGTCGTTCTATATTCCTGGGAAGACATTGTTAAAATTTCCGAATTGTTGGCCAGCTGTAAAGAAGACCTCCCCGTAATCGGGTTTGTAGTACAGGCAACAGCCGACAGAGCAATAGCCCCCATTCCAAATAGATGTGTAACTTTCATAGTTTGAGTGTTAATAATTCAACCTTAACAATTTTTATTCCAAAATATTTCAGAAAGAATATATTTGCATACATTTTGCTGTTTAAATTTAATAATTATATCATTATGAAAAAGTATATTTCTTTACTGATGATTTTTGGATTCCTGTTCTTATTTCAGAGCTGTGCTTCACAAGGTTCATTAGATCCGAAAACAGTGGACACTTTGGTGAATGCTCAGGAGTTTACGTTCTATGCACAAAGAGCCAATCCTACGAATTATGATGTTATCAATGTCATGAATTCAATGCCTAATACCACTGCAACAAGAATGTTGAATCTGAATGGAGAGTATACCATTGATGTCAGTAAAAATACACTGGATGTAGTGTTGCCTTATTTTGGAAGGATGTTCAATCCAACTTTTGGAAGTGCCAGTGATAACAGCTACCGATTTACTTCAAAAGATTTTACGGTAACTAAAACTCAGAATAAAAAAGGAACCTGGACTTTTAAGTTCAAACCTAAAGATGTAAGAAACGTAGACGAAGTTAATATTGAAGTATTTAAAAACGGTAAAGCTTTTGTTTCTATGAGAAGTAGTGACAGACAGCCTATTACTTATGATGGATACATTTCTAAAACTGAGGTAAAACAGGAAAAAGAGAAACTTTAATCCCTGTTTTCGTTCGATAAAAATTTTTCAACAAATAATTTTGCTTCAGTACTTGGATTGGAAACCATAGCTGAAGCATTTTTTTTGTGCATATGATAAGCTTCTTCTACAGTATTGCTCTTTTTCATAAGGGACAAAATATATTCCTGAACCCAATATTCAAATCGTTTTTCAGCCTGCTGAACACGAATTTCTTCAAAACGGCCGCTTTTCTTTTTCAGATCAATAAATTCGAATATTGCATCATAAACTTCCTGTAATCCTTGATTATGAAGCGCAGAACCTAGTAAAACAGGAATCTTCCATCCTTTTTCTTTAGGTGGAATAAAGTCTAGAGCTCTTTTTAATTCAAGCCTTGTATTTTTCGCTTTCTGAAGATTGTCCTGGTCTACTTTATTGATGAAAATAAGGTCTACCATTTCCATGATACCTCTTTTTATGCCCTGAAGCTCGTCTCCTCCCCCAATGATTTTAAGGAATAAAAAAACATCAGTAATATCAGCCACCAGAACTTCTGATTGCCCTACTCCTACGGTTTCTATTAAAATATAGTCATAGCCTGCAGCTTCGCAGATCATCATGGTTTCAAAAGTTGTATTGGCTACTCCACCCAGAAATCCTGAGCTGGGAGAAGGACGAATGAATGCATTTTCTTCTTTGGCCAATTCCTCCATTCTGGTTTTATCTCCCAAAATACTTCCTTTGTTGATGGCCGAGCTTGGGTCAATAGCCAAAACGGCAACTTTTTTCCCCTGAGCAATAACCAGGCGACCAAAGTTTTCTATAAAAGTGGACTTACCTGCTCCGGGAACACCCGTTACTCCTACCCTTACAGAGTTTCCGGTAAGAGGCATAATTTTCTTCAACAATTCTTCTGCCTGTACTCTGTGCTCTGCTTTCTTACTTTCAACCAATGTAATAGCTTTCGCAATCAGGCGTTTGTTTCCTGACTGTATTCCCTCTATTAGTTCTTCTGTAGAAAATTTCATTAATTCAAAATTAATAATTAAAATGGGAATGGTCAATACCCGGATCATAATGATCACACAAAAGAAACAAATTGTCTTTATTTCAAATTATCAATTTTTCATGAATTTAGTTTTTATTTCTTCTAAATTAAAACTAGAACAGCCTGTATCAACGGCTTAAGGAATTTATTACATTTGTTATATATCAAAAGAAGGAACATGAAAAAACTCATCGCTGCGGCTTCGTTTACTGCTATTTTGCTGGTTTCCTGTACGCCGAAAGCTGCTACATCCACTGCTACTGCAGGAACTTCAACATCTACTGCAGAACAGATTGCTCAGGGAAAAACTATTTTTGAAAACTCTTGCGGAAGATGTCACAAATTACCAGATCCTGCTTCACACAATCCTGTACAATGGGTGGGAATTATGAATTCTATGGCTCCAAAAGCAAAACTGACGGATGAGCAGCATCAATGGGTTTATGATTATATTGTTTCTGTAAAGAAGTAATCATCAAATAAAAATAGGATATGAAAAAATTCATTTTAACGGGTATTGCAGCATCAGCATTTCTGGTATCCTGCGGGCCTAAAAGTGTGGCCGTTACAGGGCCAAAGTATACCTCATCTGAGCAGTTGGCACAAGGAAAAACCATTTTTGAAAATTCCTGTGCAAAATGCCATAAGCTTCCAGAGCCAACCAAGCATGACAACCAGGGATGGATCAATACCTTAAGCAGAATGGCTCCAAAGGCCAAACTTACTGATGACCAGCATCAAATGGTGTATGATTATCTGATCTCTGTCAATAAAAAATAAGCTTTCTAATGAAAGCTTATTTTTTTAATTCAAATACGGTCAAACAGATTATTCTGCCTTTTTTACGGTTCTTGTCCTGGTTACTTTTCCTTTAACCAGTTTCTCTCTGTCTTCAATAATTTCGAGTGCTGCACGATTGTAAGCAAATTTTTTAGCTTCTTTAAGCGTTGTCAAAGCTTGTTTGTATTCAAATTTTCTTTCCTGTAAAAGAGACAAACAGTTCAGAATTTCAGATTTATCAATTCCTTTTAGTTTCAGAGAGAACTCAATTAATTTTTCTGCTTCTTTGTAATCTTCATTACTCAATAGACATTCAATATAATATTTGGGAGTATTGATATTTCCGATATTACTCTGCATGGCTTCATCAAAGTATTTCTTGGCTGTTTCATAATCCTTCAATTCTTCTGAATATACTCTTCCCATGAGACAAAGACTATCCGCATCTTCCGGTTCGTAAGATAAAGCATAATTCAGCGCATCCATACATTCAGAAAGATTGAATGGAAAGTAGTCTAATGCTTCAAAATAATATTTACTTTTAGTTAAGGTCATTTCTGTAATTTTTTAATTCATTTTTCAAGGCATTCCTTTGTTTTTTGAATGTCTTGTCTTCGTAATTCTTTTTAAAATCTGTCCCTGAGAATGTACGAACCGGATTTCCGCGTTCTACCTGCATCTGCATAGACCAGGTTTCTTTCAGTTTTCTTTCCAGTTGTTGGATATAAACCGCCATTACCTTTTCTTTGAGCCTGATAATGGATAGTTTTTTATTTTCCAACTGTGAACGGGAATCCTGTACAAAAACAGTTTCGTTGGTAGGAATATGGGTAGCCCGTACAGCGGTATTCACCTTGTTTACGTTTTGCCCTCCACTTCCCTGACTTCTCGCAGTCTGAAACCGGATGTCTTTTTCATGAAAGTCAATCATTTTGACATTTTCCAATTCGAAGATTCCGATAAACCAATTACTTCTTTTATGGAGCTTCCTGAATGTACTTTTTCCTATCCAGCAAACGCTTCCAAGCCAGCTTTTTAAAAACAAACTTAGATCTTTTCCTTTCAAAAGCAGAGTTACTGATTTTAGTGTCAGGTTCTCATCTCCATTTTCCCGATGAATAATTTCGTATTCTATTGTATTGTGTTTTGCCTCTTCAAGAAAGGTCTTCAGAACCTTGGCTACTACCCACTGGCATTCTAAAGGACCTCTTCCCGAAGTGATCTGTATTAATTTTTCCATTTTTTATGTTGGCATTTTGCTTAATAAAGGGTTTCCTACCGGATTTATTCCCTTTTGTAATAGTTCTTTTGCGGCCATCACTGCCCAGCATTTGTCACTGGAGTGAATATTTTTGTAAAAAGAAAGTAAAATATCAGGCCTCACAACGGTAAATCCATTGGTTTCCAATATCTCTAGATCATCTCTTTCAAAGAAGTCTATGGTAATTCTGTAGAATTTGTCATTTTCAAGCTTAACCGATTTTTCGTACCTGCGAAAGTTTTCTTCACTCGGCAGATGGTCATATCGGGTCCAGACTTTCTGGAATCCTTCCTGCTGAAGAATGATCACAACTTCTGCTACATTTTCTTTTTTTACAAAAACATCAATATCCTTATGATCATGAGCGTGTTTGTATTCTGTATGCCCTCTTTCAGACATAAAATGCCACGCCCAACCTCCTGATATAATGATTTTATCTTTTAATTTATCTAAAATTTCGAGCCCGAACCGGATTCTGAATTCAGGCCAGACTTCACCGTATCTTTTTATGTTATGTGGTGCTCCCATTTCTTTGTTTTTAAATATTCCCTGATTAAACCTTACAGGTTTTTGAAACCTGTAAGGTTATAAAATATTAGGCTAATTACTTATCCATTCTCACAATTCTCGGCTGGAATGTTCCCAGGATATCTACCAATTCACTCTGTGCATTCATCACTTCATTGATGTCTTTGTAGGCCATTGGTGCTTCTTCCGCATTCCCGCCCATTAATGTGACATTTTTTAGTTTCAGCTCTTTTTTGATATCATGCTGAGTGAAAAGACTTCTGCATTCTCCTCTTGAGTATGCTCTTCCGGCGCCATGAGATGCAGAATTCAGGGATTCCGGGTTTCCTTTTCCACGAACGATAAATCCTTTCGCTGTCATGGATCCGGGTATCATCCCCAATTCATTCTCATTGGCAGGTGTTGCGCCTTTTCGGTGAACAATCACTTCTTTTCCGTTATGAATTTCTTTCCACGCAAAATTGTGATGGTTTTCAATTCTCGCTTTTACTCTTCCACCGACTGCTTTTACAAGCCTTCTGTGAATATCATCGTGGCAGGCTGAAGCATAATCTCCGGCAAGGTTCATTGCAGTCCAGTATTCCAGTCCCAGATGAGTACTAAGGTCCAGCCATGCGAAGTTTTGGGCTTCTTTTGGTAACGGACACTGCTCTGTCGCCATTCTTGAATAATATTGTGCGATTTCCGCTCCCAGACCTCTCGAGCCACTGTGAGAAAGTACTCCCAGATATTTTCCTTTTGGGAGGCCAATTTGTTTGTCTTCTTCAGTGATTTCCACTTCCCCGAATTCTACAAAGTGATTTCCTCCACCTGAGGATCCCATCTGTTTGATGGCTTTTCCCTTTAATCTTCTTAAGATCGGGATCATATTGAATGTATCTCTGTCGAAAATCTCATGATCTATGTGAGATTTATGAGTCTCATACATCCCGAATTTTGTATGTTCAGCAAGCGCTTTTTCATATTTATCTCTTGCCCCTTCAAGATATGAAACTGGTGTATCCAAAATACTGAGGCTCATTCTACAGCCAATATCCATTCCTACTCCGTAAGGGATTACCGCATTTTCCACTGCCAGAACTCCTCCTATGGGAAGTCCGTACCCGCTGTGGGCATCCGGCATTAATGCTCCCTGAGTAGAAACAGGCAGTTTCAAAGCTGTGTATAACTGATTTTTTGCCTCTTCTGAAATATTGTTTCCAAAAATCTGAAAGGAAGCACGTTGTGAATTCAACATTCTTTTTTCAGTTTTTTTGGATGAAAGAAGGGTTTCTGCAATCTGTCCGAAAGTAAGATCTTTTTCAAACTCTTCCGGATTCAGCAGGATTTCCTTTAAAAGAGATTTTACGTGGTGAATATTCTTCGTTGCAAAATTTCTTTTCATGACTTCCAATGCTACGTTTACGCTTTGGTTATTTGGATAGCCCAGTTTTAATATATCTTTTCCTTTTAGTTTTAAATTTCCCATTGTTTTTGTTTTAAATAACAGTTGGACTCATAAGTCCTCTAAGCTTTCTGCAATCTCTGTTGCAGACATTGTGCAGGTAACATATTTCCTGCTTTTGATAAGTTTTCTTTGATACCTTTCTTTCCATGGATTCGACTTACATAGAATTGTCTTATTCATAATCCCTATTACCTTATACTGACCCAAATAGAAATCCAGCGCTGCATATTCTTTTTCCAGCTCCAAATCCAGGGGTTTGTAATGGGTAATCATATTGGGTTTTATCCTTAGAGCAAATCTCCATGGTTCAGTAAATTGGTAGTAGGTTCCGAATATCTTACGGACAGGGCAATAATCTTCTTTCTTTTCAAAGTATTGTCTTTCTCTGTCGGTAAGTTCCAATTTTGGATAATTCCAGGAAAAAGAAGTAATATACCTGAGCTTCTGTTCTCTTTCTACATATATCTTTCTTCCGAACTTTCTTTTCTTTTTTAGAAATTTTCGGTTGTCAGAATACATATAGGTATTTATCTTCTTTAAAATTCCTTCGAAAAAATCTCTATCTTTGGATTCTTTTACATCATTTCTTACAACAAAGAATCTTACAAATCCTTTTTGATAAGGTTTATCCAATGGTATCAACGGAAGATTTTTTCTTATTTTCCAGAGTGCTCTACTACGTTTGTATTTTGTTCTTATCTGCTTTTCTACATCTTTTCTAATTGTTCTTTTTCTGCTTCTCACGCTTCTCAGGCGGGAAAACAGGAGGTTATCATTTTCCATTATGAACAGAAGTCTGATGTGAGATACCGGAAACTCAATTGTTTTTTATCTCACACAACTTTTAATCAACTAAAACACTAGTTGAATGGATTAATAATAGACTCAATAGTTCTGAGGAATGTACCTCATCCTATTTTGCCTTTAATGACACTTAAAAAATTTCGGGGAAACTTGGGAGTTTGAAATATTGCGCAATAAAAAACCCGAAATATCTACGACTTCGGGTTTTGATATTTCATTGTACTGTTATTCTAAGAATGTACCAAACCGCGAAGCCTTACCACCATAAGTGGCAATCCAACTGTAGAATTCTGATTAGTTCTGAACATTGCTTCGTTGTTTTTTATTGGTTAAACTTGATTTTCAGGTGCAAATATATACATTTTTCTGAAAATCAAAATATTTTTTTTCCCTTAAGGTGAATAATACTGAGAAAAATGGCATCAATTACCTTTGTCATCCGTTTTGTATCCAGTGTTTCCAAAGTATCGGTAGTTTCGTGATAATTTTTATTTCTGAAGAAAGAAGTATCGGTGATTATGAGGGCAGGGATTTCGAAATTCCAATAGTTCAGATGGTCGGAATAGTCTATTCCTGCAACAAATTTGGGAGCAGAGAACGTTTCTGTTTTGATCTGTTTGGAATCTTTGAAATTTCCTATAAAGTTTCTTACAAAAGGCCCTGCGCCAGTCATTTTTTTAACCAGAGTAATAAAATTTTCGGTTCTGAAATAAGGCGGCTCTTCCAGCGTGTAAGCAACCAAATCTACTCTGTACTTCAGCTTTTGTCCTTTCAACATTCTTGCGAGCTCCAAAAGGGCAGTAACTCCGGTGGCATTATCGTCTGCTCCCTGCTGATCTCCACAAACGTCGTAATGTGCTCCAATAATGATCCGTTTGGCATTTTCCGGACCAAAAGAAGTAATTACATTTTTATACACTTTACCGTCAACTTTATATTCCTGAAAAGTGGTATTGTCAACATAAGTAGCAAAGGTCTGATGAATATAATCTGCCACTGCATTTAGCTGATCAATATTTTTATGATTTCTAAACTGTGGAGTTTGGGTAAGTGCCATCAAATGTTTTTTAACAAGACTGGCATCCGCAATTACTGTGGAACTGGGTACTGATCTGTTTTTCTTTATTGAACCTAGCAAAAAAACTCCTGTAATAACAAATAAGCCTACGAAAAGAAACAGTTTTTTCCTCGTAGGCTTTATATTTTTAAAATTCACGGGTATATTTTTAACCTCTGTCCTGAAATTAAAACTTTTCTATTTATTTTTCTAAAAATCTTTCCAGAATTTCTACTGCGCATTTCGGAAGGTTGGTTCCAGGTCCGAAAATAAAGTCAGCACCGTTGGCATAAAGGAATTCATAATCCTGTTGCGGAATCACTCCTCCTACGACGATGGTAATATCGTCTGCTCCCAATTTGGATAGTTCTTCCACCACCTGCGGAACTAATGTTTTGTGCCCTGCTGCCAATGAAGAAACACCTAAAATGTGAATATCATTTTCTACGGCTTGTTTAGCGACTTCTTCCGGTGTCTGAAACAATGGAGCAACGTCTACGTCAAATCCCATATCGGCAAATGCTGTTGCTACTACTTTCGCACCTCTGTCGTGCCCATCCTGGCCCATTTTAGCGACCATTAGCCTTGGGCGGCGCCCTTCTTCTTCTTCAAATTTCTGAGTCAGATTAAGAGCTTTTTCAAAGTATTCGTTTTTACCGGCATTCATTGCGTATACTCCAGAGATTGTTTTAATATTTGCTTTATATCTTCCAAAGGTTTCTTCCATAGCATCACTCATTTCGCCAAGGGTTACTCTTCTTCTTGCAGCTTCGATACATAGAGCCAGAAGATTTCCTTTTCCCGTTTGAGCACTTTCGCGGATTTCATTCAGGATCTGTTCAACTCCTGCTGTATTTCTTTCCGCTTTGATCGTATTCAGTCTCTCTATCTGCTTTCTGCGAACTTCGGTATTATCAATGTCTAAGATTTCTATTTGATCCTGTTTTAATGAGGATTTGAATGAATTGACCCCGATAATGAATTCTTCTCCACTATCGATCTTAGCCTGTTTTTTTGCTGCGGCTTCTTCAATTCTCATTTTTGGAATTCCGGCTTCGATCGCTTTGGTCATTCCACCTTCCTGCTCTACCTCATCAATATACCTCATTGCTTCCTCAATCATTTGCTGAGTAAGGCTTTCTACAAGGTTACTTCCTCCCATCGGATCTACCACATCACATATTCCGCTTTCCTGCTGAAGGATGATCTGTGTATTTCTTGCAATTTTTGCTGAATAATCTGTAGGAAGGGCAATGGCTTCATCCAGTGCGTTTGTATGGAGAGACTGCGTTCCTCCTAATGCTGAAGACAGCGCTTCTATTGCTGTTCTTGTGATATTATTGAAAGGTTCCTGCTCAGTTAAAGACCATCCTGAAGTTTGTGAATGGGTTCTTAAAGCCAGAGATTTTGGATTCTGAGGATTAAACTGTTTTAAAAGGGTTGCCCAGATATATCTTGCTGCACGCATTTTTGCAATTTCCATGAAATGATTCATTCCGATTGCCCAGAAGAAGGATAACCTTGGGGCGAAATCGTCTACGTTCATTCCTGCTTTTATTCCTGTTCTTACGTATTCAAGACCATCTGCCAGTGTGTAAGCCATTTCAAGTACAGGCGTTGCACCAGCTTCCTGCATATGGTATCCGGAAATGGAAATGGAATTGAATTTGGGAATATTTTGCGAAGTGTATTCAAAAATATCTGCGATAATCTTCATGGAAGGTGCTGGCGGATAGATATACGTATTTCTTACCATGAATTCTTTCAAAATATCATTCTGAATAGTTCCGGAAAGTAACTCCTGCTTTACTCCCTGTTCTTCTGCCGCTACGATGTAGAAAGACAAAATAGGAAGTACAGCTCCGTTCATTGTCATGGAAACTGAAATCTGATCTAATGGAATTTCATTGAAAAGGATTTTCATGTCTTCCACAGAGTCTATGGCAACTCCTGCTTTTCCTACATCGCCCACCACTCTTGAGTGGTCAGAATCATATCCTCTGTGCGTTGCAAGGTCAAATGCTACTGAAAGTCCTTTCTGACCTGCAGCAAGGTTTCTTCTGTAGAAAGCATTGGATTCTTCAGCGGTAGAAAATCCTGCGTACTGACGGATCGTCCATGGTTTCTGAACATACATGGTAGAGTACGGCCCTCTCAGATAGGGAGCAATTCCTGGAGAAGTCTGCGTTAATGATTCATCTTTTACATCTTTTTTTCCATAGGATGATTTGAGTTCAAGGCCGTCTTTTTCAAAATTGTAAATCTCTCTTTCCTGAGATGATACACTAAAATCCGGTTTTTTCACAGAAATTGTCTTTCGCATTCCAATTATTTTTGTCCCCGTAAAGTTAATTTTTTTGAGCGAAACATGAAACTTCTGTTAACGTTCTGTTTTTCTAAGTTTTAGTAAAAGAAAAAGGCCGGGCAAATGTCCGACCTTTCTTATTGGTATAAATTTAAATTATTTCTTTATTCCCATCTCAAATAAAGCAAATGATATAAGATCTGCATTTTCACTGATCACCTGATCTGTTGATCTTCCTGCTCCGTGACCTGCATTCTTCTCAATTCTTAAAAGAATAGGATTTTTGCATGCTTGTTTTTCCTGAAGCTCTGCTCCAAATTTGAATGAATGTGCCGGAACCACTCTGTCATCATGATCACTGGTAATGATCATTGTGGATGGATAGCAAGTTCCTGCTTTTACATTATGTACAGGAGAATAGGATTTCAGATATTCGAACATTTCTTTACTGTCCTCGGCAGTCCCATAGTCGTAAGACCATCCTGCTCCGGCAGTAAATTTATTATACCTCAACATATCCAAAACTCCAACTCCAGGGAAGGCTACTCTCGCAAGATCCGGCCTCATGGTCATTGTTGCTCCTACTAATAATCCGCCATTTGATCTTCCTGACAGTGCCATGTATTCTTTTGAAGTATAGCCTTTACTTTGAAGGTATTCTCCGGCAGCGATAAAGTCTTCAAAAACATTTTTCTTTTGCTGTTTTGTTCCTGCATCATGCCATTTCTTACCATATTCTCCTCCTCCACGGATGTTTGGAACAGCGTAAATACCACCATTTTCCATCCAGATCGCATTGACTACAGAGAATGACGGCTGAAGGCTGATGTTGAAGCCTCCATAAGAGTAAAGAATAGTAGGATTTTTACCGTCCAGCTTTGTTCCTTTCTTATAGTTGATCATCATAGGAACTTTTGTCCCGTCTTTTGAAGTATAGAAAACCTGTTCCGAAACATAATCATCCGGATTAAACTTCACTTTAGGTTTTTGATAGACTTCAGATTTTCCAGAATCTACATTAAATTTATATGTAGTGCCCGGTGTAATATAGTTGCTGAAAGAGAAGTAAACATCTTTTTCTTTTTCTTTTCCTCCGAATCCAGAGATATTTCCTTTCCCCGGAAGAGTAATTTCTCTAACCAGTTTTCCGGTTTTATCAAACTGTTTTACCTGATCTATGGCATCAATCATATAGGTTGCAAAGAAATATCCTCCACCGGAAGAAATTCCCAATACGTTTTCAGTTTGTGGAATCACGTCTTTCCATGTTGCAGGATCCGGATTAGCAATGGTAGTTTTTACAAGACGCATATTCGGAGCATCTTTATCTGTAAAAATGAACAGATCATCACCTTGTGTATCTACGATGCTGGCATTGATATCAAATCCGCTCATAATTTGCACAAAGTCTCCTCCTTTTTTAAGGTCTTTTATATACAATTCATTACCATTGGTAGCATTAGCAGCAGAAATAATAAGGTATCTCTGATCTTCAGAAACTCCGGCACTAAGATATCTCCTTGGGGTTTTATCTCCTCCGAAAATCAATTTATCCTGAGATTGTTTTGTTCCCAGTTTGTGAAAATATACTTTGTGCTTATCCGTCATTCCGGAAAGTACTGTTCCTTCTTTTGGTTTGTCGTAGCTTGAATAATAAAATCCTTCATCTCCCTGCCATGAAATTCCGCTGAATTTTACATCCAGTAAAGTTTCATCAATCTGTTTTTTGGTAACAGCATCAATGATGATGATCTTGTTCCAGTCGCTTCCTCCTTCAGAAATAGAGTAAGCTGCAAGGTTTCCTTTTTTATTGAATGAAAGATTGGAAAGAGAAGTCGTTCCTTTTTCTGAAAATTTATTAGGATCTAAAAATACTTCTGTAGCATTGGTCTTATTGTTGGTTCTGTACAAAACAGATTGTGCCTGCAGACCATCATTTTTATAATAATAGGTATAATCTCCTTCTTTGAAAGGTGCTGAAATTTTCTCATAATTCCAGATATCTTTCAGCTGGCTTTTGATTTTATCCCTGAACGGAATTTTTGAAAGATAATTCTGGCTGTAAGCTACTTCTTCATCTACCCATTTTTTTGTAGGTTCAGAATCGTTTTCCAGATCTCTGAAAGGATCAGAAACAGCGTTTCCGAAATAGGTATCTGTCTGGCTTCCTTTTAATGCTTTAGGATAAATCATTTTCTGAGAGTAAAAAGATGCTGAAAATAATACTCCAGCGGTTAACAATATAGGTTTAAAATTCATACTGATCGGTTTTTCTCAAAAATACGCAAAGTATGTGAAATAAAAAAAGTCCCGTTATATTGGGACTTTTTTATTCTTTATGATTGTATTTTCCGCCTATTCATTGGCTCCGAAGCTTTCAAAATAGAAGTCGGTAAGGTTGGAAACAATTTCATCAGGGCTTCCATTCCAATAGTATATTTTATCTCCTTCTTTAAGTTCATATAAACTAAAGTTTTGATCTGTTGTTACAGTCTTATTGGCATTTTTAAAATCCTGAACTGCCTGAATTAAATATTTTTTAAGGTCTTCCGTTTTTATTTTGTTCAGATCTCCTTTTGGTCCGGAAGTCAGTTTTGATGGAACAAGAAAACTTACAGAATAACTTATTTCAGCAATTTTTTGTCCTTCCACATGCTCATTCGGCACTACTTTTACGTCTTTAACGGTAAGTTTTCCCGTTTTAAAGTTTCCAAACATAGCTTTGAAATAATCTTCAGCTTCTTTTTTGCATGCTGCTGCGGTAGCTTTAGGAAAAGCGGCAAGAAAATTCTCTACACTGCCATTGATCATTTCCTGTGACGTTTCCTTAAAATCCACCTGATAAGCAGTCTGTCCGTCTACTGTAGGTTTTAAATAATCATTGAGTTTATTCAATGCTGCGTCATCATTATTCACAAAAGTACCAAAGAAGAGTTCAAAAGCTTCTTTAGGTTTCTTTACTTCTGTTTGTGCTATCAGTTGCTGCCCCATTATGGTAAGCAACAGCAGGAAAATAATTTTGTAGTTTTTCATAGTTGATATTTTGTTTTGTTATTGGGAAAAACAAAGCCCCTGAACAGTCAGAGGCTTTGTTTTTATTTATTTTAATTTTAATAATTCTCTTCTTCCCCTTTCATCTTCTCTGCATTTTCTGCCATGATTACAGCGTCAATCATTTCAGAAATATCACCATTCATATAAGCATCAAGGTTGTACATAGACTTATTGATTCTGTGGTCTGTAACTCTACCTTGTGGATAGTTGTATGTTTTAATTTTTGCAGAACGGTCTCCTGTAGATACCATAGATTTACGTTGTGCAGCGATATCTCCCTGTACTTTCTGTAATTCAATATCGTATAGTTTTGTTCTTAGCATTTCCATTGCCAGCTCACGGTTAGCAAGCTGAGAACGAGCCTGTTGACAAACTACAACAAGTCCTGAAGGTTTGTGGGTAAGCTGAACTTTAGTTTCAACCTTGTTTACGTTCTGACCACCTGCACCTCCTGAACGGGAAGTCTGCATTTCAATATCTGCAGGATTCAGTTCGAAATCAACTTCTTCAGCTTCCGGAAGAACAGCAATTGTAATGGCAGATGTGTGTACTCTTCCCTGAGATTCTGTTTCAGGTACACGTTGTACACGGTGAACTCCGGATTCGAACTTCATGATTCCGTAAACACCTTCTCCTTCCACTTTCATGATCAATTCTTTGTATCCTTTTGCAGCTTCGTTAGAATCTGTCACTTCATGTCTCCATCCTTTTGTTTTGAAATACATGGTATACATTCTGTACACATCTTCCACAAAGATAGCAGCCTCATCACCACCTGTACCTGCACGTAATTCCACGATAACGTTTTTGTCATCTGCAGGATCTTTAGGGATCAGTAATACTTTCAGTTCTTCTTCAAGACCAGGAATTTTAGCCTGAGCTTCCAGTTTTTCTTCTTTAGCCAGATCTACCAGGTCTCTGTCTGAACCATCTGCAATGATTTCTTCAGATTCTGCAATACTATCCAAAGCGCCTTTGTACTGATCGTAAACTCTTACAATTTTTCCCAAATCACTATATTCTTTGTTCAAAGAAGAATATCTTTTTTGGTCTGAAATGACATCAGGCTGTATAATAAGGTCTGCAACCTCATTATATCTTTGTTTTATAGCTTCTAATTTTGGAATTAATGATTTAGACATTGTAGAAATTTTGTGGGTGCAAAGATAAGGATTATTAATTCAAAATTAAAATTCCGAATCATCATAAATTTTTGAGCATTAGGGATAAAGGATGCAAAACCACAAAAAGACAGATTTACCATTCTGTATATTCCCCTTTCTGCATCATTAAGATTTAGTCTGAGCTCCTTTAGAAAGCCTTCTGTCTATCACATATAAAATAATTCCTACGGCGATAATTCCCAATCCTATCAAGCTTTCTTTAGGATTATGAATGAATGTAAAATAGAGAATATAAAAGCTGAACAGTAAAAAAACTGCCGGAAAAATGTGGAACGCATTCGACTTAAAGATTTTCCTGTCTTTTTTCTTAAGGAAGAATACGGTAGAAATAGCCAGACTTGCAAAAAGCTGCAAAATAAAGGCTGTATAGACAAAAATTTCTTTAAAACTTCCTGTCAAAATAATAACAGCTGCAATGACAGCATGAGCGAAAATAGCTCTTACCGGAATTCCTTTTTCATTACCCACAGATAATGGCTTCCAAATATGTGTATGTTTTGCAAAAGCCTGCGTTAATCTTGATCCTACCCACAGATAACCACTAATTGTTGCAATAAGCTGCAGGGCGATAAAAACATTAACGATTTTTCCAAAAGCCGGTCCCAGCATATTTACTGCAGCTTCTCCCATTACATCTTCTTTTCCTGCCAACTGACTTACAGGAGCGTGTTTCAGCATAATATAATTTACCAGAATATAGCTTACCGTCACGAAAACGGTTCCGATGATGAGTGATTTGGGAAGGTTTTTCTGAACATCTTTTATTTCTCCTGCGATATAGGAAGCTGAATTCCAGCCTGTGTAGGAATAAGTTACAAATACCAGAGAGGTAGCAAATGCAGGAAGTATGATCTCATTCTGCCAGCTGTCACTGAAATTGAGACTGTTGCCTATCTTTGGTGAATCTGAAATTCCTACCCCAAGAATAACCAGTACAATAATAAAGGCTATCTTAATGAATGTAAAAAAGTTATGAAATCTGCTGGATGTTTTCAGGCTGAACGATAATGCAATCGCCACCAGGAAAATAGCTGCAATCGCAAAGCCATTTCCAAAAGAATAATCAAATACAGAAAGGTATTTTGACATGGCCAATGCAGCCAGCGCAACCGGAGAAGAAAATCCAATAATGAGTGAAATCCAGCTTATCAAGTATCCAAATATCGGATGATAGGTTTCTGTGAGATAAATAAAATCTCCTCCGTTTCCTTTAAAATGTGACCCCAATTCTGCATAACAGAAAGCCCCGAACAAAGCGAGAACCCCTCCTATACTCCATAGCAGGAAAATACTGTAGGTATTGGTAATATCGGATAACTGAAATCCCAGGGTTGTAAAAATCCCTGTTCCGATCATATTGGAAACTACGATGGCTGCTGCTGTTTTCCAGCCAATCTGATGTGAGGTAGTACTCATTTACTGATTAAAAATTAAAATTAAGCCTTCCGAAGAAATAATTCCCCAGTGTTCCCATCTGAACCGGTGCATATTTGAATACTCCATAATATGAATTTCTATAAATCTGGCGATCCGGGAAGACATCAAATACATTGTTGGCTCCTATTGTAAAGTTGATACTTTTTGTAATATCATATCCAACACTGATGTCGGTAACGACCTTTGGTGAGAACTCCTGCACGTCTCCAAACGGATAGCCATCTCTTATTACTTTACCAAAATAGGTATTTCTTACGAGAAAATTGAACTTCCCGATTCCATAATTTAATCCTAATGAAGCTTTTGTTTTGGGAGAAAGAGTTTCAATGATGTTGATCTGATCCGGACCAAAAAACTGGTTCTGCGGAGTTCCTAAATTTTCCGGAAAGTGGAAATCTGTAATTTTGGTTTCCGTATAGTTTCCGGCAAGATTGATATTTAATTTTCCATTGCCAAGAATCCAGTCATAGGTTACTACAACATCAACTCCTTTTGTTTCGGTATCAATAGCATTCGCAAAAAATCTTCCGCTTTCTACCTTAAACTGATCTAATCTTTCATCAGTAATATTGCTGGTGATCACAATTCTGTCTTTTACTTTAATCCAGTATCCATCTATGGTGATTGTCAAATTGTTTAAAGGCCTTAAAGTAAATCCTGCACTTGCATTAACAGAGGTTTCCTGTTTTAGTTTATCAAATCCAAGAATTTCAGCGGCTTTGCTATCATTGCTAAAGATTCCCTTTGTAACAATCTTCTCGCCTGAAGTAGAAATATCAGCATAAGAGTTATTAAAATACTGCTGTTGCAATGATGGTGCTCTGAATCCTGTTCCCACTGCTGCTCTTACCGCATAATTCTTTACAAATTCATATCGTACAGCAAGTTTTCCATTCAGTGTATTTCCGAAGTCTGAATAATTTTCAAATCTTGCTGCTGCATCAATATTCAATTTTTTATCTAAATCATAGGAAACATCTGCATACACTGCGGTGGAATGTCTGTCTTTCTTCAATGCATTATTTGGAGAAAACCCGATAAAGGATTGAGATCCTCCCGCACCAAGCACTGTTGATCCTTCAGTGGCTACGTTTCCATTGATGTCATATTGGGTATAGGAAGCTTCATCACCTGCCTTGATCTGGTATTGTTCAAATCTGAATTCTCCTCCAAATGCGATATTGAAACGGTTTATATTTTTGGAAATATCAAGATTAATGGTATTTTGAAGAAAGCTATGCGCTCCGGCATAAAAACGGGTTGGAGATTTTGCTCCCAAAGAAGCGTTATTCGTATTGTTTACATTATAATTGAAGGTATTGCTTCCAAAGGTATTACTAAGATCAAAAAACCAGTCATTGACATTATATTTTGCTCCTACAGCATAAGAAACATCGTATACCTGGGAGGCCAGAGTTGCCTGAAATCCGTTCGGGTAAATGGACGAAACTACATTAGATTTTTCGCTCGGAAGTCTTCTGAAACCAAAGCCATTTCCTTCTTTGATGCTGAAACCGCCAAAAGAATACAGTTTAAAGTTATCGTTAAAAGGATATTCTGAATTGAAAAACAGCTGTCCCTGTCTGATCTGGGCATCTCCGATCTGAAAATTAAAATCGTCACGTGTTAATCCTCTTTTTGCAATTTCTGCATCATCTGCGGCTCTGGCAGCTTTTATGGCTTCTGCGTCCCCAGCAAATTCATAGGCAAAATTATCTCCGAAAATATCCAGGTCATGATTTTGCGTTCTTGTGGTTTTTCCTCTGTGACTTAGCTGTAATGAAAGATTAATATAGCCTTCTTTCTTTCCTAATGAGGCTCCATAATTAACTCCTGCCTGGTAAGTATCACCATCATTTCTTCCGGTTAACCCATAGGTAAGACTTGCTGAAGCTCCGGTATTTTTCTTAAGAATTATATTGATAACTCCTGCAATGGCATCAGAACCATATTGTGCAGCAGCTCCATCTCTTAATACTTCTATTCTATCAATTGCAATTACGGGAATGGTACTCAAATCTGTTCCTACAGAGCCATTTCCTACCGTATTCTGATAATTGACTAATGATGTGGAATGTCTTCTTTTTCCGTTAAGCAAAACCAGAACCTGATCGGGTCCCATACCTCTAAAAGTAACAGGGTCAATATGTTCTGTCCCATCAGAAGCAGACTGCCTCACTGCATTGAACGATGGAATCACGTAGTTCAGGAGATCCTGAGCCGTCATTTGCGGAGTGCTTCTCTGGATTTTATCGATATTAATTACATCTACAGGAACCGGCGTCTCCAGTTTTGTTCTTTTGACGTTACGGTTTCCAACGATGATAATATCTTCGATCTGTTTTCCTTTTTCCTCACTTTCCTGAGCAGCGACCAGAATTGCTCCAAGCAATAATACAGCTGTGCTTAATTTTTTCATTTTGTTCTTGCCAATTAATAATACGAATCTGACGGATCTTTCCGCAGATACACAAGACTTCAAGAAATGGAATTCATATAGAGTATTGACTTCACTTATCTCCCCCAAAGGGTTGGAATTAGCACCTTTACACTTCTGGAAACGTGTAGGTTGCTAAGGTTTCACCGGGCCAAATCCCTCCACCTTTCTTGATAAATCTACTGCAAAAGTAGACTATTTTTTTAAATGTACAAAAAAGCAGATCTGCTGTACTGCAAATCTGCCTTTCATTATTTTATAGAAATTGTTTAAAGTTTTATTTTTGAAACATTAAGATGATATTAAGGTGATAAGAGTATTAAGATCAGCTCCGCTTTGAGCTTAAAAATCAGAATGATTCATCTTAACAATACTTTATTTCTTAAATAGCTCTTAATGGCTCAATATATTAAAAATCAACAACTTCATAAGTTATTTTATTTAATCATCATCTTTTGAATGGCTATTCCTGTATCTGATTTCAACTGTAACAGATAAGTTCCCGCCGGATAATTAACCTTCATATTATAATTTCCATTCTCTTTATCCAGTTTGAATGAATCCAATTTTTTACCCGTCATATCAAAAATCAGGATCTCTCCGTTTTTTGCTTTACTGAAAACGAGTTGAGCGATTCCGTTTCGAACCGGATTATCTGCAATCTGAAGGGATAATTTGTTGGCTGCATTGGTATCTTCGGTTGATAAAGCACCAGCATAATTTCCAAAGATCCTGAATTCTCCCGGTTGTAAAGTGATTGGAGTTGTTGTGGAAGCTATATTCGAAATACTGTTGTCCATCAGATTCTGCCATTGACCTGTGTAAGGGAAATAAGGGACGACATTCTGTGCTGAAGTCGTGTAATTGGCTAATACAACCACATTCTTTATTCCTGTTGTAATAGCTGCATCATATACATAAATTCTTGTGATCAGGCCGGTAGGATCGTTCGTAAGGTTATTGGATTCTATACTGTAGGTTTTAGATTTAAAAACCTGATGGGTATTTCTGATGTTGATGATTTTAGCCCAAGTATCATATACTGCTTTTCTGTTCGCATTGGTATCATATCCTAAAGTGAATGCAACAGGTTTCTCATCAGTTCTGCATCCATTGTCTATAGTACCATTCGCACATCTGTTGATACTGAATTCATATCCTAGTTCTCCAAATTGCCAGATCATTTTCGGACCAGGAATGGTAAAGAAGGTTGCCCCGAAAGTTTTCATTCTTTCAAGAGCGGTATTCAGATCTTTCACATTATAACTTCCGTTGATTGCTCCATATGCAAGGTTTTTAAACATCAGTCTTTCTTCGTCATGGCTTTCTCCATAGCCTACAGCACTCATATTGGTGAAGCCGTGAAGACTGTGATTCATACGGTCGTAGTTGCTGTTTTCCTGATACCCCATTGTATTCTGATTGTAAGGGTCTGTCTGTTTATTCCAAAGCATAACCCCTTTACCTTCTGCAATTCTGTAGTTGGCCCATTGCTGTTCTTCGGCATCGGTTCCAAGATGTTCGAAGATCATGTAAGAATTCGGATCAATAGCCCATTGTCTGTCGGCATAGTGTTTCATGATATCTACTCTGTCTTGCTGATAGGAATTGGTGCAGGCTTCGTCATTTTCAGAACAGTTTTGAGTAAATCCTTTGGTTAAATCCCAACGGAAACCGTCTATGCGATATTCTGTCAACCATTGTTGAAGGCATCTTTCAACGTAATATTGCGTTGAAGGACTTGTATGGTTAAAATCGTTGAATACATTGTATGAATGTTTCGGAACCTGGTTGAAGTAAGGGTTGTCTGGAGCAACATTTCCATAGCCGTCACCATCCGGATCTATATTCCACAGCCTTACCAAAGGAGAACGTCCTGTAGCATGATTAAACGCTACATCCAGAATGACTGCAATTCCGTTCTGGTGGCATAGATCTACAAATTCTTTGAATTTTTCCGGAGTTCCATAAGCTTTGTCTAATGCATAATGGAAAGAAGTATTATATCCCCATGAAAGATTTCCATCAAACTCCATGATGGGAAGCAATTCTATAGCATTGATTTTTAAGTTTTTCAAATAAGAAATTTTGTCGATCAGTGACTGCCAGTTTTTTTCCTGTGTAAAATCTCTCAATAGTAATTCATAGACCACCAGATCTTGTTTTGCGGGTCTTTGAAAATTGGCAACCTGCCAGTTATAAGCCGTTTGACCTGTTTTGAATGTTGAAACTTCAAACTCTTGTCCTGCTGGAAATGCTGGTAAATTCGGATAAGTGGAAGCTGAAATCCACAGGTCATCATAAGAAGATAAAATTTGTGGAGAATATGGATCTGCTACTTTTCTCAAATCATTGGTTCTGTATTGGAAAGTATTCAGCTGCTGAGGAGTAATTCCGTTGAGTTCAATCCAGTAGAGATCAGGATTTGTGGTATCTTTTTTCATTAAATAGGTATCATTCACCACCCAGTTATTGAAACTTCCGATGACATGTACAAAACTTTTTCCCGGAGCGTATAAAGCAAGGCCTACCTTGGTGGGATCTGTCGGGTGATAATTGATTCCCTGTCTGATCCAGTTTGGTATTGCTTCAGAAACTACATTTCTCGGAACCTGTAAGATAAATGTTGCTGTTTTAGAATTGGTTCCCTGAGTCGCTACAAGCTCCATGCTGGTATCTTGAGTAACTGTATAACTGTAGGAATAAGACTGTGAAGGAGTGGTTGTTGAATTGACAACAATTCCGTTTGCTTTTAACTGAAATGTTGCATTGGAATTGGTTGTAGCCATAATAGTAATGGAATTCCCTACCGGAACCGAAGTGAGGCTGTTCGCTAACGGATTGGTAAGACTTAAACTTAATGCGCCTACATTTACAAAAATATCGGGAGAAGTCTGATGGGAACCTGTTTTATCTTTTAATAAAAACCCGAACCTTCCGATTCCTGTTCTTCCGAAGAATGTTGTTGGAGTAAAAGTAATTGAATAGCTGTCTGTTGCAGCATTATAAACCAACTTATTCAAATCATTGGAATTATTCCAGCTGCCATTGGTAGGACAATCCTGACTGTTCTGATAATTAGTGTCAAACGACCAGGTCCACATATAAATGGCATTATTGGAAACTCCCCATGCAGATTCGTCTATCTGATCGCCGGGAACCGTAAGCGTAATAGCATCTGTTTCATTGAATGGATTGGGAGAAATCGTATAATTAATCTGCCCAAAAACGTGCATTGTAATCAGCAGAAAAACAACGGAATAAAATTTTCTCATGTCTTATTTTTTATCGAATATAGTGTTATTTTTTATTCATAACCTTTATTTTGAGCCAGTTTTTGCTAAATATTTCCATTTTTCGGGAAAAACAAAAAAAAGACTCATGAAATTTCATGAGCCTTCCAATAAAAGTAATTGTAATGAACTAATTCCTTTTGGCAAAAAATCTTTGGTATTGAATTTCGCTTAATTTTTTATAATCTTTTTAGAAATGGATTGTCCATTCTTTAATTTTAATTCTACAATATACAATCCTGAAGGAAGTTCAGTCATGTTGATCTGATTATCCGAGAACTGTACATTCATTCTTTGTCCTACTGCGTTCACAACATTTACTTTTTCAATTCCTGAATCAGCTTTAACCATAAGAATTCCTTTTGTAGGGTTAGGATACACTCCAATTACAGTTTGATTCAGTTTGGTTTCTGAAGTACTCAAAGAAGAGGTAGGCTTGATGCATCTTACTGAAGCTCCCTGCCCTCTCATAGCACCAGCAGATGGATTGGCAATTGTGGATCCGATATACAGATATTTGCCTCCTAAACTTGATGTATCAGAGCTCCAGAAATACCCTCTTTGCCCTACAAAAGTAAAGTTCCCATCACTGGAGCTTCTATAACCTCCTGCAGGTAATTTAAGATGACTGTTATAAGCAGCTGTAGGGTTAGAAATACTTTCTGCTCCTATTAAAGTTGTCCAGTCTGCCTGAGAAGGCATTTTCCAGTCTGCACCTATTGCTTTACAAGGATCTATACCTACAGAAGCATTTACATCTGCAAGTGATGTCCCATTCCATGTATCTCCACTTGCAAAATTTGCCCACCATGCCGGAGATCCTGCAACATAACCTCCCACGGTGGTACTTGTTCCCTCCGGAGTGTTAGGGGATGGTGCCTGTACGATCTGAGAATTTCTAAGCTGATGTCCGTCATCCCATCTTCCCCATTGGAAAAGATCTCCATATGAATTGGCATCTGCCACTGATGAAGCCACCTGCGTACTTCCAAGGTTTTGCTGAAGCCAGATTTTTCCGTCTGCTCCTCTTACCGTAGTATAAGCAACCTGCTGCCCGCGATACATAAAACTTACACAACCAATATCACCTACATTTGCTCCAGGATCTGTATTGCTGCATGTTTGCGGATTAAGGTTCAGAGAAATTCTTTTCACCTTTGTTGTATTGTCGGAATAAGCCAGCACCAAATAATTCTGTGCCTTATCTATCGCTAAATCATTGTATTTTGCTTCTCCATCTGAAACAAAATCTCCTCCAAATGGAACCCAGTTTTGCGAATCATCTAATTTATAAACCGTATTTCTCAGGAAATTATCATTTTCAAAACGGCTGGCTACTACATAAGGTTTTCCGGATTCTGTTACGGCTAACGCAACATGTTGTACCCTTCCCTCTGAGAAATTGGCATTTCCAACCTGCACCCAGGAGTTTCCGTCAAATTTCTTGACATTCACTTTTTTTCCTCCGCCAGAGTTGGATACATACGCTACATAGATTCTATTCGCTCCATCTAAAGCAATATCAGCATTGTACTGTTCCCCTGACGAAGAAGCATCAGCTGCTGCTCCTCCTACCAAACTCCAGTTTTGTGCTGAACTTGCATCCGTACTGTTCTGATATACTTTTATCCCTCCGGAAACATTACAGGTATACACCATATTATTGGTTCCTATGACCATTTCAGCAAATTCAGCACCTCCTGAAAAGCCTGCATTTCCTACCTGTTCCCATGCACCTCCGGAATATTTTTTTACAGTTCCGGAACCGTAAGATCCATAAGTGAATATAATATTATCTGAGGATACTGCAGAAGCCTGATAATTGACCGAGCTGTCTGTAGCATTAGGAAGCTGAGACCATAAAGAGCCTGTAAATAAACGGACTTCCATCCCGGAACCTGGATAACCAAGCTGATTGGTATAATAAATACTGTTTCCGTTTGGACTTATAGACAATGAGTTGTAAGTGGCAGTTCCTGTAGTAACTCCGGGTGCTCCCCCTAAGTAAGACCACGAGTTTCCGTTAAATTTCTGAACAGAACCTTTAGCTACTGAAACATCATAATATGACAGATAATAGTTTCCTGAGTTATCAATAACAAGATTATTAAAACTGCTTCCTCCTGCAGATACATCCTGAATGCCTCCAACATTTTCCCATTGCTGGGCATACATATAGCTTCCAGCAACGGTTAGCAGTACTAATCCCGTTCTGATTTCCTGAATTGCAAAATGTAAATCTTTAAACATATGAAATATTATTTTTAATTATTCTAAATTTAATTTAATTTTGCGCAAAAGTACCTCACATAATTAACCCCGAGTTATCATTTTCGAACTTTTGGTTATCCTGTGAAGGTCTTTTACCTTAAGTAGTTGTACCATGGCTGTAAAAATGTGTTGTATGAGGAGTCAATCAAAAAGTGGACATTTGTTCATATCCGAGGACATCAAAATCATCATGCAGGAAGACCTGTGTCCTGATCAATCCTTCAAGTCTCATATGTTGGAAGGAAAGTCGAGTTTTAATCTCCTTTTTTTGTTAAGTGATGGAGTCAATTTAGAAGGTCATGATTGTGGAACTCAATTTTTATTTAAAAAAAATCAATATATACTTCATTATTCTCCTAAAGAAAGTGTTGCTGAACTATGGACAGAAAATCAGGAAATTCTGAGGTATCTCCAGATTCAGATTAATTACCAATATATTTTTAACCTCATCAATCCGGAACTTAATCGTGAGAATGCTGAGATTCTGGAAAATATGATCCATAATAATTTTATATTCCTTCATAAAGAAACGCCTCCGGATATGACGGTTGAAATGCATATGATCGTAAAAGAGATTCTGGATTATAATAAGAAAGGAATCATGCAGAAGTTATTTATAGAAGCAAAGATTATCAAACTTCTTATCCTGATCTTTGAGCAATTTAATGAGAAAAACATTCTCGAGGATACTCCAAAGACTCCTGAAATGATCAGGAAATTCATTGATGAAAATTATCACAGGAATATAAAAGCGGAAGAAATAGGAAAATATTTTGGTCTGAACCAGAATATCATCAGAAAGGAATTTAAAACCCAGTACCATACAACGATTGCTCATTATATCTCGGAGCTCAGAATGCTGAAAGC
This sequence comes from Chryseobacterium metallicongregator, assembly GCF_031324065.1. Lineage (NCBI taxonomy): Bacteria > Pseudomonadati > Bacteroidota > Flavobacteriia > Flavobacteriales > Weeksellaceae > Chryseobacterium > Chryseobacterium metallicongregator. Next base: position 184,366 of record NZ_JAVIXS010000009.1, read on the forward strand.
AAAGAAACTGATCACTAATAAAGAAATTATGATCAAAGAGATTGCTATTGAATGTGGGTATGAGTACCTCCAGAACTTTACACGCGCTTTCAAAAAGAAATTTGGGGTAGCTCCTGAAAGTCTGAGGAATAATAAATAGAAAAACCGCTTAATTGCTTAAGCGGTTTATATATGTTGTTTTGCTTTGATATTACTTTTTCAGAATTCAGGTGAAAAAGCAATGACAATCAATTAATGATGATGTCCGTGATCGTGAAGGAAAGGTCCGTTTCCTTTAGGCTCGCTATAGATAACTTCTACACCTTCCTGCTCAGAAACAAGCTTTCTTCTGATATCTTCAGGATCGAAAGGCTTTACTTTTCCGAAATACTCTTTCAAACCTTCAGTTAGCCACATTGGGATTACTAATCCGAAGAACATAAAAATACACCAGAATCCTACTAAGAACATAGTAATGAAGAATATAGTCCAAAGGAACTGGTAGAACGGCCAAAATGCTGATAATATCGTTATCATTCTCTTAAAGATTTTAGGCAAAAATAGAACTTTTTTCCTTTTTACACAAAAGATCAGCGTTCTATTTTCTTATTTATTTTAATTTTAAACTAATTAGTGGGCCAGATTTGCGAAGAAATCATTGCCTTTATCATCGGAAATGATGAATGCAGGGAAGTCTTTTACTTCAATTTTTCTTACCGCTTCCATTCCTAATTCCGGGAAGTCTACTACATCTACAGACACAATATTGTCTTTCGCAAGAATAGCAGCCGGCCCACCGATTGATCCAAGATAGAAACCTCCGTATTTATGACATGCATTGGTAACATCTTTACTTCTGTTTCCTTTTGCAAGCATGATCATACTTCCACCATGGCTCTGGAACTCGTCTACGTAAACATCCATTCTTCCGGCAGTAGTAGGTCCGAAACTTCCTGAAGCCATTCCTTCCGGAGTTTTTGCTGGCCCTGCGTAATAGATTGGATGGTTTTTGAAATATTCCGGCATTGGTTTCCCGCTGTCGATAATTTCTTTGATTTTTGCGTGAGCAATATCTCTTGCTACGATTAATGTTCCGTTCAGTTTTAATCTGGTTTTGATCGGATATTTGGAAAGCTCGGCAAGAATTTCCGGCATTGGCTTGTTCAAGTTAACCTCAACAGCTTCTTCTAAATGTGGAGGAGTATCTGGTAAGAACCTTTTCGGATCCTGCTCTAATTGCTCAAGGAAGATTCCTTCTTTCGTAATTTTTCCTTTGATATTTCTGTCTGCAGAACAAGAAACTCCCATTCCTACCGGACAAGATGCAGCGTGTCTTGGAAGTCTGATTACTCTTACGTCGTGGGTAAGGTATTTCCCTCCAAATTGCGCTCCAATTGCACTTTCCTGACAGATTTTCTGAACTTTAGCTTCCCATTCAAGGTCTCTGAATGCCTGTCCGGCCTCATTTCCTTCTGTCGGAAGATTATCGTAATATTTTGCAGATGCTTTTTTCACTGCTGCAAGGTTGGCTTCTGCTGAAGTACCTCCGATTACCAATGCTAAGTGGTAAGGAGGACAAGCCGCTGTTCCAAGATCTGAAATTCTTTCTTTAACAAATTCTTCAAGAGATTTTTCGTTCAATAAAGATTTTGTTTTCTGATATAAGAATGTTTTATTCGCAGAACCTCCTCCTTTTGTCAAGAATAAGAATTCGTAATAATCTCCTTTTTTAGCATAGATATCTATCTGTGCAGGAAGGTTAGACCCGGAATTCTTCTCATCAAACATCGTCAAAGGAACCACCTGAGAATATCTTAGGTTTCTTTTCTGATATGTATTGAAGATCCCCTTGCTCAGGTATTCTCCATCATCCACTCCCGTGTACACATTTTCTCCTTTCTTTCCCATTACGATAGCTGTTCCAGTATCCTGGCACGAAGGAAGAGCTCCCTCTACAGCTACTGCAGCATTTTGTAAAAGGTTGTAAGCAACAAATCTATCGTTATCTGTAGCTTCAGGATCATCAATAATTCTTCTAAGGCTTTCTAAGTGCGAAGAACGAAGCATGAAAGAAACATCTGCCATCGCTTCTTCAGCTAACAGTTCCAATCCTTTCGGGTCAACTGTTAAAATTTCTCTCTCTCCTAGTTTTTCAACCTTTACATAGTCTGATGTAAGCTTCTTGTACACCGTATCATCTTTCTGAATAGGATACGGATCCTGATATCTAAAATCCATTCAATTTTTGTTTGTACAAAAGTACGCCTCCTTTAAAAAAATATGAGTAAAATCAGTCATTTATATTGATATTTATAATGATTATAAATTGGAGGTTTCTGAGTTTATAAGTACCTTTATAGAAGCTAAATAAACAAAGCCAAAATATTATTTTTTTCATTAAACATAAATAATGTTTACAATTTTTATGGCTTAAAATAAAAAGATCATACAAATTTCAACCACTATGAATTACAGAATTGAAAAAGACACCATGGGAGAAGTGCAGGTCCCTGCAGATAAACTTTGGGGCGCACAGACGGAACGTTCCAGAAACAATTTTAAAATAGGACCTGAAGGCTCAATGCCACATGAAATTATCGAAGCTTTTGCTTATCTGAAAAAGGCTGCAGCTTATACCAACACTGATCTGGGAGTGCTTTCCGCAGAAAAAAGAGATATGATTGCTAAGGTATGTGATGAAATACTGGAAGGAAAACTTAACGATCAGTTTCCTCTGGTAATCTGGCAGACAGGTTCCGGAACTCAGTCGAACATGAATGTCAATGAAGTTGTTTCCAACAGAGCTCATGTTAATAACGGAGGAACATTAGGCGAAAAATCTGAAATTCACCCGAATGATGATGTGAATAAATCCCAATCTTCCAATGATACCTATCCTACTGCGATGCACATTGCTGCCTATACGAAAGTAGTAGAAGTAACCATTCCGGCTGTAGAAAAACTAAAAAATACATTGGCTGAAAAGTCAAAAGCTTTCAAAGATGTTGTAAAAATCGGGAGAACCCATTTGATGGATGCCACTCCGCTTACTCTCGGACAGGAATTTTCAGGATATGTGGCTCAATTGGAATTCGGATTGAGAGCTTTAAAAAACACATTACCTCACCTTTCTGAGCTTGCATTAGGAGGAACTGCTGTAGGTACAGGATTAAATACACCTAACGGTTATGATGTAAAGGTAGCGGAATATATCGCTCAATTTACCAATCATCCTTTCATTACTGCAGAAAATAAATTTGAAGCCCTTGCTGCGCATGATGCGATTGTAGAATCTCACGGAGCTTTAAAGCAACTTGCCGTTTCTTTATATAAAATTGCTCAGGATGTAAGATTACTGGCCTCTGGTCCACGTTCCGGAATCGGGGAAATTCATATTCCTGAAAATGAGCCGGGATCTTCTATTATGCCGGGGAAAGTAAATCCTACTCAGAATGAAGCGATGACCATGGTTTGTGCACAGGTTTTAGGAAACGATACGACCATATCATTTGCCGGAACTCAGGGGAATTACGAGCTGAATGTTTTCAAACCGGTAATGGCTTACAATTTTTTACAGTCTGCCCAACTGATTGCTGATGCATGTATTTCCTTCAACGATCATTGTGCGGTAGGCATTGAACCGAATCATGAGAGAATTAAAGAGCTTGTAGACAAATCTTTAATGTTGGTAACGGCTTTAAATACTCATATCGGATATGAAAATGCAGCTAAGATTGCAAAAACAGCCCATAAAAACGGGACAACATTAAAAGAAGAGGCCATTAATCTTGGTTTGTTAACTGCTGAACAGTTTGACGAATGGGTAAAACCCGAAGATATGGTAGGAAGTTTAAAATAATGATTCTATAACTGATACAACGCAAAAACTCCGGGAATAGTTCCCGGAGTTTTTCATTTTACTGTCAAAATATATTTAATCTAATCCAATAGCCAAGCCAAATATCAGTGCTTTATCATTTTTGAAATAACTGTCTTTAAAGAAATTGCTGAAATCTTTTTTAACAAACACGCTGAAACTGTTGTATGAGAACGTGATCTGCGCTCCATAGACAAAAGGATTCACCTGATAGTTTCCGCGGTCTCTGTTTTCACCATCATTTCCTTTTACAATATTGTTGGTAGACATTTTTACCCCTCCATACACATTGGCTCCAATTTTAAAGCCTGTATAATAACTTCTGTACTGGATATCCATTCCGGCATTTTTAAGTTTTGAGAAGTTATACTGCATCCCAAGGGGAACCATAATATATCCGGTTCTCAGTTTGCTTTTATCAAGGTTTCCGTTGTACTGCGCCAAAGCGACTCCCTGATCTGCACTTCTTGTAAACAGCATATTATTATCTGCTCTTACTGTTCTCCAGGAAAATCCTAATCCGGAAATTACTGCCCACGGACTTGTTCTGCTAAGCTGATAGTTCAGTTTAAGACCAAACTCCAGGTTATTGGCATATCCTATATTTTTATCAAGGACATTATCTTGAGCACTGTTTGTCAACGTCATAATTCCATAAGAGAAATATCCAGTAAAGCTTCTGCTGGGGCGGAATTTTTTCAATAATTTTTCTTTAAGCTCTTCTTTAGAGGTAACATCGGTATTCAAAAGGGAATATCTTACCTGCTTTTGAATAACGTCATCCAGATCAAATCCAAGTTCCTCAATTCTTTTATCCATTTTCTCAGAATAACGGTCTGCAATCTGAGCTTTTTCTCTGTCGAAATCTGCTTTATCAAGATTTCTGGCCTGCAAAACGACCAGTTCATCTTCCATCAGCTTTTTTTCTTCCTGAATGATGGTATTGATCTTTGCGGCATATTCTTCTACTTTTTCTTTTACAATAGGGCTTACCTCTGTATCTTTTTTAGAAGACAGGTTAATATTGAATGTCTTTTGTGCATAGAATGATGCTGAAAAAGAGCACAGCAATCCCATTACGATTAATTTCTTGATCATATTATTAATTTTTAAATTTTTACGGATAAATTATCTGGCATTCAAATCAATAGTAGCCACGTTACTTCCATCCTTTGTTTTTTCGATAACATCTTTATGCTCTACTGAGAAAAGAAGTGTGGATGGGTCTACATATTTTTTCTTTTTAACCGGAGTTTTTATAGAATCGGCTTTTGCCATCAGTTTAGGATTAGAAATCTGAGTGATATCCAGTTTCTTCAAAGGAAGAGTTTCTTTAGGGATAAGTCTATTCTGGTCCATTGCCATAGGAGAAATCGCTTCTTGCTTATCATGAGAAAGAATTTTTCTCACTTCCTTTTTATCATTATCCTCAACTGCCAGCGGAACATGATTCTGAACCGGATCTTTTACAATTTCTTCTGTAGTATTTTTTCCGGTTTGCTTTACAATTTCCGGCTGAGTTTCAGAAGGCTGATTAAGAAAAAGAAGAACGCTTCCCAAGCTGAATGTCAAAATCAAACATGCTGCTACTAAAAACCAGTTCATTTTTGATTTGGCACGGTGATTATTGTTATTCTGAAGCTCAATTTCGGACCACAGATCCCGTGATGGAGTAATTTCTCTTTCATCAATCTGCTTTTTGATCTGAAATTCAATATTATCTTTAGACGTTTTCATTTTTCACTTTTTTTTGTTGTTGAAAGTAGATCTTTCTTAATTTTTCTTTTGCTCTGAACAGCTGTGTTTTGCTGACAGCCACTGAAATCTGCAAAGTATCCGCAATTTCCTGATGAGAATATTCTTCCAGCACATACAGGTTAAAAACCATCCTGTAGGCATCGGGAAGCTGGTCCAAAAGCTCTTGTGCATTAAAATCACAATCAATCTCTGCTTCATGGATATCTTCATGAAAAGATTGATTAATCTCGTCCAGATAGAAAACTGTTTTATTACTTTTGATAAAATTCAGGCATTCATTCACGACGATTCTTCTTGCCCAGCTTTCCAGGTTCGACTCTCCTCTGAAGCTTTCTATGTGTTTAAAAATTTTACAGAATGCTTTAATGAGACAATCTTCAGCCTGATACAAATCGCTCACATAGCTTTTGCTTACACTCAGGAATCTCTTTACATTCTGTTCATAGAAAATCTTCTGTGCAGCCGGATCCTGTTTCTTCAGGAGGCTTAACAAATCATTCTTTTTATTTCCGAACAAAAGTTTCATGCTTATGCTGTTTCTATACTAAAGACAATCAAAACAAAAAAAGGTTACAACTTGAAAAAAAATATTTTATTATTTACTACAATAAGTTGATTTTTTTTGTCCAGAGTTACAAATTTCCACACCTTTTTTATTTCGAGAGAGAAAAGAAAAAGCATCAAATAAAAAACTGAAAAACAATATTTTAATTAAGAACAGCCCATTTTTTTCCTATATTAGGGATATAATTATCTTAAAACTAATCCTATGAAAAATCTAAAAAAATTAGACAGAGAAAATTTAAAAGCATTACTAGGAGGAGGCTTTACATGCCTTGGTAACCTTTACTTAATAGAAGCAAACGGTTATTATGCATGCTGTACAAAACCCGATGTAGATCCCTGCAGTTCTTCTGCATTTTGTCTGACTCCTGTTGGTATGTGTGATACAGGTATTCCAGCTTAGCTCAATCTATGCTAATAAAAACAGTACCATGAAACAACTAAAAAAGTTAAAAAGAGAGAACCTGAAAACAATTAAGGGAGGAAACACACCACTATGCGATATGTATCTGGTGCATTATAACGGATATTATGCATGCTGCAGCGTGCCTGCTACCAATCCCTGTGAACTGAAAAAAAGAGAGTGTCTGGTTGAAAGCGGAATGTGTGATGCATACAATCCTGGGAATCCGACATAATTTCTCTAAACAATAAGTGATAAAAAGGCTGCCTTGACTGAGGCTGCCTTTCATTTTATCCTGAGAATTTATCAAGCATATTTCTGGTAGGAACAAAGAAAAGTGTTCCGGTAACTGCTGTGCTGAAATCTAAAATTCTGTCATAATTTCCCGGAGGATCACCCATAAACATATTTGTCAACATTTTCTTTGTGGTAGCAAATGTACTTGAATAGGCAATAAAGTAAGTTCCAAACTCATTGGTAGAAGGATTCCCAAAAGGCATGTTATCTCTGACGATTTTCAATTCTTCTCCATTCTCTCCTTCGATATTAGCTAGAGCAATATGTGAATTCGAAGGTTTTACAGCATCAGACATTTCAATATCATTTTCCTTTGACCTTCCAATCACTTTTTCCTGATCTTCCGTTGACAAACCCTTCCAGGCATCCATATTGTGAAGGTATTTCTGAACAAAAAGGTAACTTCCCCCTTTATACTGAGGATCTTCGTCGCCTATTTTTCCAAAATAATCACGGTCGTCCCCATGAGGATTTTCCGTTCCATCTACAAAACCAAGAATAGAACGTGCATCCCAATATTTGAATCCATGAATCTCCAGAATACTTTCAGCTGCAGAACTTAATAATCCGGAAATTTCAACTGCCATATCGAAAATAAGGCTCTTATTGTCTGCTCTCAGATGAAAATGAAGATCTCCGGGAGTAGAAACAGCGGTATGTTTTATTCCCTTTATTTCTTCAAAGCTTGCTAATTCTTTTGGCAGAGGCTTTGGTAGTTCCAGTTTACTCCATGCATCTGCACCAATTCCCATGACACAACTTGCTCTGCTGTCCGGAAAACGGTTAAACACCGAATTATTAAGATTTAAAACCAAAGCACATAATTCCTGAAAAACATCTTTCAACTGTGGGCTGTCATTAAGTTTCCAGACCATGAAAATAGTATTGCTGTTGGGATAATCTGTTACATTCTGTGATTCTATTGTATTCATACCTCTATTTTTGTGGTATTAAATATCCGAAACTGAAACCTGATCTGCAAAATATTGTTCCAAATCTTTCAATGTTTCCGGATTAGTCTGAATATCTTTTACCAAAAGACCTTTGTTTACCACCACAATTCTGTTGCAGACTTCTGTGGTATGGGAAAGATCGTGGCTGGAAATAAGAAAAGTAACGCCATCCTGTTTTGATAGTTCCTTGATCAGATTTTTAAGCTTGATCTGAGTAGACGGATCGAGGTTGGCAAAAGGCTCATCAAGAATAATAATTTCAGGATTCCCGATGATAGCTCCTACAATTCCTACTTTTTTCTGATTTCCTTTTGAAAGATCTCGGACATATTTCCCGGATTTCAGGATCTCACCATTGAAAAAATCATGAAAAGGTTTCAGGAATTCGTCTACAGATGCTTTGTTTTGGCCTCTCAATTCCCCAAGAAAATAAAAATATTCCTCCGGAGTAAGATAACCAATGAGAAAGGTATCATCTACAAATGCTGATACTTTATTTTTCCAGGCTTCAGATTCATTGACTTTAATACCATCAATGCTTACAAATCCTGTTGTTGCCTGAATCAAATCCAGCATCAGGCTGAAAAGAGTTGTTTTTCCTGCTCCGTTATTTCCTACAAGGCCAAATGTTTCCCCTTTAGAAATTTCAAGATTTTCGATATTAAGAACGGTTGCTTTCCCGTATGTTTTTGATAAATTATGTATATTAATCATGGCTTAACTTATATTTTTAAATGCATCTAATGTGCTGTATTTCTCTCTTTTATATTGCTTTACAATAATATCGAAGATTTTCTCTCTCAGAAAAAAGCCTATAATTCCTATAATTGCAATGCTTATCACTCCGCCAGTAATTCCCCATAGATATTTTGTTAGGGCAAATACTCCCATTGGGAGAAGCATTTTAGGAATCAGCAAAAGCATAGCAATCATATTGAAGCTTACTTTCTGTCCCAATCTTTTTTCCTTTGTATTAAGATCAATCTGAGTTTTATTGAAAGCTCCGGACCACAAAGTAAATTGAGAATTCACGCCAATATTATATAATCCTGCTGCAAAAAATGTAACGTACACTTCCCAGCCGAAATAGGCATAACAAAGTGCTATAATGATAGAAATTCCCGTCACAATATTCATCAGCCACCATTTCGCTTTCAGATATTCTTTGTAAGGAACATTCAGGGTCATCATCAATGGATAGTATGAACTGTCAAAAGCGGGAACTCTCTGCCCAAAAAGAAACTGAAAGCCTCCTGTTACAAAAAGTCCCATAACCATCATCATTGCCGGTGTTTTGTACATTGAAGAAGTAAACATCAGCAATCCGTAGAACAGAAACATAAAGCTGCCCAGCAAAATTCCCTTGGGTACTTTATTACGTCTCAGCATTTTAATATCATTATTGATAAATGTTCCAATAACTCCATATTTATTCAGGAATGCAATATTCTCTGTTTTTCCAACTGCTTTTTTGGCTTCAAGACCCTGATCAAGGTAAAATTCATTGCGCAGGTATCGGAAACAGATCCACCATAATATTACGAACAAAGCAACAGGAATCAGTGCAAAGTATGGTTTTTCATAGAAACTAAAGAAAACAGATTCAGAATAAGACAGAACCGGAATTACTTTATAATACCCCAACATTCCTATACCTAAAAGGCATATTCCTATGATCACCGCCACAGTTTCTTTACCGTTGAAAAAAATATTGAGGAAATTATTCAGGTACAGTAATGAAATCACCCCTATCAGCCATAACAATACTCCTGGAATGCTGTATCCATTGAATAACGCAATCAGTGAAAATGTAATAAAAAATAAGGAACTCAGCCAACTGAATGCCGAAAGAAAAGTTTTAGCCAGCATATAATTGACTAATGTATTCTTCCGGATATTCATCGTAAGAAAGGGCTTGATATTCTGTGTAGGAATTTCCTGCCAGAGGTATTTGAGAACAAGATCAATAATCCAGGCAACAATCATGAATTTTGAAACCACCTTTACAGGATTCTGATGCATCTCCTCCTGCACGTAGAAGAAAGCAATAAAAGCTCCACCTACAAGACAGCCCACGAAATAAAGAATTCCTATAAAACGGAGAATTTTCATGGTCAGATTGATCCCTAAAGATGTACCACGAAAAAAGCTTTTGATTTCAAGCTTAAGGAACTTTAGAAACATATTTTAGTTTTTATACATTAGTAAATATAATGTAAAATATGTTACAACTTCTTAAGAAAAAAGTGGATTTATTTAATTATCCTATAAGCTCTTTTGCCTGTGCTAAAGCTGCTTCTGTGATTTTACTTCCGGAAAGTAACTGAGCAATTTCGTTCAGTTTTTCCTCACTGCTTAAAGGAATAATGGTAGATTGTGTTCTGCCGGAAATATCTTGTTTTACTACTTTATAATTATCATTTCCTTTAGCAGCAACCTGTGCAAGGTGGGAAATAACAATCAATTGCATGTCTTCAGACATTTCTCTCATCAGGTTACCGATTTCTTCAGCTACTTTTCCTGAAACACCAGTGTCAATTTCGTCCAGAATAAGGGTTGGCAACTCATCACTTTCTGCAATAATCTTCTTTACAGCAAGCATTACTCTTGATCTTTCACCGCCGGAAATAGCAGTCTGAATCGGTTTTAATGGAAACCCTGAGTTGGCCTGAAACAACAGTTGGATATTTTCTTTTCCAAATTGGTTAAATTCGTCAGCATCCTGCAATTCTATATCCACTTTTGCTTTTTCGAGCCCTAATTTTTTCAGAAGTCCTTCTGCTTTTTTGATGAAAACAGAAACATTCTTATGTCTGTTCTTTGAAAGTTTTGAAGCAAGACTCAGAAGTATTTTTTCTTTTTGAGAGATATTTTCTTCTGTTTCTTCAATCTGTAACTCCAGATCTGAGGCTCCTTTCTGATCTCCGGCCAACTGATTTCTGATCTCAATAAGTTCATTAAGATCTGCAACATTATGTTTAAGGAATAAAGCGTTGATTTTATTGTTAAGATCGGTAAGATATATCAGATTTTCAGGATTGATTTCTACTCTTTCCGCTTCATGTTCCAGTTCGGAGATGATGTCTTTAAGCTCTACAAAAGAAGTTTCCAGTCTTGAATCAAGTTCAGCAAAACTGGTGGAAATTTCGGAAATTTTTGAAAGCTTGTTAGTTGCTTCATTAAAGAATGACAGAATTCCTATTTCTTCCTGATGAAACCTAGATAGAATCTGGCCTACATTTTCGGAGATCATTCCCGCATTTTCCTGGATAGAAAGCTGGTTTTGAATATCTTCATAATCAACATCGTCAAGCTTCAGCTCTTCCAATTCGTTGAGTAGAAACTCTTTATAATCGCTTTCTTTATTGGATTCTGAAAGTTGGGTTTTCAATTTTTTCAATAGCAATTTCAGCGTTTGAAACTCAGAAAACTCCTGTTGATAATCTTCAATGATTTTTTTATTCTCAGAAAGCCCATCTATAATTTTAAACTGATATTCTGAGGTAAAAAGATTGGACGTTTCAAATTGAGAATGGATATCAATCAGTTGTGAGGAAAGCTCTCTAAGAATATCCAACGTTACCGGTACATCATTGATAAACGCTCGGGATTTCCCTGAGGGAAGTATTTCTCTTCGGATAATAGTCTGAAGTTCGTAGTCCAGATCATTCTCTATAAAGAATTTCTTAAACTGATTGTTGAGAGAAAACTCGGTTTCCACCACACTTTTCTCTTCAGCTTTGGCGATTGATTTTACATCTGCTCTTTCGCCTAAAATAAGCCGAAGAGCACCTAGGATAATAGATTTCCCTGCCCCGGTTTCTCCGGTAATAACCTGTAAACCATTTTTCAATGATACCTCAAGGGTATCAATCAGGGCAAAGTTTTTAATGTAAATTCTCGAAAGCATTGATAATCCGGGTTATAATCCAATTTGAGTTTGAACTGTAAAAATAAGTTTTTTTTCATTCTTGTCCGATTAAATTAAAGCATAATTAACGGATCGCTCCTACGGAGCTTTATTTTTTACGGGGATTTCATTTTTCTCTTCTAACAGCAGATCCCGATGGGATCAAATCCAGTTCCTGTGGGAGCTAACTGTTAATTCATGTTGCAAACATTGATATTTTCAAATGTATGAATCCTTTTTATCGGACAGAAACCTTTCTTATTGAAGCAAAAAAAATGTTTTTTGATGACCCTTTAATAATCAGCCAGCGATCTCTCAACTTATCCACCAATTTTTAGACTTTCCATTTATTCCACTTATTTTCTATATTCTTCGGTGAGAGGATGATCATTGTCTGTTTAAGATCATTAAGAATCAATCCTCCATTATTTCCGGAATTGAAAATATTGAAAATTTCATCGCTTTTAGTATCCATGAACTGGTTAAAGAAAAACGCCTGCTGGAAATTATTTTCATACATTTTTAATTGCATCAGTGCATCAAAAATAACTTTTTTCCCGGCGGTCTGATCCTGGTTGAAAAGGTTGTCTAATCCTGCTCTATGATAAGTATAAATGGTAGAACGTAACTGGCTCCAGTTAGGGTTCATAATTTCGTTAATCAAAATAGAACGGCTTCTCGGCTCGTTGATGGTGTTCCAGCCCTCATAGTTTCTGTTTTGGGAATTCTGTGCAATCTGCTGCGCTTTTGCATACCATTGTGATCCTCCCATAGACTGGAAACTATCTGCATCCAGACCTAAAATAACATAAATGTAGAAACTGATTACATCGGTAAGATTCTTCCCGGAGAATTGTCTTTCATTAAAAATAAGGCTCTCATTTTCAATATATTCAAAAGCAAATCTCTGATCCTGAAGATTAATTAAAGGAGATTCGTAGGTCGTATTATACACAGGTCTTACCGCCTGAATAACAATAGATCCTTTGAATTTGTTAACATCTCTTTCTGCAATAACAATAGAAAAAGCACATTTTATTTTTTCAAAATTCTGAAGTCTTTTGCCTGTCCAGCTGGTATTATTGATAAAGTCCCGAAGACTTTTCTCTAACGCTTTGTACGCCTGCTGGTTACTTCCACCCAACTGTTGTGAGTTTACTTGTACTGTTGCCAACAGTTCCTGAGAAAAACTTTGGGTATATAGAAAAAACAGAAAAAATAAACTTATAATTTTTTTCATTGTCTATTAAAAATTGAGAACGGTAATTTATTAAAATTATTTTAAAAGTTGAGACTCAACAAAATTGAGAATATCTTTTGCTACATCATCCTTGGATTTCAGATTGAATTCCTTCTTCTCTGTTTTGGTAAATATCTTGATTTTATTGGTATCATTTTTAAAACCGGCTCCTTCATCACGAAGAGAATTGAGAACAATCATATCCAGATTTTTCTTTTCCAGCTTTCCTTTTGCATTTTCCTCTTCATTTTGAGTTTCCAGCGCAAATCCTACCAAAAACTGGTGGGTCTTCTTTTCACCCATTGTTTTAAGGATATCCGGATTTTTAACCAATTCAATCGTTAGGTTTTCATCGTTTTTTTTGATTTTTTCCTTGGCAACGTCTTTTGGAGCATAATCTGCTACTGCTGCACTGGCAATTCCTATGTCTATGCTGTCGTAAAATTCAAATACTTTGGCCAGCATTTCTTTGGCTGAAGTCACTTTATGAAGTTCAACATTCGGATCATTGATAGTTTGAAAACTCGGTCCTGAAATCAGAATTACTTTGGCTCCTCTTTTTGAAGCTTCTTCTGCAAGAGAGAATCCCATTTTTCCAGATGAATGATTTCCGATGAACCTTACCGGATCTATAGCTTCATAGGTAGGCCCTGCGGTAATTAAAACCGTTTTCCCTTCAAGGCTTCGTGAATGGATATTTGAATTCAAATAATGTTCTATCGTATTAAAGATAGTTGCCGGTTCTGCCATTCTTCCCTGCCCGATCAGTCCGCTGGCCAACTCTCCATTTTCCGCAGGAATAATAATGTGTCCAAAGCTTTCTGACAGCTCCAGATTCTTTTTTGTAGAAGGGTGTGCATACATATCAAGATCCATTGCAGGAGCTATGAATACGGGACATTTTGCAGACATATAGGTGGCAATAACAAGGTTATCACACATCCCGTGAACCATTTTAGACAGTGTATTGACTGTACATGGGGCTACGATCATAACATCCGCCCACAGAGCCATTTCTACATGACTGTTCCATGTTCCGTTATCACTATAAAAATCCGAATACACTGGTTTTTTGGATAATGTAGACAGACTTAGTTTCGTTACAAAGTTTTCTGCATCAGGAGTCATAATAACCTGTACTTCGGCACCTTTCTTCACAAAATCTCTGATCAGAAAGTGGATTTTGTAAGCCGCGATTCCTCCAGAGACAGCGATAAGTATCTTTTTACCGGAAACACTCATTTAGTTCTAATTTTTTGAAATACTAAAGTACTTATTTTTTCCCACACAATGAGGCTTTAAAACAACAAAGGTCATAAAAGAAGTGAATTCCTTTATGACCTTGATTTATTAAAATACAGAAGATTACTTTCTTTCTTCTGTTTTTCTGAAATAAACATCTTCGTTTAACCATTCTTCAATAGCAATTGAAGTTGGCTTTGGAAGCTTTTCGTAATGTTTAGAGATCTCAATTTGTTCTCTGTTTTCGAAAACCTCTTCTAATGTAGAATTGTGAACGGCAAATTCATCCAATTTGTTGTGAAGTTCCGTACGGATCTCCGCATTGATCTGCTCTGCTCTCTTTCCCATGATAACAATAGCTTCATAGATTGAACCTACTTTATCTTCAATCTTATCTTTGTCGTAAGTAATTGTATTTACTTCTGCTTTTGTATCTTTTACACTCATTTTGAGAAAATTATTTTTATTTTAAGATGGCAAATTTACGAATTATCTTTGAATTTTGAAAGTCGCCGCAGGAGGAGGTGTCTTAAGTGCTGCACTGTCCCTCTGTAACTGCATTGCTTTCTTTTCATTACTGATTTGATCTTTGATTTGCTGTTCTGTTTTATCTTTATCTGCCAGTTTTTCAGCTTCTTTTTTCTGTTTCGCAGTTAAAGCCGCAATTCTGGCCTCAGTTAGTTTTTTAACTCCTACGAAATTCTGTTTTTCTTTTTCCAGCTTTTCTCTAAGATCAGTTGCCGTTTTAGAGTATTCTGTGTTAGGAAGCTCTTTTTCTACGAGTTTTGTATAAGTAAGTGCACTTTCAATACGTTCATCTTTCAGACCATATATAGATTTCATCGCCAGTTCATAACGTGATTTCATGATATAGTCATAGATTTTTGAACGAAGTTTTGTACTTGGAAAGTCTTCCAAAACATTTTCAAATGCAACATTGGCTGCTTTATACTCACCCATTTTGTAGTATTGTCTTCCGTTTTCATAAGCTTTAAATTCTAGCTTATAAGACAATTCATCAATTAACTGGCTGATATTTTTAGATCTTTCAGAGTTAGGATAATTGTTCAGGAACTCCTGAAGCTCATTGATAGCCAATTCTGTACTTGACTGATCCAGGTTATAATCCATAGACCCTTCATAGTAACATAATGCAGACATATAGGCTGCTTCTTCTGCTCTAGGATCTTTAGGAAAACTTACTGCGAAATTTTTAAACTGGTGACCCGCCAGCTTATAACTTTTGTCATAATAGTTGGCATAAGCTGTGTTGAAACCTACGTTAGGAAAATCATCTGTTCCTGCCACAAGATTGGCAAGCCTGTCATAAAGAGCCAATGCATTTTTCCACTTTTTCTTAGCAAAATTATCATTAGCTGCTTTCAAGATAAATTCTTTATCAGCACTTCTCATTGCTCTTTCCTGCTGGCTTACGCAAGATGTAACCACCGCTACAGCAAAAAGACCTAAAATATATTTTTTCATATATAAAATTCAACAGTTTTCGGATTATACAGCCGATTTACTAATTTGCAAAAATATAACTTTTTTGCCAATAGATTTTTTTTTATGAATATTTAACGTAATTTTAGTCTGCAGCGTATCCCAAAATTGCAAAAACACTTAATAAAAGATTCATTCTCACCTTTTTCTCCGCTTCTTTTGCATAGGTTTCCTCATTTTTGCTCGGAACATAGAGCTCATAGAAATTTTTATTCCTGATGACAAATAAAGTGGATCCGATGATCATGGTAAGAATGTCTTCAGGTTTGGGAGTAAAAGTAAAAACGCCTGATGCAACTCCTTTCTTAATGACTTCATCCAGTTTTTTCACAAATAACTGATAGAAATCCAGCAGTTCATCTTTCAGGTTCTCTGTATGACGAAGTTCCTGGGTCACGAAACCATGAAAATAATTATACTTGAAAAGCTGAGAAACGATATATTTAATCATTTCCCGCAATTGCATTTCAGGTTTACCTTCTTTAATGGTATCTGCAAATTCTGAAAAATTTTCTCTTGTTTTCAGTACTCTGTACTGATAAAGATAGGACATCATTTTCTCTTTAGAACCGAAGTAGTAAGAGATCATGGCGACGTTGATATTTGCTTTAGAACAAATATCTCTTACAGAAGTTCCCTCATATCCTTTCTTGGCGATGAGCTCTTCTGCAATATCCAATATGTGAATCTGTTTTTCTGTAAATTTTTTTTTCATGAAGTGCACTTTGAGTAAAGTTAAGAAATTTTTAACACATTTATAAACGATCGTTTAATAATTTTAAATTAATTCTGAAAATACTTACTTTTGAATATGGATTTTTTTGATTTTCATCATCATAAGAAATATGTCAGAAACGGAATTTACAATATGAACATTGAGCAAATTCCGCCTGATTTCCCTTATTCTATTGGAATTCATCCCCAAGATATTGATGCTAATAATCTCGAACAACAGTTTTCATGGATGAAAAGTATGATGTTTCAAAATTGTTTTGCCATTGGTGAATGTGGTTTAGATTCTTTAGTTTCTATAGATCAGAAAATTCAGGAAGATGTTTTTTTAAGACAGATCAGGATCGCCAATGAAGTCAAAAAACCAATGATTATTCATTGTGTCAGAAAATTTTATGAGGTCATTTCTTTTAAAAAGAAAGCCGAACAACCTATGATCATTCATGGTTTTAATAAAAAACGTCAAATTGCTGAAGACCTTCTTGCCAATAATTTTTATCTGAGTTTTGGAAAAGCTGTTTTGTATAATTTATCTTTGCAGGATATTTTAAAAAACACTCCATTAGACAAATTCTTTTTAGAAACTGACAATGAAGATTTTAGCATCGAGGAATTGTATGATAAAGTTTCGGAAATAAAAGGTATTTCTTTGGAACAGCTCAATGAACAAATTTTAGAAAATTTACACTCAATAAAAAATGGATAAGTACTGGTTGGAAAGAACGGAACTTCTGGTAAAAGAAGAAGGCTTGGAAAAATTGAACAAAGCCACTGTTTTGGTTGTTGGTTTAGGCGGCGTAGGTTCTTTTGCAGCTGAATTTCTTGCAAGAGCCGGAGTTGGCAATATGACGATTGTGGATGGTGATACGGTAGATATTACTAATATCAACAGACAGTTACCTGCCTTACGTTCTACCGTAGGAAAACATAAAGTAGAAGTGGTTGCCGAAAGACTTTTAGATATTAATCCCGCTCTTAATTTAACCAAAATCAATGAGTTTCTAAATCCTGAAAGAATGGATGAAGTACTGGATTCTGCAAAATTTGATTATGTATTGGATTGCATAGACAGCGTTACTCCAAAACTCTGTCTGATTATTGCTGCCAAAAGAAGAAGGATAAAAATTGTAAGTTCCATGGGTGCCGGTGGAAAAACCGATCCAAGCAAGGTAATGGTAAGAGACATCAGCAAAACTGAACACTGCCATCTGGCAAGACAGGTAAGAAAAAGGCTGAAAAAAGTAAAAATAGACAAAGGTGTCCGTTGTGTTTTTGCTAATGATATTCAGGATGAAGAAAGTTTGAAAATGACGGACGGAACTAACTATAAAAGATCTTTTTACGGAACAATAAGTTATATGCCTGCCATTTTCGGTTTGTATACTGCTTCAGAAGTGATTAATCATTTATTAAATCAGGATTAAAATATTCTCTCACAGATTTCACAGATATTTAAAACGATTTTCATGTCTTAATCTCTGAAATCTGTGGGAGAAAAATAAAAAAATATATTTACACTTCGTAAATGACAAATTCCAAATATCCCAGAGCGGAAAAGCTCAAAAAAAACACAGAGATCAGTTTGCTTTTTGAGAAAGGTAAATGGAGAACGAGCGGAAACCTGAGAATTATTATTCTAAAGGATAAACCCAACCTTTCTGTAGAAGCTGCAAGATTTGGAGTTTCTGTTTCTAAGAGATATTTTAAAAGAGCAGTACACAGGAATCGTATCAAAAGGTTACTGAGAGAATGCTATCGTCTGAATAAAGATCTTTTCAGGCAAGCCTTTGGAGAAAAAACTATGGCGATGCTTTTTTGGGTTTCTCCTGAGATGCCTCCGAAATTCCAGGATGTGGAAGCACAGTTTATCAAACTCTGTGAAGCGCAGAAAAAATAATTTTTCCTTAAAATAAAAAAATCTGTGAGACATTTTCTTGCAGATTTTTTTATTTCCCAAAGATCGCACAGATTTTCACAGATAAAATCTTCTTTTTACTTTCTGGCAAATCACAAATAGTAAAGCTCAAAACCTCGTACCCCGCATCCCGTATCTGGAACTCTAAAATCAACAACGCTCCAAATATCATATAGTTTTTGTATTTTTAGGAAAACAATAAATCTGAAAATTAATATGTTAGACAACGTTCCCTATTTTTCTTATATAATCAGTGCATTTATTGGGATTGGACTGGCAGCGGCTACAGGCTTCCGGGTATTTCTTCCTATGTTTATTGTAAGCCTTGCCTCTTATTTCAACTGGATTCCAATGAATGAGCATTTTGAATGGCTTGCTGGTCTTCCCACACTTATTACGACAGGAATAGCCACTATTATTGAGATATTGGCTTATTACATCCCTTTTGTTGACCATTTACTGGATACTGTTTCTATTCCTATGGCAACAGTGGCTGGCTCAATATTATTTGCAAGTCAGTTTGCGGATCTTGGAACTTTCCCACAATGGGCTTTGGCATTAATTGCCGGTGGGGGCACAGCAGCTACGATTAGCTCTGGATTTGCAGGAATAAGGGCTGCTTCTACGGCGACAACCGGAGGTTTAGGAAACTCGATGGTAGGAACAACAGAGACAGCCGGTGCGGGTATCATGTCTATTCTTGCAATGGCAGCTCCGGTAATAGCTGCCATATTTGCCCTTATTACCTTAATTGTTGTTATTGTATTTAGGCGGAAGGCCTGGAAAAAATTAAGAAGCACTAAAAGCAATTCTCAGAAGTTATAAAATAAAAAGGTACTGTTCTAATCAGTACCTTTTTCTTTTTAATTTTTACTTCTGAAGTCCTTTATATCTTTAATCTTGGATTCAAAATATTCTTTTTTCTCAGGACTTTTTTTGATGAGTATTTCAAACGCTTTTATGGCCTTTGTATATAATTTCTGTTCAAAATAAAGATTAGCCAGTGTCTCTGTCATCAAATGCGAGATATCGTCATTCTTTTCTTTTACAACATAGGTACTTTCTTCTTTTAACTGACTGATTCTAGGATTGTTCTCAATAAAGCTCTCAATAGCTTTTTCTTTGATTTCTGATTTTTCCTTTTCAATCTCTTCTGTTCTGTCAATCTTAAGCCAGCTCTGCCATGTGTTGATAAAACCTGGAACATTGCTGTCTATGGATGATTGAGTCGTATTTTTCATAGTAACCTCCTGTACTTTTTCTACAGGTTCTTCTTTCTTTTCCTCCTGTTTTTCTTCAACCTTAAGAGTAGAAATATCAGTCCCAAAGAAGGAAACATTCATTACAGGCACATTTTCTTTTAAAGTCTCAGTATTAGCTTTTTCTTCTTCAACTGATTCAATGGGTTCAGAATGATTCTCTTCAATTTCTGATGTTTCTAATACTGGAGTAACTTTCTGCGTGGTTTCCGCAACAGTTTCGGAAGGACGTTCCTCTTCAATGATTACTTCAGGTTCTGTAACAAGAGTTACTTCCATTGCCGGAGCCGATACCTGTTCAGGCTTACTGATTAAAGAATCCGGCATATTGGATTCCACACTCATTGGTTTCCATGCAGGTTGTACTTCAGGAGCTTCTTCTATCTTTTCTTCAGTAACTTCAGGTTTAGTTTCCTCAACCACTGGCAACTGATTCTCAACAGTTTCTTCCTGTACCGGTTCTTCTTTTATTTCTTCAGGTTTTTCTTCACTTGTTGACCAGAAATGGAAGTTCTGAGTATCCGCGAAGCTAATTTCATGATCTTCAACTGTTTCAGGCTCTATTTCTTCTTCTTGCGGAACAAGTTTAGTTTCCTTCATTTTTTTCTCAACCTCTTCAATCAGGCGTCTCATTTCCTCCTCATGTTTATTGACATTCGGTTGGGAAATTTCAACGGTCTCCGTTATTTCTTCATTGTTGGCCTGAATCTTAACGTCCGGCATAAATGAATCTGTTCCATGGAAGCTCAGTTCAGCATCAACATCCTCTTCTGCAGACTGTTCTTCTCCGGAAGCAGGTATTGTTTCGCTATCTGTGACTTCTGCATTTATAGGTTTTCCCGCTAATGCTGCTTCAATATTTTCCTCAGACGGTAAAGTAGCGACTTCATGGAAGCTGATATTTTCCTCTTCTTCAATTTTTTCTTCCTCTTTTTCTGAAGAAATCTGATCTTCGTGAATGATAGTTTCCGGCGTAAACTCCTCTCCGTCATTCTCCTCAGCTTCAACTTGTACGGGTTCTATTTTCTCCTGAACCGGTTCTTCAACTATAGCCTCAGTTTTCTGGGTTACCAGAGTTCCGGATTCAAGAGTAGATTCAAGATCTATTATTTCAGAATTTTCTTTATCCAGGAAGTTTTCTTCTCCTTCAAATAAAATTCTGTTTCGTTCACCGTTTACGTAGATGTGCCTCACTTCATGTGAAGTTGGTAAAACACAAGTATTTTCTTTTTCCTCTGATGATTTTTCCAAGGAAACTTCCTCTTCTCTCCTGATGGGGAAGGATTGAGTCTTCGGTACCATTTGAGTAAGTTTTTCAATTGTTTTAGAAGATTTCTTCTCTTCCACAATTTCGGGTTTAGCCTCCTGTCTGATCTTTCCGTTGATCAGCTGATATAAAATCTTTTTATCAGTAGTATATGCAGCCGTTATAGAAAGCTCCTTCTGATAGTTTTCTTTTTCATACAGATGCACTCCATACAGATGAAGTGCCCTGATATTCTGAATATAAGGAAAAGTGTGAATCTCTTCTTTCAAAAGACCAAGGTCTTCTAACTGAATATTTTTCGGATTTTTTATTAATTCTAAAACTCTTGGATTCATCTTACCAATTCGCTACAATGTCGTTAAATATCTTATTAATAATTCTATCTGTTACCAGTTTTACCTGCTGGTCTTCGATCTGACTTAAGGATACATCACTATTGAAAGCCGCTTCATCAGAATACGTTCTGTCAAAACTTGCATCCGGATGAATTTTATTTTCATAATGTACCTTTACTGTAATCGTAAGTTTATTCTGTGCCTGTTGAATCACTCCTCCAGAAGGGTTAGTCTGGGTATTGGAACTGATTGTGGTAGGTGTAATGGAATAGTCAGTAATTTCTCCTTCTATCAGGATATCCGGATTTTCTTTTGTTCCTTTCAAAGTGGTTCTCTGAAGGAATCTGTTTTGTATTGCCGTAGAAAACTGCTGTGATAACGCAGGGTTTACAAGAGGTGCATTATTGGGAAATTCATTAATCTGAACTGTTTTCTCGTCCGTAAGAGATGATCCCGTAAAGCTGTAGCATGAATTTAAAACTCCCAGCAATGCAAAAAGCATTCCCGTTAACAGTGATTGTTTCAAGCCTATATTGTTAATTTTAAAATTCATTTTTAGATCCGATTTCAATAATTTCATCATACTCAATTTGTTGAATAGCATCTTCATAAGCAAAATAATTTGCGGTGTATAAGAATGGTAAGGTAAGAAAAATTCCTATCCCACAGGCAACAATACCAATCTGGGACAAAATACCCACTACCAATGAGAAAAGAAAAATTGACAATAGATTTCCTTTGCTCATGATTTTTGAAATATTCCAGGCTTCTTTTACTTCTCTGATTCCTTTAAGGCTGATTAACGGAATGATATAAAAGCCTTTTAGTACAAAGTAATATATAGCTGCTATTATTAAAAATACATAAGGGAACACAAATAGTGCAACCATTGGGTTAGATTCATCCCTTCCGGAAATTGCACCTGATATACCCAGGACCGCAACTAAAGGAATGTAAAGCAGTAAAACGCCTCCAAAAACAATTAACTGCAGGATAAAATAAGGCATGAAATCTTTGAAATCAAAAATATCTCCAGGACTTGCCGGCTGATTTCTGTTCAGCCTTTGAAGGTATTTGTATAAATTACCCATTGCAAGCAGTCCGCAGAACGGAATAATAGACATCACAAAGCAAACTAAAAATGCTATAAAAATATTCCCGAAATCTTTCTTTAAAAGTTCGACCCCTTTGTTAATGTATTCTCCGAGCTTAAAATTGATCGGCTTAGGTGTTAAATTGACTTTCATTATTTATGCAGTGTTAATCTTCCAGGTTATATTGTTTTATTTTTCTGTATAAAGTTCTTTGTGAGATCCCCAACTCATCTGCAGCTCTGTTCCTACGTCCTTTATGTTTCTCTAAAGCCTTTATAATCAAGTCTTTTTCATTATTCTGAAGAGAAAGTGATTCTGGTCTGTTTTCCTCAATTTCGATATCTTCAATATCTTCATAGCTGTCATCAGGAGTAGAAATAATTGTTGGAGTCTGAACTGACGGAGTATCATTATTATTATCAAAATATAACAAAGATCCGGAGTTCACCTGCGGCTGACTTTCAGGAGTATAAATCCTGTTAATCAGATTTTTCTCATGGTTGCTCAGATCTGATGTACCTCTGTTTTTGATCAGTTCCGAAGTTAAGGATTTTAAATCATTAATATCATTCCTCATATCGAATAGAATTTTATACATGATTTCTCTTTCACTTCCGAAATCGCTCTGTTTTGGAGTGCTTTGGGTATTGACAACCATTGGAAGATGTGTTTCCATAGGAATATACTCGGCAAGTTTCTCAGCGGTAATATTTCTGTTTCTTTCCACAACGGTCATCTGCTCTACTAAGTTTCTTAGCTGTCGGACGTTCCCCGGGAAAGAATAACTTTCTATGTAATGAACAGCACTTTGCTCCAGTTCCAGTTCCGGCATTCTGTATTTTTCTGCAAAGTCTATCGCAAATTTTCTGAATAACAAATGGATATCTCCTTTTCTTTCTCTTAAAGGCGGCATATCGATCTGAACGGTATTCAAACGGTAATACAAATCCTCACGGAATCTTCCGTCATGGATGGCTTTCATCATATTAACGTTGGTAGCAGCCACAATTCTCACATTGGTTTTCTGTACCTGTGAAGAACCTACTTTCATAAATTCACCACTTTCCAGCACTCTTAAAAGGCGAACCTGAGTTTGTAAAGGAAGTTCTCCTACCTCATCCAGAAAAATCGTTCCTCCGTCTGCTACTTCAAAATATCCTTTTCTTGTAGCTGTAGCCCCTGTAAAAGCTCCTTTTTCGTGTCCGAATAATTCGGAGTCTATAGTTCCTTCCGGAATTGCTCCACAGTTTACGACGATATAAGGCTGATGTTTTCTTCTGGATTCTGAATGAATGATTTTCGGAATAAATTCTTTCCCTACCCCACTTTCTCCAATCACAAGTACAGAGATATCTGTAGGTGCAACCTGGATAGATTTTTCGAGGGCACGATTGAGTGCAGGAAAGTTTCCGATAATTCCGAAACGGTTTTTTATGTTTTGTAGCTCGTTGCTCATAAGTAAATTTTTGATTATTGACTGAATGTTAATCTTCTACAGCTCTTCAATTTCTTTTCTGTAGACTTTGTTAAAGTGATGAGTGTAGACATCTTTCATGGTCTTCCTTCATCATACGTTTGTAAGGCTAACATTTTTAAATCCAAATAATCTTTGTTTCTGATCTTAGAAACTTTACTTTTAAAGTATATATTCTCAGCAAAGTCGTACTCTTTGCTTTGTTTTTCAAAATTTTCCAGGGCTCTGTCATATCTTCCCAGCTCGAAATAGGTAACTCCCAGCTGATAATGATCAAACATTCCCTTCACATAACCTCTGGTAGCCAGAAGCCTTTCTATAATTCCAGCCGCTTTTTCTTTCTGTCCTAAAGCACTGTAGGACATAGCTCTTACTATGTCCAGATTATAGTCTCCGTTTTGAGATCTTCCTAAGTCTCCGGGCTCATATTTTTTTAAACCTTCTAAATCCTGAATTGCTCCTTTATAGTCTCTTAAGAACTGAAACTTCGTCCAGCCTCTGTAACCAAGGTGCATTTTGGGGTCTAAAGCAACTGCTTTATCCATTAAAATTTTCCAGGTTACAAAATCTCCGTTTTTAAGATATGGAACTGCTTTTTCCATATAAGCATGGGAGAAATCGGGACACAATTCAATGGCTTTATCGAAACCTTCCTGAGATTCTGCAAACCCCTGTAAATCTGAAGCCCAGTTGTATAACTCACACGCTTTTTTGCAGTTCTCACCCTCTACTGCATTACAGTTGACCTGTGCAATAGTATTGGTGTAAACGATAAGTAACAAAAAGCTAAGGTAATACCTCTGAAACTTTTCCATTTTCAATTTTATAGGTTAAATACTGATAATAATCTACTTTTAAACCTTTTATCTCTTTCGGCATCCAGCCATTGAGTGATTTTGTAAACTGCAGCAGCTTATTTTCCAATTCTTCATCCAGTACAGAATCTTTCAGATCCGGCTCATATGCTGTAATCTGAAGAGACCTGTCTTTCCTTCACAATTTACTAAAAATCTCACGGTAATATAACCGCTGATCTTTTTTTCAGAATATATATTTTCTTTTTTAAGTTTTTCAGTGATCGCAATCTTTTCACCCTTATAGCTAAATTCCTTTGAACCCTGATAATACTGAAAACTGAAATTTCCCCATTTTTCTGAGCCACACTTCTTAAAATCAGCATTATCCAATTTCGCATCGAATTCGATATCTCCTACGGTTGCAGGATATTTTTTTATATTTTTTTCTGTCTGACAGGATACCAGGGCAAACGAAAACATTGCAAAAAGATAAACTGCTTTGATCACTGCTTAATTTTACTCTGCTGTTCTCCCTAAAAGTGTGCCCTGTGTGTTATCATGAACAAAAACGTTCACAATGTCACCTATGTTCTGTCCTTCCAGTTTATCAAAGACACATACGGCATTCTGAGAGTTTCTTCCTTTCCATTGGTTTTTATTCTTCTTGGAAATTCCTTCAATCAGAACTTCGTGTACTCTTCCGACATAAGATTTCATTCTCTGGTTTGAAAGCTCACCCTGAAGAGCAATAACCTCAGCAAGACGTCTTTGTTTCACATCAGCCGGAATATTATCTTCCATTTTTTTGTGAGCCGGTGTTCCCGGTCTTTCTGAGTAGGCAAACATATAACCGTAGTCATATTCTACTTCTTTCATCAGGCTTAAGGTATCCTGGTGATCTTCTTCAGATTCATTACAGAATCCAACGATCATATCCTGAGAGAATGCTACTTCCGGAACAATTTCCTTCGCTTTTCTGATCAGATCAAGGTATTCTTCACGGGTGTGCTGTCTGTTCATTGCTTCAAGCATATTATTGCTTCCACTTTGTACAGGAAGGTGAACATATTTACAGATGTTATTATGCTTTGCCATCATTTTGAATACATCCAGACTCATATCCTGAGGATTTGAAGTAGAAAATCTGATTCTCAGTTCCGGAACGGCTTTAGCCACTAAATCAAGAAGCTGAGCAAAATTAACGGCTGTTGCTTTCTGCATTTCAGAAGCTTTGGCAAAGTCTTTTTTAGGACCTCCTCCATACCAAAGGTAAGAGTCTACGTTTTGGCCTAAAAGGGTAATTTCTTTATATCCGTTATGGGCAAGATCTTTACATTCTTCAATAATAGAGTGTGGATCACGGCTTCTTTCTCTTCCTCTGGTAAAAGGAACTACACAGAATGTACACATATTATCGCAACCTCTGGTAATGGTAACAAATGCGGTAACTCCGTTTCCTCCTAAACGAACAGGATTGATATCTGCATAAGTTTCTTCTTTGGAAAGAATTACGTTAATCGCATCTCGTCCATCATCGGTTTCTTTTAAAAGATTTGGTAAGTCTCTGTAGGCATCTGGACCTACAACAAGATCAACCAGTTGTTCTTCTTCTAAGAACTTGGTTTTCAATCTTTCTGCCATACATCCCAGAACTCCTACCGTCATATTCGGTCTTTCTTTTTTCAGATTTTTGAACTGAGAAAGACGCATTCTTACGGTCTGTTCTGCTTTTTCACGGATGGAACATGTATTTAAAAGAATCAGGTCTGCTTCTTCAACTTTCATCGTTGTATTATAGCCCTGTTCATTAAGAATGGATGCAACAATTTCAGAGTCAGAGAAATTCATCTGACAACCATAGCTTTCTAAAAACAGTTTTTTAGAGTTCTCCGGTCTTTCTGCAATAGCAAAAGCTTCGCCCTGTTTTGTTTCGTCTATATATTTTTCCTGCACGATAATCGATTTAAGGTCCGCAATTTTAAATTACGAACAAATAAGTTTGCAAAGATACAAAATATTGTGACAGAATGTCAGGAGATTATCTGTATCTGTTATCATGGAAATTTTGATCCATTATTTTATCCTGATCTTCCAACTCTTTCTGAAGGTCAAATTGTTGAAAAATTGGTTGACTAATTTTAGCTCTAATTGGAATATTATTAAATGTAGCAGGATTCCATTTTCCTTTTATTCTAGACAGACTATTGATGATATCTTTCTTTTCATAGTCAAAAAAATCACCTTCAATCTTGAAATCCTCCATTTCGCCATTCTCATTGACAACAAATGTCAACAAAGCTCCTTTGTCCTCATTTTTCTTTATGAATCTTTCAAAAATGGACTTAACCTCAAATCCAAAAGCTTTTATTCCTTTTTTAAAAGTTGGGCCTTTCTTTTCGTTTTTACTTGGATCATCTTTGGAATTAACTAAATAAAAAGGATTTATTTCAATTTTGGCAATTGCTCCCACAAATTTCCCGTTCACTTTTGCCGGCATCCATTTTTTGAGATGGGGAATAATTTTACGGTTGAAATCAAATGCACATTTATTTTTTTGAATATCTACAGTGTCAAAATCTTTAACATAATGGATGGTTGAATTTTCATGCACAAGAATCTGTACATTATACCGTTCTTCACTTTTTTCACAAGGCAGCAATTTTTGTTCTTTAACAACCTTTATCATTTCCTTATTTAATTGATTCAACCCACCCGCATAAAAATCTTGGCCATAAGGATATTTATCCAAAACTTCATTTTGAGCAAAAATTAATTTTGTTATAAAGAAAGTGATGAGCAACAAAAATTTCTTAATCATGATTATAGGGTATTATTAATAGAACTGATTGTTATTTATTGTTGTAGAATCAGCTGAAACTCTTTTTTTTTTGATAATGGTTTCCATTTGATTTTTATTCTTTCCAGAGCTTATTTTATCCCTTTAATAAATACCTCCCTGCGTTTAAATTTTGAAAAGAAAACCTTTGCATCTAATCAATATCCACAGACATTGAAGAGAAGTTCATTTTAACTTTAATCTGGGAAGCTACAGGTTGCCCGCCACAAGATGCCGGAGTCCAGTTTTTCTTTATTCTTCTTACTACATATTGCATATCATCAAAAAAAACTTCACTATTCTGTACTTTGGGCATTCCTTTCACATCTACTACTTTTCCTTTAGCATCAAGCACTAAGGTAAATGTAAAATCACCTGTAAGAGCATAGAAATCAGAATTCAGGTATGCGTACATATATTTGTGTAGGATTTCTTTATAAGCCGCAACACCTCCTTCATAGGCTGCAGGTTTAAAATCATTACATTTTACAGCCACCTGCATAAAAGGTTCTTTGATATCTATTTTCAGAACATTTTTATTGCTCTCCCTGATAAAAGAATCATCACGTTCTTCCTGATCCTGTGCAAAGGAAAAATTCACTGCACACAAAGTCAAAAATAAAAGTATTGTTCTCATAATTTTGTTTCCTATATAATAAGCAAAGGTAAATAATTAGCTTCTTTATAGAAAAGAAAAACTTCACACTGAGTATGAAGTTTTAAAATTTAAATATTGTGAAGGAGAGACAGGTTTTGAAATCGTCGCTCTTTACATCCTACAGCAAACCTTTAATATGTTTATAATTGCTTTTTACAGTTTCAAAAACCTCATCCATTTTACCCCCAAGCATCAATTGAGCCATAGATTTGGTCATTCCCATGATCTGGTCAAATTCAATCTTGGGAGGAAGAGCCAGTGCATTAGGATTGGTGAAAATATTCAGAAGATAAGGTCCATTGTGATCCAGACATTCTTTGATAGCACTTTCTACTTCTTCGGGAAGATGAACATTTTTTCCCGGATAGCCCATCGCATGTGCGACCATAGCAAAATCAGGATTGATCATATCTGTTTCATTGTCCGGCATTCCACCAACTTCCATTTCCAGCTTTACCATTCCCAGGGTTCTGTTATTGAAAACAATTAATTTTATAGGGAGTTTATACTGAAAAATAGTGGCCATATCACCTAAAAGCATAGATAATCCTCCGTCTCCACACATGGCAATCACCTGTTTTCCAGGATGTGCTAAAGCAGCCCCGATAGCCATTGGCATTGCATTCGCCATTGATCCGTGATTGAATGAACCCAGCATTTTCCTTTCTCCGGTTCCTGTAATAAATCTTGCTCCCCAAACACAGCACATTCCGGTATCTACCGTAAAAATAGCATCATGTTTAGCAAGTTTGTTTAAAGTATGCGCCACATATTCCGGCTGAATAGCATTCTCTTTTCCAGAATCTTTGACATACTCCAATTGGTTTTCTTTCACTTTATCATAAAATGCCAGCTGCTCGTTCAGGAAATGAACATCAGTTTTTTCGTCAAGTAAAGGCAGTAAGGCTTTAATGGTTTCTTTGACATCTCCTGTAAGTCCCAACTCCAGTTTTGCTCTTCTTCCTAATCTTTCAGGACTTTCATCAATCTGAACGATTTTATTTTTTACAGGCATGAATTTCTGATAGGGAAAATCCGTCCCAAGAAGAATAACGAGATCAGCTTCGTGCATGGCGTGATACGCTGAAGGAAATCCTAACAATCCTGTAAGTCCCACTTCATTAGGGTTATTGGGCTGGATAGCCATTTTTCCTCTAAATGAATATCCTACGGGCGCTTTTAACAGATTAGACAAAGCAATCACTTCATCACGGGCTTCAGCAGCACCTATTCCACAATATAATGTTACTTTTTTGCTTTTATTTATAAGTCCCGATAAGCTTTTTAGTTCATTATCACATGGTCTTATCACAGGATTGGTTTTAAAGATTTGGGTGGAAGTAGAACCTTCTTCAGCATCCAGTTCAGAAACGTCTCCCGGAAGTCCTATCACAGCAACTCCTTTTTTGGAAATTGCATGTTGAATAGCAGTCTGTACCGTTCTTTGTACCTGCTCCGGCCGGGTAATCATCTGGTTGTAGTAGCTACAGTCATCAAAAAGTTTTATTGTGTTCGTTTCCTGAAAGTAATCCATTCCCATTTCATCACTGGGAATCGTGGAAGCAATCACCAACATGGGGACATGGGAACGATGTGCTTCATAAACTCCGTTAATCAAATGAACATGTCCTGGACCACAACTTCCGGCACACACTGCCAAACCATCAAGCTCAGCTTCTGCAGCAGCAGCATAAGCTCCTACTTCTTCATGCCTTACATGAATCCACTGAATATTGCTTTTTTTGACCGCAATATTCAAATGGTTGAGACTATCGCCGGTTACTGCATAAATTCTTTTCACATTGGCATTTTCGAGCATTTCAACAATCTGCTCTGCGATGTTTTTTGCCATAATTACTCTGTTTTGGTGGTTGTTTTTGGGTGAAAAATAGTAATTGAGAAAGATAATTCCCATCCTATCTCTATCAAATTTAGCTAATTAAATTTAAATTTTCCCGTTATTACCATGTTAAAACTTTGTGAATTTATGATGAAACCTTACAGATTGAGTGTTTACTTTAAAACAAAACAGCCACCCAAAAAAGGCGGCTGTTTATATCATATGTTTCGGATTTTACATCGCTATTTCTATCTGATTTCTCAACAGATCTTCAAATTCGTCTCTCTTACGGATAAGGTGTGCTTTTCCGTCTAAGAACAACACTTCAGCAGGTTTTAATCTTGAATTGAAGTTTGAACTCATTTCAAAACCATAAGCTCCTGCATTGTGGAAAGCAAGGATATCTCCTTCTCTCACTTCATTCAGTTTTCTGTCCCATGCGAATGTATCCGTTTCACAGATGTTTCCTACTACCGTGTAAATTCTTTCTGCTCCTTTCGGATTAGATAGGTTCTCAATCATATGGTAAGAATCATAGAACATTGGTCGGATCAGGTGATTAAATCCTGAATTCACACCAACAAAAACAGTAGCCGTCGTCTGCTTGATTACATTAGCTTTCACCAATAAATATCCGCTTTTCCCAACTAAGAATTTCCCGGGTTCAAACCATAATTCGAATTTCTTCCCTGTAGATTTTGAAAATTCAGAAATTACTTTTTCTACTTTTTTACCTAATGTTCTTACATCAGTTTCTTCTTCACTGTCCTGGTAAGGGATTTTGAAACCACTTCCCATATCCAGATATTTCAGGTTCGGAAAATGCTCAGAAAGCTCCAGCATAATCTCCAAAGCCTGAAGAAATACATCCGGATCCTTAATTTCGCTTCCTGTATGCATGTGAAGTCCTTCAACATTCAGGTTGGTACTTTTCATCACTCTTTCGATGTGACGAACCTGGTGAATGGAAATACCGAATTTACTGTCGATATGCCCTGTTGAAATCTTATAGTTACCGCCGGCAAAAATATGTGGGTTAATTCTTACTAAAATCGGATAAGTATTTCCGTATTTATTCCCGAATTGTTCAAGAATAGAAATGTTATCAATGTTAATATGAACTCCAAAAGTCATTGCTTCTTCTATTTCAGCCAGGTCAACACAATTGGGAGTAAACAATATCTTTTCTTTCGAAAATCCTGCCTTCAATCCTAGTTTAACTTCGTTAATAGATACACAATCCAAAGATGCACCCAGGTTCTTGACATATTTAAGAATATTGATATTCGTTAAAGCCTTCGCTGCGTAGAAGAACTTCGTATGTTTTAAAAATGAAGAGGTAAGTTTTTCGTATTGAACTTTGATGGACTCCGCATCATAAACATACACTGGTGTACCAAACTCATTGGCAATTTTTAATAATTCTTTTGAATTCATAATTTCATTTTAACATAAAAAAAGGCAGATTCTTCAGAAAAGAGCCTGCCACATTGATTATTTTTTATGCAAGACAACTCTTTTAAATATTCCAAACCTTAGAGAACTTTACAGCTCCCTTTTTTCCAGTTTTATTTTGTTTAAAATTTTGCATTGCTTGTATTTATTTTTTGCAAAAATACTATTTATTTTTTACTTTTTAAAAATTGATTTTACAAGTATTGTCTTCAGAAGACAACTTGTAACGTATAGACACTCTTTTACTTCGGTAACGGTAATGTCTCAAAATCCCCGCGAAGAAGCGCCAACTGCAATTCGTTATTCAGATCTGTGGAAGATAGCGGAAGATCAATTTTCAACTTAGCCAGCTTACTCAGTGTCTGAATCTGCGTAAACAGCTCATAGAATCCAAAGGAAACCACCTTCCCGTTTTCTATGATTAAAAATAACTTTTCTCCTAATTTTCTTCCAGGCCCAAGCCAAAGTTCATTTCTTTTTCTGAATTCAATTTTTTGTTTCAAAACAGAAAAATCTTTAAATTCTTCCTGAGAACCAATAAACTGAACAGCTTTTGTCCCCTGAGTAAATGATCTGAATTTCAAAACCGGTTTCTCAGTTTTATTAAGTTTATTTTTCTCAACCACATATTTATTATTCCTGAAATATAAGCCGAAAGGTAAAACTTCTTTCTTTTTAATATTCTTGGAATTCAGGATCAGTTTGGCAATAATATCTGTTCCGGTAAGCTCAAAATTAATCTGCTCAACATCTTTCTGAATCTGTTCCCATTTTTTTGATTTGGAATTGAATACTTTTTTCGAAAACTTGTTAATGTCCTGAACATAATCAGAGAACATGATACGCCCAGCTTCATCCTGAAAGTATACAAATCCCTTATCATTAGGAAGATCCTGGGTCAGTTCTTTGATCTTATTGATATACGTTTTGGCGTTAGACTCATCGTGCTGCTTCTGAATGATTTCATTTTCGGTATCTTTCGAAATCAGAAGTTTGAAAAGTTCTAAGGTAGCTCTTGCATCACCTTCCGCCCTGTGATGATTGGTCAAAGGAATACCCAATGATTTCACCAGTTTTCCCAACGAATAACTTACCTCATCTGGAATCAGTTTTTTCGCTAACGGAATTGTATCTAAAGTATTGATTTTAAAATCATAACCAAGCCTTTTGAATGACTGGCGAAGCATCCTGTAATCAAAATCAATATTATGCCCTACCAAAGTTGTATTTTGAGTAATTTCTATCACTCTTTTGGCAATTTCATGAAATTTTGGAGCAGTTTTGACCATTTTCGGGGTAATACTGGTCAGTTTTTGTACATAAGGAGTAATATCACCTTCTGGGTTTACCAGAGATATAAACTGGTCTATAATTTTCTGACCGTCATATCTGTAAATGGCGATATCTATAATGCATTCATTTCTATAACCTGCACCATTACTTTCTATATCTATAATTGAATACATGAATGTGTGTTAACTACTGTTTTTCTAGTTTAATATTTAAAACCGGTCTCTTATTCCCCAATAAAATACGGTCTTATTTTTCTTTGTTAAGTAAAGATAACCTGCTAAAATAACAAAAAATATATCAAAATACAGCAGGTTGCCTTTCAAAATTATCTTCTTCTGCCTCCCAAACCGAACATTCCGAGAATAGCTTTTGCTCCTTCTCTCATTAATGTAGAGGTAAAAGTACGGCCAGCTTTACTCTGCAATACCTGTTCAAACATTCCGGGTTCTTCCTTTACCGGTCTTGTCTTTTGTGTAGGTGACGGGTTTTGTGCAGCCTGTTCCATCCTGTTAGTAAGCATTTCGTAAGCAGATTCTCTGTCAATTGCCTGCTCATATTTTGCAACAAGTGCTGATCTTGAAGTCAGATCAGAAATTTCTGCCTCGTTCAAAACATCCATTCTTGATTCCGGAGAGATCAGATAAGTATGTACTAATGGGGTTGGAATTCCTTTTTCATCAAGAGCTGTAACAAATGCTTCTCCAATTCCTAAATTCTGGATCAGACTGGAAGCATTATAGTATTCTGTGGTAGGATAATTTTCAACGGCTTTGGTAATTTCTTTTTTATCTTTCGCGGTAAATCCTCTCAGTGCATGCTGTATTTTCAATCCTAATTGGGAAAGAACATTTTCAGGAACATCACCGGGAATCTGTGTAATAAAGTAGATCCCAACTCCTTTGGAACGGATCAGTTTCACCATTGTTTCGATCTGTGAAAGAAGCGCTTTCGAAGCTTCATCAAAAATCAGGTGGGCTTCATCAATGAATAATACCAATTTCGGCTTTCCGCTATCTCCTTCTTCCGGAAATGTCATATAAATTTCCGCAAAAAGAGAAAGCATAAACGTGGAGAAAAGCTGTGGCTTGTTCTGGATATCCGCCACTCTTAAGATATTAACTACTCCTTTTCCGTCTCTTGTTTCCAGTAAGTCATGAACATCAAAGCTTAATTCACCGAAAAATCCTGCTGCTCCCTGTTGCTCCAGGGCTACAATAGATCTTAAAATAGCTCCGAGAGACGCTGGGGCAATAGATCCGTAATTGGCCGCAAGCTCGGCTTTTCCTTGTGCGTTATCTGTCACATACTGCAATACTTTCTTCAAATCGTTAAGATCGATCAATGGAAGGCCTTTATCATCACAATATTTGAAGACAATAGACATGATGCTTTGCTGCGTATCATTCAATTCAAGGATTTTACTTAATAAAACAGGTCCGAATTCTGTAACAGTAGCTCTCAATTTTACACCTTTTCCTCCGGAAATGCTCATGAGTTCTACCGGAAAACCTTGCGGATTATAGGGAAGCTGTGTTTTGGCATATCTTTCTTCTATGATAGCATTCATCTGGCCGGCTTCTGCAATCCCGGAGAAATCTCCTTTAATATCAAGAACCAAAGAGGGAATTCCTGCATGAGAAAGCTGTTCTGCAAATACCTGTAATGTTTTTGTCTTTCCTGTTCCCGTAGCTCCGGCAATAAGACCGTGACGGTTTATGGTTTTCAGGGGAATGGTTACGTTCACTTCTGTGACTACTTCTCCGTCCAACATTCCTTTTCCTAATATTATATGCTCTCCTTTGGGAGTGTATCTAGTGTTAAGTTCTTCAATAAATTGTGTTTTGTCTGCCATTTGATCGCTTTTTTAACTTATAAATATAAAATTTTTTGTAAAAATTTGAGTAAATAAAATAATATTATTGATTAAATTATATTCTTAGTTCTCTAAATTTATTATTTAATTTAGCCTTGAGAACAACATATATACCATACATGATTTCATTAAAAAAAACTCTACTCATTATCTTCGCTTTTTACTCCACCTTGTTCCTTTCTCAGAAAAGAAACGAACCTGTCAATTTACAGATTAAAGGCGATTACACACACCTTCCCACCTCAGTAACTTTCCCACTCTTATGGTCTGGTTTTCAAAGAGAAGAAATAACATCTTATGATGTACAAAATAAGCATATTGTGGTAAGTTATATACAACAACACAGTAAAAAAAGTAAAACGGTACTCACCTTATATATCTATCCTAAAAAATATGTAGACAACCAGCTTTTGAGAGATGAGTTTGCTATATATGAAACTGTTCTTAATCAAAACTCTAATAAAAGTGTAGATTTAAAACCTATGTTTGGAAATATATCCAATGATCAGGTAAAAGTACATTATATTTATTCCATATTTGATCATGCAATGGGTGAGCGTGATTTTTTCAAAGGCGTAAAATATACTCATAAGAAATCACTTCTTTCTATTTATGAATGTGGAGGATGGGGTTTTAAAATCAGAAGCTCAAGTGATGAAATGACCCATGATCAGCTGTCTGAACTCAAAACCAAAGCGGAGACTTATTTTGGTGTATTGGATATAGCTGCTAAAAAGCCTCTTCCTACCAGCCATACTCCGGATATCATCTTATCTCCAGTTCTCAAAAGAGATTCTATGATGACCAATGCTGTGATTGCTTCGGCGTATGCAAAAATAAAATGGCTGGGAGAAAATGCAGACAAAAAAGAACTTCTGACAGGCTTCAATGATATGAATATCGAGTCTGAAGTATATGCTATAGACAAAATGATAGAATTCTATAAAACCCATGAAAAAGACTGGCCGATGCAAGAAGACACTAAAAAATATTTTGATGAAATTATTAGATTAGCAGACAACGGAAAAATTAAAGATTACCTCTATGACAGGTACAACAGGCTGATCCATTATGATGAAGGAGAAGCTAAAAAAGATGAATATCTCCAATTCAAAACAGATAAAAACATTACGGAAAACACCAATGAAATCCTTTACAAAATATATTATAAGCTAGAGTAAACACGATATTCAAAAATTTTGTTCGATGGGAAGAACATGATATAAAACAGTATTCACTAATTGACATTATGTAAGGCATTCTTTTTGCTAAAAAAAGAACACATACTAAACACACGTTTAACAAAGTATTGAAAGAAACTATCAATGGGATTTAACATTTCATTTAGAATTTATCTAATACTTCGTATCTTTAACTCATTAAAAAAAGACCCCAATGAAAATTGAACAAATATATACGGGCTGTCTGGCTCAGGGTGCCTATTATATTGTATCAGAGAATGAAGCTGTCATTATTGATCCTCTAAGAGAAGTAAAACCTTATCTGGATCGTCTGGAAAAAGACAATGTCACTTTAAAATATATTTTTGAAACTCACTTCCATGCAGATTTTGTATCAGGACATTTGGATTTAAGCAAAAAAACAGGTGCCCCTATTGTATACGGACCTACTGCTGCTCCTGAATTTGATGCCATCATTGCTGAAGACAATCAGATTTTTGAGATCGGGAAAGTGAAAATAAAGGTTATGCACACTCCTGGACATACGATGGAAAGCAGTACTTACCTTTTAATCGATGAAAATGGTGTTGAAACTGCAATTTTCACAGGCGACACCCTGTTTTTAGGAGATGTGGGAAGACCAGATCTTGCCCAGAAGGCGACTAACCTTACTCAGGAAGACCTTGCAGGAATTCTTTACGACAGTCTTCAGAACAAAATTATGCCGTTGGATGACAGTATCACAGTTTATCCAGCTCATGGAGCAGGATCTGCCTGTGGGAAGAATATGCAGAAGGAAACAGTAGACATTTTAGGAAATCAAAAGAAGACAAATTATGCACTTAATCAACCGGATAAAGAGTCTTTCATCAGAGAAGTTCTTGATGGTTTAACAGCTCCCCCGAAATATTTCGGAATGAATGTAGCTTTAAATAAAGGCGGCTATGAAAGTCTTGACGTTGTAATGAACAAAGGATTGCAGCCTGTTGCACCTGAAGATTTCGAAGTGCTGGCAGAGGAAACAGGAGCTTTAATTTTAGATACAAGAGGAGCTGCGGACTTCCATAAAGGATTTGTTCCAAACTCTATCAATATAGGACTGAAAGGAGATTTTGCCCCATGGGTAGGAACCCTTATTGTAGATGTAAAGCATCCTTTATTATTAGTTACTGATGAAGGGACTGAAGAGGAAGTGATCACAAGACTGAGCCGAGTAGGCTTTGATAATGTGATTGGTTACCTGAAAGGAAGTTTTGAAGCATGGAAAAATGCTGGTAAGGAAATTGACGAAGTTAAAAGAATTACTCCATCTGAATTTGCAGAGCAGTTTACAGCAGACGCTACTGTAATTGATGTAAGAAAACTGACTGAATACTCTGCAGAACACATTGACAACGCTTACAACAAACCATTAGATACCATCAGCGACTGGGCACGTACCATTGATGACTCTGAACACTTCTTCCTTCACTGTGCCGGCGGATATAGAAGTATGATTGCAGCAAGCATTCTTAACTCACACGGAATCAGAAACTTTACTGAAATAGAAGGAGGATTTAACGGAATCAAAAAAACGGAAAAACTTCCAACTACAGATTTTGTATGTCAATCTAAGACCCTATAAGATCATGAAAATTCAGTTTTTTGGATTATTCTTAGCGTTAGCATTTACATTAAGTGCCTGTAAAACAAAGCCTACAGCTACAGGTCCTACAGCCAACATCAAAGAAGTAGTCAACAGTTCTGATGTACTATTGGTAGATGTCCGAATTCCAGAGCAATATACTGCAGGAACGGCAAAAAATGCTATCAATATTCCATTAGCAGATATTCAAAACAATATAGAAACTCTAAAAGGTAAGAAAGTTGTTGTGTTTTGCAATAAAGGAATCCAGGCAGATCAGGCAATGGAAATTTTGAAGAAAAATGGAGTTGAAGCTTATGATGGTACAACCTGGAAGAATGTAAAAGCGATCCAGGATGAAACAATCAAAGAAGCAAACTAATAAAACCAAAATTATGTCACAAAAATTTCAAGAAATAATAGATTCAGAAAGACCAGTACTTATCGATTTTTTTGCAACATGGTGTCAGCCTTGTAAAGTACAGTCTTCGGTATTAAATACAGTAAAGGAAAATATTGGCGAAGGAGCCAGAATTATAAAGGTAGATGTAGATCAATATCCTGCACTGGCAGCTCAGTATGGCGTGCGTGGAGTCCCTACACTGGCCATTTTCAAAAAAGGAGAAATGCTATGGAAGGAAAGTGGTGTTCATGATGTGAATACCCTCACACAACTTTTACAAGAATATGCTTAAACTGTGATTTTTCACAGTTTTTGCTTTTTATAATTCCCACAGATTTCCACAGATAATTATACTTATTTTTCTTTATATAGAAATTAAAAATCTGTGAAGATCTGCGAAACCTGTGGTAAAATCCTAAAATTCAATAGAAAAAGAATCTCTATCATTCAAAAACTGGAAATGCTTTCTAAAATCGTTCAATTCTTCCATATATAGTTCTGCAGATACAAGATTTCCCTGTTTATGAGAAATTTCTTTTCCATCCCCAAAGAAGCAGTGAGAGCTTTCCTGATAAAACAGATCATTTCCATCGGTCCCGATTCTGTTTAAACCAAATACAAAAGATAAGTTTTCAATAGCTCTGGCTTTTAACAAATGTTCCCATGCTCCTACCCTTTTCTCGGGCCAGTTGGCAACATATAAAATAGCATCATAATCATCATTATTCCTTGCAAATACAGGAAACCGCAGATCATAACATACCTGAAGCAGGAAACGTATTCCTTTATATTCAACAATTACTCTTTCTTTTCCTGGCGTGTACACTTTATCTTCTCCGGAAAAAGAGAACAGGTGTCTTTTATCATAAAAAAAGATTTCACCATAAGGCTTTACAAAGAACATCCTGTTGTAAAAACTTCCGTCCTGTTCTACCGGAGCACTTCCGCAGAATGCTGCATTTTTCTCTTTCGAGATCTTTTTCAAAAACTCCAGTGACTCATTATTTCTGTCCGAAACTTCTGAAGCATCCATACAGAAGCCTGTTGAAAACATTTCAGGAAGAAGAAACAGATCTGCCTCTACATTTTGCAGTTCGTTTTCTATAAGTTTAAAATTATCAGTCTTATTTTTCCAGATGATATCTAAATTAAGCCCTACAACTTTCATCTTTTATTCTTTTTAAATTATTCAAATGTGAAGTATAAAAATACAGCTTTTATCTTTACAAAAGGAGAATTAAATGGTTGAAAAGATGGTTTTTCAAACAAAAACAGGGTACTATTTCTTAATAATTTATTAAAGTCAATCATTTTTATACTACTGCCATTCTTTCGGTTTCATTTTTGATAGAGATATTTTTTATTATTACCCTTAAAATTAAAAATTTATGAAGAAATTGTTTTTTATGGTGGCGATCTTCTTTTTTGGCGCTATGGCTAATGCTCAGGCCTGGACAGGAAAGGGAGATCAGAAAATACAACTGGGACTGAGCGCGTGGGGATATGGAACCGGGATCACGGGAACTTACGACTATGGACTCAACAAACTTATTTCAGTAGGAGCCGGAATCAATGGCTACTTCGACAATTATAAAAACAACGATAAGGATAATCGTGTTTTTGTTTTCGGAAGACTGAACTTTCACTTGCAGGAAGCGTTAAATCTTCCTTCCAAATGGGACATCTATCCTGGAGTAGACCTTGGAGTTCTAGGGAGAGACTTTGGAGTGGGAGCTCACATTGGAGCCCGTTATTTCTTCACAGAGAAAATCGGAGTCTTTGCAGAGGTTGGTAATAATGGCAGCCTTGGCGTTTCTTTCAATTTATAATCTTATCATCAAATCGTCTTTAAATATGACAAAGCTTCTTGTTTCGGGGAGCTTTTTTATTTGGCATAGTTTTGATAATTGTTACCTTTGCAAATTAAAATCTAAAAATTATTAATGGAAATAGCAATTAAACTTTTTCAGTTCATTCTGAGCATCTCTATACTTGTGCTTCTTCATGAGCTTGGGCATTTTTTACCGGCAATATGGTTCAAAACCAGAGCAGAGAAGTTTTTCCTGTTTTTTGATCCTTATTTCTCCATATTCTCCATGAAGAAAATCAACGGAAAATGGCAGTATAAATTTTTATCAAAAAACTTACCGGATTCTGAAGTAATAGAAGTGAACGGAAAGAAGGAAGAAGTTCCTATCGATATATCAAAACTTCCGGACAACGACTGGAGAAAACACCCTGAGCAAACCAAATATGGTATCGGATGGCTTCCTTTCGGAGGGTATGTGAAGATTGCAGGAATGGTGGACGAAAGTATGGATACTGCCCAAATGAAAAAACCGGCAGAGCCATGGGAATTCAGATCAAAACCGGCCTGGCAGAGACTGATCATTATGTTGGGAGGAGTTACAGTTAACTTTTTCCTTGCATGGTTAATCTACAGCTGTCTTTCTTTCTTTAACGGAGAAACCTATACGGATATCACAAAATTCAACAACGGTATTGAAGCTACTTCAGCAGGAAAGAAAATGGGATTCCATAATGGTGACAAAATCATCAGCGTAGACGGAAAACCTGCGGAAAGACTTGAAAATACTTCAATCAATATTCTATTAGGAGATCATGTTACCGTAAACAGAAACGGGCAGGAAGTTACTTTCCCAGTGAATGCAGATGGTGTAGCAGATGTTCTTAAACAGAAAGAAGCCAGACTATATATCACTCCAAGAGTTTCTATGGTTGTTGATTCATTAGCAACTCCTTCTTCTCAGGCATCTGGTCTTGCGAAAGGTGATAAAATTGTAGGAATCAACGGTAAGAAAGCAGCATTCTTTGATGAAGTAAGTGCTCTTTTAAGTGAAAATAAAGGAAAAACAATTTCTGTAGACGTTGAAAGAAATGGAGCTTTACAGACATTACCGGCAGTTTCTGTAGATAAAAACGGAAAACTGGGGATTGCAATTGATACAAAAAGTATTGCAAAAGATATTGTAACGAATAAAAAATATTCTTTCGGAGAAGCTATTCCAAGAGGATTTACAAGAACTATTGAAGCATTAACTACTCAGGTTAAGCAGTTTAAAATTATGTTCAACTCTAAAGTTCAGGGTTATAAGAACGTTGGAGGTCCTATTGCTATTGTAAAGAATATGCCTGTGGATAAAGATGCGGATGGAAGCGTTAAGATCAACTGGGTTGCTTTCTGGAGCTTTACAGCAATGTTCTCTGTATGGTTGGCATTCCTGAACCTTATTCCTATTCCGGGACTTGATGGTGGACACGTTTTATTTACTTTATATGAAATTATTGTAGGGAAACCTGTTCCGCAGAAAGTTTTGGAAAACGCACAGATGATTGGAGTTATCTTCCTGTTAGGATTGATGTTACTGATCTTTGGAAGCGACATCTTCAAAGTATTTATGGGTAAATTATAATTTTTTTAAAATTTTTCTTAAAAATATTTGTAGGGTATAAATATTCGTCCTATATTTGCACCACTTAAAACAAAGGACATTCCTCCTTAGCTCAGTTGGTTAGAGCATCTGACTGTTAATCAGAGGGTCGCTGGTTCGAGCCCAGCAGGAGGAGCAAAAAGACTTACAGAAATGTAAGTCTTTTTTTGTGCTTTCATCTGAACAGGCACTGTAATAACCATAAAAAGACAGATATTTGCAACTTATCTTAAGTTTTTATGAAATATTGACCTATTGTATTGAATATCATCTGCCCTTTCAAGTATTTTTCATGTAACGATTTCCCCAATCATCCGACTATTCTTTTTAGGGTAATCGGTATTAAGAAAATCCTCACAAATACGCTCTAAAACGGCAAAGAATAATAAAAACCAATATATAGTATTGAATAAATACCCAATTGTACCATGAAGAAAACTATTATTTCGTTATTCACAGCATTTTCTATTATAGGGATTTCGGCGCAGGAAAAGTCTTGTTTTTTATCAAGCCCGTCATTGAGTCCTGATGGAAAAACAGCTTACTTCTCTTATGACGGTGATATCTGGAAAGCAGATTCCAATGGAGGAAATGCTTCAAGAATTACCGCACTGGATGGGGAAGAAATCAATCCCCGCCTTTCTCCGGATGGAAAATGGCTTGCATTCAGTTCTAACCAATACGGAAATTATGATGTTTATGTAATGCCCGCGGGAGGCGGAACCATCAAGCAGCTGACTTTCCATACCGGAAGAGACGAAATGGAAAGCTGGGCATGGGACAGTAAAACGATTTATTTTACTTCCACCAGAAATAATAATTTCGGAAGTTTTAAAACGACTATTGAAGGAAAAACTCCAGAAAAACTTTTCAATAATTACTTTAACTATACCAATGGACTTGTGGAAACTCCTGCAGGAGAATATCTTTTCACAAGCTCATCTGAAAGCGCCCACCAGGTACAGAGAAAGCGTTATAAGGGAGAAAATAACCCTGATATTCTTGGATACAATCCAAAAAGCAATTCTTTCAAACAGTACACCAATTATGAAGGAAAAGACTTCAATCCAAGTGTAGATAAAAACGGCATTATCTATTTCATTTCTGATGAAAATAATGGCGAATACAATCTTTATAAAATCGAAAATGGTAAAAAAACTGCTTTAACCCAATTCGATACTTCTATTAAAAAACCTTTTGTTTCAGCCGACGGATCCAAAGTTATTTTTGAAAAAGATTATCAGCTTTATACTTATGATGTAACCTCAAAAAAAACAACTCCACTCAACATCAGCCTGAATACTAATAAAACCCTGGAAAAAGCTCAGAATTTCAATGTGGAAAATAATATTTCCTATTATGATGTATCTCCGGACGGTAAAAAAATGGCGTTCATAAGCCGTGGTATCATATTCGTTTCTGATATTGAAGGAAAGTTTGCCCAACAAGTTTCTGACGGTAAAGAACGTGCTATGGAAGTAAAATGGCTGAAAGACAACCGTACTTTACTTTACAATCAGACTTATAACGGATATCAAAACTGGTTTACAATTCAGGCAGACGGAAAAGGTCAGCCAAAACAATTAACGGAAGATTTACGCAATAACCGCAGCATCACCCTGAACAGCGACCTTTCAAAAGCCGTTTACTTAAGCGGGAGAGATGAAGTAAGATTGTTGGATTTAAAAAACTTAAAATCTACAACCATTGTGAAGGATGAAATATGGGCTTTCCAAAACTCAAGACCTTCCTTTTCTCCTAATGACGAATATGTATTATTCTCTGCAAAAAGAAACTTCGAACTCGATATCTTCATCTACAATATTAAAAAAGCACAGACTTTAAACCTTACCAACACTGGAGTTTCAGAAGAAGATCCTGTATGGTCTCCAAACGGCAAGTATATTTATTTCACGAGTGACAGAACCAATCCGTCTTACCCTCTAGGCATGCAGAAATCTAACATTTACCGCATGGCCCTGGATTGGTTTG
This sequence comes from Chryseobacterium metallicongregator, assembly GCF_031324065.1. Taxonomy (NCBI): domain Bacteria; kingdom Pseudomonadati; phylum Bacteroidota; class Flavobacteriia; order Flavobacteriales; family Weeksellaceae; genus Chryseobacterium; species Chryseobacterium metallicongregator. Next base: position 227,572 of record NZ_JAVIXS010000009.1, read on the forward strand.
ATGAACCTTTTAAATCTGAAAAATTCGACAATCTTTTCACTGAAGAAAAGAAGGAAACAAAATCTTCGGATAAAGAAAAGGATAAAGATAAGAAGGACAAAAAAGGGGAAGACAAGAACAAAGAGAAAAAAGAAGAAAAAGAACCGGTAATCAAAGAGCTGAAAGTAAATCCTGAAGATACTCTGGACAGAATTGAGCTGGTTACCGACCGATATGGATATCAGGATGATCCGACCGTTTTTGCTGATGACAAAAAAGAGATTCTATTATTTAATTCTAATCAGGATAATGGAAAAAGACAATTGTATAAAAAGGTGTTCACTGATTTTGAGCCCGCCAAATCTGAAAAAGTTTTCGATAAAGCAGCTTATTATTTAACCAAAAATGAGAAAAACCTATTCGCTCTGATAGAAGGTAATATCTACAAAACAACTGTAGCTGCATTAAAGCCTGAGAAAATCAATATCCAATATAGCTTTGATAAAGATCTGGCATCAGAATTTACGCAGATGTATGCTGAAGCATGGACAGGTGTGGAAGAAAACTTCTACGATGAAAAATTCCATGGTATCGACTGGAAAGCCAAAAAGGAGCAGTATGCAAAGTACCTTCCGTATGTAAATAACAGAAATGATCTGCGAATTTTATTGAATGATCTTCTGGGCGAGCTTAATTCTTCACATACCGGATTTTCATCTACTGGAAAAGAGGAAACCGTATTCCTGAACTATTTCACCAACGAAACCGGAATTATCTTCAAAAAAGACCAGCCTTACACGGTAGAAAGCATTGTGAGAAAATCTCCCGCTTACCGTTCAGGAGTTGACATCAAACCTGGTGATCAACTGACTTCTGTAAACGGAAAGAAGATTGATCAAAACGAAAATATCGAAACCTATTTCACAAGCCCTAAAAAACAGGATGAACTTGTTCTTACCTTTAATCGTGATGGTAAAATTGTAACAACCAAAGTACATCCGATTTCTAATGGAGAATTAAAAGGATTGCTTTACGATGATTGGATCTATAACAATCATCAGCGTGTTGACAAGCTTAGCAACAACCGTATTGCCTACTCTTGCATGAAAAACATGTCCACTGACGAGCTGGACCGATTCCTTCTGGATATGGTAGAACAGGAGAACAGAAAGGACGCTGTTATTCTCGATTTACGCTACAACACAGGTGGAAATGTTCATGACAAAGTATTGAATTTCCTTTCTCAGAGACCTTATCTGCAATGGAAATACCGTGAAGGGAAAATAACAACACAACCGAACTTCGCTCCTTCCGGAAAACCTGTTGTTCTTCTGATCAACGAAGCTTCATTAAGTGACGCTGAAATGACAGCAGCCGGATTCAAAGCTCTAAAGCTGGGTAAAATTATCGGTCAGGATACTTATCGATGGATTATTTTCACTTCAGCAAAAGGCTTGGTAGACGGATCTTCTTATAGACTTCCTTCATGGGGAACTTACACATTAGACGGACAAAATCTTGAAAAAACAGGTGTAAAACCAGACATTTATGTCAAAAACACCTTTATGGACCGTCTTCAGAACAATGATCCACAACTGGAAAGAGCTGTTCAGGAAATACTTAAGGATTTGAAGAAATAAAGACTAGTTCCTATTTTTTGCACATATTTTGCTTGATAAGGGTAATAATTTTTATCAAGCAAAATGCCTTATTTATCCAGAATTTATTTAAAAGATAATTGTCCACAAGACTTCCCCTTCACCCTGCCTTTTTTGCGCAAGGGTCTAGATATAAGGCTAAAAAGCAATGTTACTTTTTTTGTTGGCGAAAATGGAATTGGAAAATCCACTCTGCTTGAAGCCATTGCAGACAAGTGTAATTTCAATGTTGCCGGAGGAAATCGCAATCATAATTACAACTTTCATAAAACAGAATCGATGCTGTCGGAATATCTTACTCTTTCCTGGCATCATAAAACTTCTCAAGGTTTTTTCATGAGGGCTGAAAGTTTTTTCAACTTTGCGACCTATATTGATGAAGTTGCTGAAGAGGACCAAAGAGTTCTGGAAGCCTATGGAGGGAAATCTTTACACCAACAGTCCCATGGTGAAGCATTTTTATCATTATTCCATAACCATTTTCAACACGGAATTTATCTTCTTGATGAACCGGAAGCCGCTTTATCACCACAAAGGCAACTTTCCTTACTCTCTATTATTCACAAATTAGAAAAAACAGGGAAGGCTCAGTTTATAATTTCAAGCCATTCTCCGATCTTAATGAGTTATCCGACTGCAGAAATTTATCTGCTTGATAATAAAATTCAAAAAACACACTATAAAGAAACAGAGCACTATCAGCTCACAAAGAATTTTTTGGAATCACCAGAACGCTATTTTCAACATTTATTTGAAGACATCTAGTTTTACCTGAAATTTTCTGAAAATATTTCTTATTGAATTTCAATACATTTAGTTAAAAACTATTAAGAATAAAGGATAAAACTTGCTTGGTACGGATATTCCTATTATATTTGCACCACTTAAAACAAAGGAAATTCCTCCTTAGCTCAGTTGGTTAGAGCATCTGACTGTTAATCAGAGGGTCGCTGGTTCGAGCCCAGCAGGAGGAGCAAAAAAGACTTACAGAAATGTAAGTCTTTTTTTATTTTATAAATCTTAAAACAGCATCTGAATATGCTATAGAGATAGCGGCTTATGCTCTCTTTTAATTCCCTGATTATTATATTTTAAGCATTAAAGCTTTCCGATTAATTTTTAACCTGTACATATATTATTTTCGTTACTTTTGTCGTTTTATAGGATAGAATAAAAATATTTTATTTTTTTACCTATTTTTTAAATAAACTGCATGCTTTTTGTTTATGATAATTGCCTGAAGAAACGAATGATGTTAAACAATAATTCCCAAAAACACTATCTTTTATTTTTCTTTCTGATTCTCACCGGTTCCGTATGCGCTCAAAACAAAGCGAGCGGTAAGGTAGTTGACGAAAAGAACAGTAAAGAACTCAATAAAGTTGATATCTTTATCAACGACAGTAAAACACCTGTCCTGACGACAACTTCAGGCAGTTTCATCATTCAGTCTGATAACATCATTCATCAGTTAAAATTTTCCAGAAAAAATTATACTACAGAAACCCTTGATATCACTCCCGAAAATGCTGACAATATTTTCGTACAGCTTTCGCAGGCTAAAGTAAGTGATATTCAGGAAATTGTTCTTCAAAGTGGTAAAACAAAATATAAGAACAAGAAAGAAAACCCGGCCTATGCGATTATGCAGAAAGTCTGGGCTCAAAAAAGGAATAACGGACTTGAGAAGTTCGATACCTATTCGTATAAAGAATACGAAAAAACACAGTTTGATCTGAACAATCTTGACAGTGCGTTCATGAAGAAAAAGATTTTCAACAAACTGGATTTTATTTTTGACTATGCAGATTCTACAGCAAGCGGAAGATTAGGCCTCCCTATTTTCATCAATGAAGCCGTTTATGAGAACTTTGGTAAAAACAGACCTGATAAGGACAGCAAAAGAACATTAGTTGCTCAAAAGACCTCAGGTTTTCAGGACAATCAGGTGATTACGGTTTCTGCTAAAAACTTATATCGTGATATTAATATCTACGACAATACTTTAAATTATTTCGATATTGGCTTCCAGAGTCCCGTGGGAACAGATGGCTTCAGCACCTATGATTATAGTCTTATGGACACCATTACGATTCGTGGGGAAAAAGCCTTCCAGATAAGGTATCAGCCTAAGAGAAAAGATATCCTTGCATTCCAGGGAAATCTTTATATTGATACAGATACCTATGCTGTTTTAGGAGCAACATTGAAGTCAACACAAAAAATCAATGTCAACTTTGTCAACAGCGTGTATACTCAGGTGGAATACGACAACCCTGATGACGCTACATTTCTTCCTAAAAAACTGATCACGGAATTTGAAATGAGCCCTTTTTCAAAAAAGAAAGGCGCAAAAAGTATCATCGCCAAAAGATCGGTAGATTATTCCGAGTATCAATTCAACAAGCCTCTTGATCCTAAAGTATTCAAACGTACCGAAGAAGAATACGAAGACAAGTTCACCAATAAAGACGATGCATATTGGACTAAAGCCAGACCTGACACTTTATCTAAAGCAGAGCAGGGTGTTTATAATATGCTTGATCAGCTTCAGCAGACTCCTAAATTCAACCGAATGGTAAAACTGTTTGAAACACTTGGTTCAAGGTATTATAATGCCTTTAAAGGAATAGATATTGGTCCTATTTTCTCAATTTACGGAAGAAATGAAGTAGAAGGGGACAGGATAAGATTAGGAGCAAGAACCTATTTCGGATTGAATGATACCTGGAGAGCTCAGTTTTATACAGCGTATGGGTTCAAAGATCAACAGTTTAAATATGGAGTGGAAGCAAGATATATGTTCAATAAGCTTAACCGCTTTATGATTGGAGCAGGCACCAGCAGAGATATTGTTCAGCTTGGGGGACAGCTTACAGCAGGTGATGGTGTTACGCCGCAATCTTCATCTACCAGTACCTTTTTTGCAAGAGGAGAAAACATTTCTTTAAGTTCCGTAAACAAAACAAGCGTTTTTGCAGCTATTGAACCATGGAAGAACTTCCAGATAAGAGTAGATGGAGTGATGCAGAGTATTAAGTCTGCTATTCCTGAGAAATTCAATCTGATGTATTATAAAGACGGGCAGTTGAGACAAACAGTTAATGACTCGCACGTTACCATCAGTTTAATTGCCAAACCTGGTGCAAAATTCTCACAAACTGGTATTGACCGTTACCAAGCCAGAAACTTAGCTCCAACTATTGTTTTAAGATATACACGAGGAATTGAAGGATTATTTAATGCCGATTTCAATTATGACAAACTTCAATTCATGCTTTATAAGCCGTTTTTAATTGGAAGTATGGGAAAATTAGTGGTTAATTTCGAAGCTGGAAAGAACTTCAATACAGTTCCTTTGGCATTACAGAATATTATTCCGGCAAACCTTTCCTATGGTTTGGTACCGAATACTTTCTCTCAGCTTAATTATTATGAGTTTGTGACGGATGCGTATACGACTCTTCAATTAGAACATCATTTTAACGGTAAGATCCTTTCTTACATTCCTTTGATTAAAAAACTGAAACTGAGAGAAGTTGCATTTATCAGAGGAGCCTATGGTACATTAAGTGATGCTTCCAAAGCAATTAATGTAGAAGGTTTTAAATATTCTGCACCAAGCGAACATATCTATTATGAATATGGATTCGGGATTGAAAATATAGGAATTGGAAACCTTAGAATCTTCAGAGTGGATTTCAACTGGAGAGGAAATTATCTGGACAGACCTGATATTTCTAAATTCGGGGTTAAAGCAGGATTCCAGGTAGGATTTTAAACGGAACATAATATAAAACAGGTTCGGCGGCTTCTTTGAAGCCGCCGAACTTTTATTTTCAGCTTTATAAAAATCTGAAATGAAGATTAAAAGCATTCGCAAGGCTCTTCTACATCAAGAAGGCAACGCATTTTTTGCTCTGGAGTCATCCCACACCAGATGTCACAAGATCTTATTGGCTTTGGTGGACATAGAGCTAAAGCCGCTCCTCCATTGATTTCTTTAAGACTCTTTTTCGTTAATTTTTTCAAATTTTTCATGATTGTTTAGTTTTATTTGTCGCCTACTCTCTTTGCTTTTCGGCTTCCGCAATGATTCCTTATTGGTTTACGGACAAATATATCAATATTTCACTTCATGGAGATATCATTTAACGTTTTTTAATTATAAAAAAGCTGAACACTATTTACAGGTTCAGCTCTACTTGTTAAGATTCTTTTTATAATTTCTGATACTATTCAAAACATTCTGTACATGGCTGAGAAAGCATGCAGTGTGATTTCTGCCATGGAGACCATCTGCACCATTCATCACAGGACTGAAACATGGAAGGACACTCTGCAGCAACACCTCCGGTTACTTCTTTTAAATTCTTTCTGGTTAATTTTCTTACATTTTTCATGGATATTTCGTTTTAATATAGGCCTACTCTTTTGCTTTTCGGCTATTGCAACTGATTCAAAACTGAACAGTTAACAAATATAAAGTATTTCACGAATAAATGAAGACTTTGAAAACCAGCCAATAAAAAAACCTCAGTAAAAACTGAGGTTTTAATTTTTATAAAACGCTTAAATTATGCGTTTGGTTCTACAGATACGAAAGATCTGTTGTTTGCTTTCTTTCTGAAAACTACTTTACCATCTACTAATGCAAACAAAGTGTGATCTTTACCGATTCCCACGTTATCACCTGGGTGGTGCTGAGTACCTCTTTGTCTAACAATAATATTTCCGGCAATAGCTTCTTGTCCTCCGAAAATCTTCACACCTAATCTTTTAGAGTGAGACTCTCTACCGTTCTTGGAACTACCGACTCCTTTCTTGTGTGCCATTTTATTACTGGATTATTTATTAAGTGCTTTAAATTGATCGATATTCTTAATGATAGCAGCATCTACTTCTTCGTGAGTAAGAATATTCTTTTCTAATTCAACTTTAACCGCTTTACCTAAAGTAATTAAAGTTTCTCTGTTCTCCTTAGACTGAGACAAGTTGTTTTTCTTTAAGTGATAGTTCAATTCATGATCTTCACCAAAGTTAACAGTTGCGTTGTCTGAAAGAACTTCACCTTTCACAGTTTCTTTTTTAGCAGCAGCTTTTTTAGCTCCACCTTCAAAACCTGTAATACCAGTGATTACGATTTGAGTTAAAGATTGTCTGTGACCGTTTTTCACTTTGTAACCTTTTCTTCTTTTCTTTTTGAAAACGATTACTTTATCAGCTTTAACGTGGTCAAGGATCTCTGCTTCTACAGTGATTCCGTTTACAGCTGGGGCGCCTACAGTGATTGCACCGTTTACAGTAAGAAGAACTTTATCGAAAGAAACTTTTCCTCCTTTATCTCCTTTTAAACGGTTTACAAACAACTTCTGGTCTTGCTCAACTTTGTATTGAAGCCCTGCTATTTCTACAATTGCAAACATTGTTTATAAATTTTTAGTTATTTCGAGGTGCAAATATACATATAAATTTCTAATTAGCTTACAATCAAAGCAATGTTTTTTTAATTAAAATCCTATTCACTATGTTTTGAATAATTTTTTTCAATAATATACTCACACTTAAGAGATAATTTCATACCTTCGTTTTACCAAATTGAATTTATATATGAAAAGAAACTTTAATCTCTGCTTACTAGCAGGCGCCATTGCTGTTACTTCATTAACAGCATGTAGTGATGACCAAATGGACAACAATGTTCAACCTCAGCAAGAAGCACTCAGTGCAAAAATTGATCAGCCCGGGGATCTTGAAAAAATCTGTTCTTATGTAGACAACAACTGGAGTACTAATTCAGTTTTACTGACTGGGCTTCAAAACTCCACAGACACCAATTTTATGAATGCACAAATGACTAAAATTGCAAGTATGTGGGGAAGAAGCAATCCTCTTCTGAGATTTGTAAATGACCCTACTAATTTTAATTCTACCTACAATGCTATATCTTATGGCAATGGAAGAATTTATTACGGCTATGCTATCTATTATGATGCAAAAGCTAAAGGCGGTGATATTGTAAACGCAATGATCCTTGCCCATGAGTACGGGCATCAACTGCAGTACATCTTCAATCTCCCTTCTGTATCAGAATCAACGTACAGACCAAACGAGCTTGAAGCCGACGGTTTTGCCGGATACTATTTGAGAAGACCTAATGGATACAATAAAACCAGCTTCGCAGAAATTGCAGCAGCTTATGAATTTGCTCAAAGCATTGGCGACTATCAGACAACCAATGTAAACCATCACGGAACACCTGCACAGAGAAGATCAGCAGTTCGTTTAGGATTCCTTTTAGGACAGTATGATCTTAATGCATCCAATTTCGATTACAACTTTTTCTATTACTATCAGGGAGTATTAAATGGTACTTACAAGATGGCTAAAAACACTGTAAATCCAGAAATTGACGCATACATGAGTCAATATATTGATGAGCTTAGAAAAATTCAGTCAGGAGAAATTTCTGCAGAAGAATTTAAACATCTTCAATAAACGAGAACATTCATTTTTAGCATATTTAAGAAAGGAGGCGGGCAGTATGTACCGCCCCTTTTTTTGTTTTTAAAAGCTTTTATATTTTAACCAATCAATTTCTTTGTATTTTTGAAACAGCAAAAAAACACCCAAATAACTATAATGAACAGAGATCTCTACATTGATTTTGCCAAGGGACTGGCAACACTCTCCATCATATTTATCCATACAGCATTTTGGTCTGGGCAATTTTATATTCCCGCAGAGGTAAGAGTTTTCTCTCTCGTTTTCGATGTAGCCCTTTTTTATGCACTCAGCGGTATTACTTCGGGAGCCAATATTGAAAAAACATTATACCGTCTTCTGAAGCTTCAGATTACCTATATGATTTTTGTGACTTTTCTGTTCTTTTTAGATTACTTTTTTAAAGTGTTTGGCCTGAGTTTCTTTTCTACGGAATGGCTTCAGAGCTTTTACTCTACATTTGGCTCAAAATATTCTACAACCAGCATTTCTATATACCCTCAATGGGAAAATCTGGGAAACTGGTATCTTCATCAGTACACCAATGCTGATACTTTTCCTGTAGTAATGGGAAGTTTCTGGTATCTTAAAGTATATTATGTACTCACCGTTTTCGGAGTGCTTATCCTAAGATTTTTTCCAAAACATATCAATTGGTTCATTGGACTTTGTATTGCTTTAACCTTATTATTCAACATTTTCCCGGAATATTATCCGACAGGACAGGTGGGATACGTTGCTTTCTATTTTGCTGTATTTTTAATCGGCCACAAAATGCGGGGAAAAAAGATCCCTGCCAAAGCAATACCTGTATTATATGGACTTATAGGAGTAGCACTTATATGGATGTTCTGGTACTATGGAGGAGACATCTTCTATAAAATCAACAAAAATAAATTTCCGCCAAAAATCCCTTACATCATCTGGGCATTATTCTCTCTGGCGACCTTATTTGTTCTTTATAACCGACTGAAAATAACAAAAGAAAACTTCATCACCTATATCGGGAAGAATGCCATTTTCTTTTATTTTGCACAGGGAATCAGTTCTTCTCTGGTTTATTTCCTCGTAGTTCCATTAAAAGAAAATATGCCTTGGTGGCTTTTGATGATCATTATTTATGGAATTAATATCATTTTAGCTTTTATTATTTCTGCAGGATTGAAAAAAGTAGATGTCACGGGTTGGAATATTCTGGAATTCTTAAGAAAAAAGACCGCATCTTAAGACTTTAAGGATCAAATTGAAATTAAAGTCACATTTCTTATCTCAATTTGTTTAAATTTACAAAAATTTTACAACATGTTTAAGTTGAAACTACCCACCGATCCAAGGTGGGCAAATATTGCAGAAGGAAACATTGGAGAAATTTTAACGGATCATGCCTGGTGCGAGCAAAAAGCAGCTACCAATGCTATAGGCCTGATCACGATGCTTCCGGAATATCCTGAGATTGTGACCGAACTTCTTGCCATTGCACAAGAGGAACTCGATCACTTCAACCAGGTACACGAGATCATCAAAAAAAGAGGTTTTACTTTTGGAAGAGCAAGAAAAGATGATTACGTGAATGAACTGGCAAAATTTATTATACAGGGAAGCAGAGAAGACCTCATCGTAGACAAAATGCTTTTTGCCGCTATGATTGAAGCCAGAAGCTGTGAAAGATTCAAGGTTCTTACGGAAAATATCAAAGACGAAGAACTTAAGGTTTTCTACAAAGAACTGATGATTTCTGAGGCCAATCATTATACTACTTTCATCGGATTTGCAAGACAGCTCGGAGATCCGGAAAAAGTAAACAAACGTTGGGAAGAATGGCTGGAATATGAAGCCAATATCATTAAATCCTACGGAAATAAAGAAACCATCCACGGTTAAAATAAGAATAGTAAAGAATACACCTTGAAGAAGCCAAGCTTTGAAAATATCGCCAATATGTTCCTGAAAAACTTTTTTCAGGGATTGGTTATCATTGGACCTATCGGGCTTACCATTTTTGTGATCTGGTATATTGTAAGCGCGATTGACAATCTTGTTCCTTCTCTGGCAAAGCAGATTCCTGGTCTTGTATTCGTATCTATTATACTTTTTACCGCTATTTTAGGATATTTAGGAAATAAGTTCGTGGTTGGAAGATTCTTTTTCGATACCATGGACAGCTTACTGGAGAAAACTCCGGGAGTAAAACACATCTACACTCCTACGAAAGACGTCATGTCTTCATTCGTAGGCGACAAGAAAAAATTCAACGATCCTGTATGGGTAAAAACCAACGAGAATCCGGAAATCTGGAGAATCGGATTTTTAACTCAAAAAGAAATGTCGGACGTTGACAAGCATAATTACGTTGCGGTATACCTTCCCCACTCGTACGCCATCTCGGGCTGGGTAATTGTTACTGAAGAAAAAAACATCAAACCTGTAGTGGGAATGACAGCAGCTTCTGCCATGAAGTTTGCAGTGAGCGGCGGTGTAGCCGGATTCCATTCTGATGAAAATATATTTAAGGCTCCGGAATAATCTCTTTTCCTTCCTTATTTATAACATTGATGAATTTTGAAAAATTATTTTCAAGCACATTTTCTTTACAAACAATTTAAAACATAATTTAACTCATGAATTTACCGTACGCGGAACCTTTCCGCATTAAAATGGTGGAAGAAATCTATCAATCCACCAGAGAAGAAAGAGAGCAATGGCTTAAAGAAGCTAATTATAACCTTTTCAACCTAAGATCTTCACATGTTTATATTGACCTGCTTACCGATTCCGGAACAGGAGCCATGTCTGATAAACAATGGTCTGCTTTGATGACCGGAGACGAAAGCTATGCCGGATCACGTTCTTTTGAACAATTACAAAAAACCGTTGAAAAAATCACAGGATTCAAATATTTATTACCAACGCACCAGGGAAGAGCTGCAGAAAACGTTCTTTTCTCAGTATTGGTAAAAGAAGGTGACGTAGTTCCGGGGAACTCACATTTTGACACGACAAAAGGGCATATCGAAATCAGAAAGGCACATGCTATTGATTGTACGATAGACGAAGCTTTTGACATTAATGATCTTCATCCTTTCAAAGGAAATATCAACCTTGAAAAACTTGAAGAAGTTTATAAAAGTCACCCTAAAGAAAACATTCCATTCTGTTTAATTACCATTACTTGTAACTCTTCTGGTGGACAACCTGTTTCTTTGGAAAATATGAAAGCAGTAAAAGCTCTTTCTGACCAATACGGAATCCCGGTATTCTTTGACTCGGCGAGATTTGCAGAGAATGCTTACTTTATCAAAAAAAGAGAAGCAGGACAGGAAAACAGAAGCATTAAGGACATCTGTAAAGAGATTTTCTCTTACGGAGACGGAATGACAATGAGTTCCAAAAAAGATGGTTTAGTAAATATCGGAGGATTCATTGCTTTGAATAATGAAGAAGTCTTCAGAAAAGCATCCAACTTCACGATCATTTACGAAGGTTTCATTACCTATGGAGGAATGGCCGGAAGAGATATGGCAGCATTGGCGGTAGGTCTTGATGAAGCTACTGAATTCGCTTACCTTGAAAGCAGAATTTCTCAGGTTGAATATCTTGGAAATAAGCTGATTGAATATGGAATTCCTGTTCAGAAACCTATCGGAGGACACGCTGTATTCATCGATTCATTAAACTTCCTTCCCAATGTTTCCCGTGAAGAATATCCGGCACAGACCTTAGGACTTGAAATTTATAAGGAAGCAGGAATCAGAACTGTGGAAATCGGAACTTTGTTAGCCGACAGAGATCCTGCAACAAGAGAAAACCGTTATCCGAAGTTAGAACTGGTACGTCTGGCAATCCCTAGAAGAACGTATACCAACAACCATATGGATTATATTGCTGCCGCCATCAAAAACGTATACGAAAGACGTGACGAAATAGCAAAAGGATACAAGATTACGTGGGAACCGGAAATCTTAAGACACTTTACTGTTCAGCTTGAAAAAGCTTAATGATAAAACCGGAATTTTTTCCGGTTTTTTTTATGCCTAAAAACTCAAAGTTTGTTTGCAAAAAACAATCTTATTTCTTAATCCCCTCAAAACAATTCATCACTTAACCAACTAAAAACCATTGTGATATTGAGATCAAACACCTTTTATAAACACATATAAATCAATTATATATTTTTATTACACAGTATATCTTATGCTTTTCGTTTTATTTTTCATGAAATCAAAATCAAATTGACTTATTTTTTGAAATAGTGAAGGTTTTTAATTTTAATTTTGCACTTACCTAAGAGTGATTAAAAAAATACTTAAAAAACCAACCTGAAAAACACTTTATTCCGAAAATGAAGAAAATTGCTGTCGTGGGCGCCGGTATTTCTGGCTTGAGCATGGCGAATTACTTAGAAAAGCACAAGATCGACTACCACATTTACGAAAGGAGAAAAAAAGAAGATCTGGCAGGTCACGGTTTTCTCATTCCACAGGAAGGAATGGATTATCTTTACCAGATTATTAACCCTGAACAGCTTCTCAAGCATGGAAACTTTCTAAAAAAATACATTAAGTATTCTCATACCGGAAAAGTTTTGGCTGAAAAGGAACTGGATCATGTTTTCGCTATTTCAAGACACTCATTAATCAATTTATTAGCCCAAAACATTGCTCCGGAAAAGATAACCTACGAAGAAACCATCATTATTGATGATCTACAGAACGGCAAACTGAAGCTTTCTGGCGGAACTATTATTGATGCCGACATTGCTGTCATCTCTGACGGCTCCAGAAGCCGGATCAGAAAACATCTTTTTAAAGATGAAATAATGAGAGCAGTAAGAGAAAGTGAAGTAGTGAATATCATTCAAAACAAAGAAATTGCAGATTCTGTTGAAAATGATTTTATGAAGTTTCACCATGAAGACGGAGGCCTTACTTTCGGGATTCTTAAACTTTCTGATGATATTGTTCTTTGGTATTCACAGTTTGACAACCAAAAATATATGATCAATGAATGTTCTGTGGAGAACTTAAGAAAATACATGGTTGAAGTTTTTGAAAGCTGGCATCCTCTAGTCCCGGAAATCATCCAAAAATCAGACTATAAAAATGTACATTTATGGAATGTTTATGAACTTGAAAAACTCAATCCATTTTATCAGGAAAACACAGTATTCATAGGCGATGCAGCGCACCCACTGATTCCATTTACCAGTCAGGGAGTCACCTCTGCATTGAAAGATTCGCTCTTATTAACTAGGCATTTAGTTGAAGAAGAAAATATACAGACCGCTTTCAGTAAGTACGAAGTAGAGAGAAAACCTGAAATCGAGGTTCATATCAACAACGGAAGGATATTACTCAATCAGTTTCTGCTCCCGCTAAGTCAACAAACAGAAAATATTTTACCCATTTCTTATAAATAATGATGTTCACCAATAACGATATCAATTTTGAAGCCCTGAAAAGAAAGGCGTATAACGGAAGATGGGCTACGCTCGAAGACGGAATCATTCCTCTTACGGCAGCTGATCCCGACTTCAGAACAGCACCTGAAATAGAACAGGGAATTATTGAATACCTGAAAGACGGTTACCTCAGCTATGGCCCGTTTTCCGGACTTCCTGAGTTTAAGAAAAGCGTTGCGGATCATTTTAACATGGAAAAACATGGAAGTTTCTCACCGGAGAATGTTCTGGCTGTCAACAGTGCTGCCCAGGGAATGTTCCTTATTGCATCTTATGTTCTCAATCCCGGAGATGAAGCCATTATTCTGGATCCTGTAGATTTTCTTTTCAAAAAATCAGTAGAAATTGCTGGTGGTAAGGTAATGCTCTGCCCTGTGGATACGATAACAGGAGAAATTGATTTTGAAAAACTGGTTTCATTAATCAATCCAAAGACTAAACTTATCAGCATATGCAATCCTCACAATCCGCTTGGAAAAGTTTATTCTAAAGAAGTATTGATAAAAGTAGCAGAAATTGCATCCTCTCATGACCTTTGGGTAATGAGTGATGAAATCTGGAGTGATATTATTTATGATCATAAAGACTTTCATACGTATTCTTCCGTTTCGGAGAAGGCAAAGAGAAAGAGTTTTACCGTGTATGGGTTTTCAAAATCATTCGGAATAGCAGGATTAAGAATTGGGGCTGTACTCTGCAATGATCAGGACATTCTTGAAGACTTCACAGAAAAATCCAATTTCAACTCCACAATAGAAGGGGTTTCTACGCTGTCTCAGATTGCAGGAAGTATAGCACTGGAGAAAGCAAAACCATGGTACAAAGAATTTTTGACTCACTTACAGAGCAACAGAGATCTTGCTTTCAGATTATTAAACCGTTCAGAAATTGTAACCCCTAATCTGCCTGAAGCCACTTTTGTACTGTTTCCAAAGATAGAAAACGGAATGTCCAGTGATGAATTTGCCCAGCACGTCTTAAAACATGGAAAAGTAGCGATTGTTCCCGGATCAGAAAGATGGTTCGGAAAAGGAGCAGAGGGACATATCAGAATTTGCTTTTCTACATCCCAGGAAATTTTAGAAGAAGGAATTAACAGAATCATTACCAGCTTTTAATATTAAAAATTTTAATTAAATTAACATAATAGATTATTATTTTTCCGAATTTATCACAAATCAAAACAAAATTAAGATATCCATACTAAATATTTTATTTTCGTGTTGATTTAAAAATAAATATTGATAATTTTGATTAAATCATCACTCAAAATTATTAATATGAAAATAAAATACATCAGCATTATTTTCCTTGGAGTTTCTGCCTTCTCCTATGCTCAGCAGGTAAAAGATACTTTGAAAGAATCAAAAATTGACGAAGTTGCCATTACCGGGAGCCGAAACAAGAAAAGAACAGTTGTAAACACGCCTGTTCCTATTGATATTATAGACATTAAACAGGTAAGCCAGTCAACGGGACAGGTGGAAATCAACCAGCTTTTACAGTTTTCTGCACCTTCTTTCAACTCCAATAAACAATCAGGATCCGACGGTGCTGATGCTGTAGATCCCGCGACGTTAAGAGGTCTTGGCCCTGACCAGACCTTACTTTTGTTAAATGGAAAAAGATATCACCAGTCTTCATTGATCAATCTTTTCGGAACTAAAGGAAGAGGAAACACCGGATATGATATGAATACCATTCCGATTGGCGCGATAAAAAGAGTGGAAGTTCTTCGTGACGGAGCATCAGCTCAGTACGGCTCTGATGCTATCGCAGGAGTTATCAATGTTATTTTGAATGACAGAGACAAAGGTTTTGAAGGAAATGCTTTTTATGGAATGAATCTTTTCAAAAGCCCCGGAAACAATGATGTTGTATCAGACCATAAAGTGGATGGAAATACCTTTGATTTCAATGGAAATTTAGGGACTAAAATAGGATCAAAAGGCGGTTTCGGAAATTTCACCGTAGAGTTTGTGAATAAAGATTACGCCATACGAAATGCAAATCCGGATGTTTATACCTCTCCCAGACAGCGTTTTGGAGATGCAAAAGCTCAGAACATTTACTTTTTCGGAAATATTGAAGTCCCATTAACTGATGGTCTGAAGTTTTATTCCCGCCAAGGTTTTTCGCATAGAAATACTAAGGCTTATGCGTGGACCAGAACCCCTGATGCGGACGGTAATATTCCTGAAGTTTACCCTACAGGATTTAACCCGATTGAAAATACAAGCATTACGGATTTCACGTTTGACAACGGATTAAAGTTCAAAGTTGCAGACTGGGATGTAGATTTTTATAATGCTTTTGGGAACAACAGATTCACTTATCAGATAGACAATACCATTAATGCTACTTTAGGAGTTAAATCTCCTACAAGTTTTAATGCAGGAGGACATTCTCTGCTGCAGAATACCACTGGTTTTAATGCTGTGAAGCAGTTCAAAGTACTGGAAGGGCTCAACATTGCTTTCGGATCAGAGTTCAGGTATGAAAAATTTGATATCATCAAAGGAGAAGAGGCTTCTTACGCTATGTATGATGTCTATGGGAATCTTGTGACTCCAAACACTCCTCAAAACTTATTGGTTACAAATCCTTCAAGTGGCAATGTAAGGCCAGGTGGCTCACAAGGTTTTCCAGGCTATTCTACTGATACCGGTAAAAGCAGAAATAACTTTGCAGCGTATGTAGACACCGAACTGGATGTAACCAAAAACTGGATGATAAGTATTGCCGGAAGATTTGAAAATTATAATGATTTCGGAAGTACCCTGAATGGTAAGTTTGCTACAAGATATGCCATCACGCCACAGTTTGCGTTCCGTGGGTCTGTTTCTACAGGCTTCAGAGCGCCTTCTCTGGCTCAGAAATACTACAGTCAGCAGTTTACCAACTTCCAGGGCGGTCAGTTGGTTACTATTCAGCTGGCCTCTAATGACAGTAAAATCGCAAGCAGCCTGGGAATTCCTCAACTGAAGCAGGAAACCTCGGTAAACGGTAGCGCAGGGTTTACCTTCAATACAGGAAAATTTACGGCAACCGTAGATGGGTATTATATCCGTGTTAAAGACAGAATCGTTCTGACCGGATATTTTGCACAAGCAGACTTGCCGGCAGATGTTCAGGCAGAGAACCCATTTATTGACCAGGTACAGTTCTTCTCTAATGCCATCGACACGAAAACAAAAGGAGTTGATGTGATCTTAAGCTATACAGAAAATATCGGTTCAGGAAAACTGACCGCTACCCTAGCCGGAAACTATAATGATATGGAAATCACAAAAGTGAATACCTCAGAACAACTGGCAGGGAAAGAAGACATTTACCTGAGCGCAAGAGAAAAAGCATTCATTCTTGCTTCTGCTCCGAAGACAAAAGTGAATTTAAACCTTAATTACAGACTCAACAAATTCAATGTAAACCTTCAGATGGTAAGGTTTGATAAAGTAACGCTGATTGGCTATGACGACTCAGAACAGGTATATAATCCAAAAGTTACCACCGATCTTTCTTTCGGATATGAATTCTGTAAGAACCTGAATCTGACTTTAGGAAGTAAAAACCTATTCAACAGATACCCTACTTTACAGACCACTCATGTATCCGACGGAAATACGGAAGCCGGAGGTATTTTTGATCCTGTACAGATGGGATTTGCCGGAAGACAGGTTTTTGCCAGACTTAATTTTAAGTTTTAAGAAATGAGGGAAGCCAGATGATGGAAGTTACATCAGGGAGAAATTCATTTTAAACCACTATAACTTCCAGCCTCCAGCTTCCTTACAAATGCCTACAGAAAATCTCTGTAGGCTTTTTTATTTTTTTGAAATTTTATAAAGCTTACCACTGTCTGTTACAGCATACAGATTTCCGTCCATCCCATTCAGTACATCACGGAAACGTTCTTTCTGATCAGCAAGAAGGCGTTCTTCTCCTACTACTTTATTATCTTTCATTACGATTCTGTTGATATGCTCACCACTCAGACATCCGATAATAAGATTTCCTTTCCATTCATCAATATTCCCCGTGTAAAAGGTAATACCACTTGGTGAAATCACAGGATCCCAATAATAGACAGGTTGCTCAGTTCCTTCTTTTTGGGTGATTCCCTGCCCTACTTTATCTCCTGAATATTCAATCCCATAAGTTACATCTCCCCAGCCGTAATTTTTTCCCGGCTGGATCAGATTGATTTCATCACCACCTCGTGGTCCCATTTCCACATCCCACAAATTTCCGTTGGGATCTATAGCCATTCCTTGTGGGTTTCGGACTCCGAAAGCGTAGATTTCCGGTTTATATCCTGATTTTCCAATAAAAGGATTTCCCGGAGCAGGCTGACCATCTTTTGTGATTTTTAAAATTTTCCCAAGATAATTATCTGTTTTCTGCGCATAAACGCGGGTAACTTTGTCTGATCTTTCTCCCGTACTGACAAATAAATTTCCATCTTTATCAAAAGCCAGACGGCTTCCGTAGTGCTTATCTCCGTCATAAGAAGGTTCAGCACGGAAAATAACTTTTACTTCTGAAATATTTTTAAGATCTGCAGATAGTTTACCTTTTGCTACAGATGTTAAGTTTCCTTTTCCAAAAGGTTCCGAAAAACTGAAGTAAATAATATTGTTGGTTTTAAAATCAGGATCAAGCGCTACATCCAGCATTCCACCCTGCCCTTTTGAATCTACCTTTGGAAAACCTTCTATTTTTGAAACCTGTTTACCATCTGTTGAAACAACAT
Organism: Chryseobacterium metallicongregator; assembly: GCF_031324065.1. Taxonomy (NCBI): domain Bacteria; kingdom Pseudomonadati; phylum Bacteroidota; class Flavobacteriia; order Flavobacteriales; family Weeksellaceae; genus Chryseobacterium; species Chryseobacterium metallicongregator. The sequence continues at coordinate 245,924 of NZ_JAVIXS010000009.1, forward strand.
TCATAGAGCCTTTCTTATCTGTGATGAGAAATTTTCCGTCAGGCAAATTGATAATCCCCCAAGGTCTTCCTAAATCTTTATTCAATATTTCAACATTATAGGCTGTGGTTGTCTTTACAGCTTTAATTCTTGTCTGCCCTTTAAATGCCGGCTTATAGTCAGAATTAGGATTATCAGTTTCCACACTTCCGTCATTTCCTGTCCTTTGAGCATTAGCATGATTCTCTTTGCATGAAGATAAAAAAAGTAAAAGGCTTACTACAGGGATGTAAAATTGATTGATTTTCATAGCATTATGATTAGGTGATTGTAGGCTATGAATGGAAAAATAATGCCACAAAACATTATACGGTCTAATAATTTCTTTCGTATTTTTGTTGTATACATTCTTTTCTATGGATTTTAAGCTTCAATCAGAATATAAACCTACAGGAGATCAGCCTCAAGCTATTGAAAAACTTACCGAAGGAATAGAGATCGGTGAGAAATATCAAACGCTTCTTGGGGTAACAGGTTCCGGAAAAACCTTTACCGTTGCAAATGTGATACAAAAGGTACAACGTCCCACTTTAGTATTGGCACATAATAAGACTCTTGCGGCACAGCTTTTTATGGAATTTAAAGAATTTTTCCCGGAGAATGCAGTGGAATACTTTGTCAGCTACTATGACTACTACCAACCCGAGGCCTATATTGCCACTACAGGAACTTATATTGAAAAAGACCTGAGCATCAATGAAGAAGTTGAAAAGTTGCGTCTTTCTGCAACTGCCAGTCTTCTTTCAGGAAGGAGAGACGTTTTGATTGTAGCTTCTGTTTCATGTATTTATGGTATCGGGAACCCTACGGAATTTCATAAATCATTAATTTCTATAGCGATTGGTGAAAAGGTGACGAGAACAGCTCTTCTCCATTCATTAGTTAATGCATTGTATGCCAGAACCCTCAATGAGTTTCAAAGAGGAACATTTCGTGTAAAAGGAGATGTGATTGATGTTTTCCCCGCCTACACGGATAATGCGATCAGAATTCAGTTTTTTGGAGATGAAATTGAAAAAATTCAAAGTTTTGATCCTGTTACAGGCAATGTAGAGGATAATTTTGATCAGATACAGATTTACCCTGCCAATCTTTTCGTAACGTCGAAGGAGACTTTAAATGGAGCGATTAAAGACATTCAGGATGACATGGTAAAACAGGTTGATTTCTTTAGTTCTGTCGGAAAGCCATTAGAAGCAAAACGACTTCAGGAAAGAACGGAACTGGATCTTGAAATGATTAAAGAACTGGGCTATTGCTCAGGAATTGAGAACTACTCTAGGTATCTGGATGGCCGTCTTCCGGGAACAAGACCGTTCTGTTTGATTGATTATTTTCCTAAAGATTTTTTAATGGTTATTGATGAAAGTCACGTTACTGTTCCGCAAGTTCATGCTATGTACGGAGGAGACCGAAGCAGAAAAGAAGCATTGGTGGAATATGGTTTCAGACTTCCGGCAGCAATGGACAACAGACCTTTAAAGTTTGAAGAATTTGAAGCCATTCAGAATCAGGTAATTTATGTTTCTGCAACGCCGGCTGATTATGAACTGGAAAAAACCGGAGGAGCTTATATTGAACAAATCATCCGACCTACCGGGCTTCTTGACCCGATTATTGAAGTAAGACCCTCATTAAATCAGATTGATGACCTGATGGAAGAAATCCAAAAAAGATCCGATGCAGATGAAAGGGTTCTGGTGACTACTCTAACAAAGAAAATGGCAGAAGAACTTACAAAATACTTTACCAAATTCGGAATCAGAACAAGATATATTCACTCGGATGTTGAAACACTGGAACGTATTCAGATCATGCAGGATCTTCGTTTAGGACTTTTTGATGTATTGATTGGGGTTAATTTATTGAGAGAAGGTTTGGATTTACCTGAAGTTTCTCTGGTTGCCATTCTGGATGCTGATAAAGAAGGAATGTTGAGAAGCAGAAGATCAATGATACAAACTGTGGGACGTGCCGCAAGAAACGTGAATGGAAAAGCAATTATGTACGCTGATAAGATTACAAAATCCATGCAGGCCACTCTGGATGAAACCGAATACCGTCGTGCTAAACAAATGCAGTACAATGATGAACATGGTCTGAAGCCAACAGCTTTAAATAAAAAGATTTCTGAAAATCTTGTGGGAAGAAGCAAAGACTTCCCTGATGAAAAATATACCCAAAAAGAGATTCTCCAAAAAGTAGCGGAAACAAAAGCAACTTATGCCAGTGAAGATATTGAGAAAATGATTGCTCAGAAACAAAAAGAAATGGAATCTGCAGCGAAAAACCTTGACTTTATAAAAGCAGCCAAGCTGAGAGATGAAATTTCAGCGTTGAAAGCATAAAAGATTTGATTATAAAAAAGTTTCGGCGGCATCTTCGATGCCGCCGCAAAAATAAACAAAAA